>JBIMKD010000171.1:0-34030 GCA_043673815.1 Chromatiales bacterium
AACGGTTGGCCTGGAGACTCCCACCTCACGCGCGATGTCTTGATTGGGGACCCCGCCGCCTGCCATCGTGACGATTCGCGCACGTTGCATCAGCCGCAGCGGGAAACTCCTTCCCCGTTCCCATGTTGCAAGGGTGGCCCGTTCTCCGGGAGTAAGAACGATAGGTGGCGCAGTTCTCATGGGAGAAAGCATCGCTTCCGTCGGAGAGTATTGTCAAGTTATTTATGAGACACTACACTAGCTGGGCATCTAAAATGCGACAGAGCTATACTACTTTCGGAGGTTCAAATGAAGTACAAGATCGCAATTCACGAATCTGACGAAGGCTACAGCGTCTCTGTGCCTGGACTGCCCGGCTGCTGGTCGCAAGGACCCTCGGAGCAGGAAGCCTTGGACAATATCCGTCAAGCCATTCGCGAGTACCTAACTGTCGTCGAGGAACAGCTCCGTGGCGAAGAGGTCCGCGAAGTCGAGATCACGGTGTAGCGATTGCCCAAAGTTGCTGGCGTCAACCACTGGATGCAGTGCGTGCCTTTGAGAAAGCGGGGTTCTGGATTGCACGCCAGGCAAGCATATTGTGATGACGAATGGCCAACGCATTTCTCACCGTTCCTCGCCACGATCCGATCAATGCCTTCACCATGGGCGGTCTTGTGCGCGATGCTGGACTCTCTGTCGAGCAATTCCGTAAGTTGCTCTAGGCCCAGCCGCCCGAATCGGGTAGCCGGGGTCTGTCCCAAAGGTCTCTGCGTACCCAGTTTTTTGGCGCTTCAAATCTCCCTATGATCGGCGGCTTTTGTAGCAACTCGATCTAGTCCTGACCATACGGCCGGCAGACCTTCCTCAGCCCTTCTCATCGATTTAAGACATTTGCGCACCTGACCGCTGAGCCGGCGGCTGATCGGCACGCGGATCAGCCCGGCGAGCCGCTCGCATCTCGGGCTGGGCAGCGAAGCATCATACGGAGCCGATATTCGCTCGTAGCATCATGCCGCAGCGCTGTACTTGCTACCAGCACTCATTAGGCATCGTACCCAACGCGCCCTTCACTCCACCGGAATTCAGGGTCAGGGTGGCGCACTTGGTGTCGCCGGTCTGCGGCCCGCCCGCCGTCGGCGTCGCCGTCAGCGCGTAACAGGTAGCAATCGGGCAGGCCCCCGTTGCCGCGCTAATGGCAATCGTATACTCCCCTGCGGCCGCTTGCATGCCGATACCGCCCGCGCCCAGGGTCGCGGTATAGGTCTTGTTATTCAGGTAAAACTTCTCCTCGCGGGCGGCGGCATCCGCCAGTGCTGCTTTGGCTTCCTGCCGCCGCGATCTCTGCACGAACTCCTGGTAGGAAGGATAGGCGATTGCCCCTAAAATGGCGACCACGGCCACGGTGATCATGAGCTCGATCAGCGTGAAGCCTAGCGCTGGGCGAGCCGACGATCCTCTTACAGAACCCCGTAATCTTTTTCGGCTATGCATCGTCATTTCCTGTCTTAAGTAAAGCCACGCTTTTCTCAATTAAAGAGGTCATACCAGAAGGTCTTCCAGCTCGTGGCGGTCTCGACGTCCATGATGTTGTTAGGAGACGCCTGGCCTTGGATGATGATCTCGTCGCCCGAGATGGGCACAGGCTGGACCGGGATACCACCACTCTCGAGTTGATCACTACGTTCCTTGGTCACGCCGGCGCCGTCGTTGGTGCTGTCAAAGTTATTAACAGGGGTGGCGTCTTGCAGATTCACGGCATAGAGGTACCCCGTGCCTTCGTTGAGACCGCAGGCGCTGGCCGCGGCCTTAGGTTCAAAGGTCGTGAAGAACACGATGCCGCCCAGGGTCAGCGCGGGCGCTAGGTTCTTCTCGCCGCTGCCGGAAGCACCAAGCTGTAAGGTCCAGCCGTTGTAGAGCAGAGCGTTCGTGGCCGCGCTGCAGTTACCCGCCGTCACGCAATCGATGGTCAAATCCGCCAGATCGTCATGATACAGGCTGCCGACCGGCGGCGTGCCACTCGTGGTGTTTCGGTCCTTGATCATGTAGAAGAAATTATCTTCCATGTTTTTGTCGAGCGGGTCCTCGCGGTCGCCGGTGCCAATCAGCACCGCATCGAATGCCCCGTCCTTATCCTTCGAGAGCGCGACATCCGGCGCGTTAAAAAAGCGCCGGTCGACGCCCCCGCTAGCAGAGTCGTGCCGTCCGACACTGAGCACCTGGCCGACTTTCCACTGTGCGATGTCGTCGCTGGCGATATCGGCGCGCCACACAACCCCGCCGAGGTCTCCCACATAGATGCGGTCCAGGAGCCCATCGCCCGATAAATCCACAGCGGTGACATCGGAAGGGATACTGTCCCTCATTGCAGAAACCCCGAAAGTATTGCCTCCTACAGGGATACCATCCGTGGCCGCGATGGGCGGACTCACCGACGCCCAGCCCGAAGCCTTCCAGATGAGGTTGCCGGTCTTGGCCTCGACGATATAGATCGCATTGCCTTCGTCGTCATCGACTCCCGCGGTCCCGGTTCGATTCGCGGCATCTTTGCCTAGATCGAGCAAGTTATCGCCGTCGTCGTCGCCGTTGTAGCCTCCGGCAAAGACGATGACATCTTCGGGGTTGTAGGTAGCATCGTCGGTGTAATCCAACTTTCCTGTTTGCGGGACGGACCAGGTCTGTCCTAATTCCTCGAACCCCGGGTCCCCCTTGGTGATTTTCCACATGAATTGAGGACTATCCGGATCGGTGATGTCCAAGGCATAGTAAGACTTGCCCCCGCGGCGCATGCCGAAGAAGGCCCACACCTTCTCCCCGGCCTCAATGGTGCCGTCAAGGTCGGTGTCATCGACGAGCACGCTGGGTGCACCGTCGGACGAGATCGGGTGTATCGGGGTACCGGCGCCGTTCACACTCAACCGATCGAGCAAGGGCAGCGCTTCGCGCGGCAGGAATCCCCAGGTCTCAGAGCCGTCGTGGCTGCCGTCCGGCATGATGTTCTTGAACATATGCACGACCCCATCGTTCGTCCCCATCAGAATACGGACATCCTGATTGGTGGCGGAATAACTGCCGCGGGCGCCGTAGTTGATCGGCCGTGGCCGCGAGTGCAGCGGATCGGCCATGAACCAATTGCGCTTGGTCGTCGTACCCGTCCCGTCGAATCCTCGCGCCCAGCCGAGAAGATTGATGGCCTTGGTCTGCTCGGTGCTGTTGGCCCCCGCATAGGTCGGGTCGGAGGCCGGCGGCAACCACTTGGCGGTCAGCTCCGGCCACACATCGGTGGCCGTGCTGGCGTCGGCGTTCAGGGGAATGAGCGCCCCCGCCCCGCCTTCGGTAAACAATTGGCGGGCGGTCCCCACCGCACCGTTCACCACGCCCGGACTGCCGGACATGAGTCCGGGAATTTTCTGTCCCGCGCCGCCGCGTTCTACCTCACGGCCGTCCGCTCCCGCGACAAAATCATCGGTCGGGCCCGGCGCCGGGAGAGTGTTCTTATCTGTCCAAAAGGTCAAGGCTTCGCGCTTGATGCGGCCGTCGATATCGATTGCGTTGATTTTATTTACGTCCTGAAGCTCGGTCTTGCCGGTGATGGCGTTCTTCACGATGGCCAGCTTTTTCAGATTGCCCGGCCAGAATGGTTTGCCGTTCTCATCGGCCTGGAAGACGGCCATAAACAACTCGTCGGCGATTTGCGCGCGGTTGAACACGTTAACCGGCACCGAGGGGGCGACGAAGGTCGTGCTCACGCTCAGGATGCTCTTGAAGATATTTTTGAGAGCATCGATCAGGACCTGGGGGTCTTGGGCTAAAGGTAACGGGTTGCCAGTGCCTCCGGCATTGGCATAGCCGCTCGTGGTGTTGTTGATCTTGCTAGGGTCGACGATGAAATAGGAGGTCACGTTCTGTTTCCCGTCCAGAGCGGCGACGGTTCCGAATGTACCATCCGCTAGATCCGCGTCGCGCAGATAGCTTAGCACCCGAGGGAAATAATCACTCTGCGAGGAAGGCGCGACAACGCCCAGTCCACCATTGGCCTTGGGCGTGGTGAAAATTGTTGAATCCGCTTCCTGCTGTGAGACCTGGAACAGGAAGTTGATGGTGAAGATCTTAGTGCAGTCGCTGATCCCGTTCAGAGGAGTCAGGTAGCTGGGCGGTGAGGTTGCCGGCGTGGTAGCGGGGACGGGATTCGGCGTTTCTATGCTCATATCCCAGCAGGCGGGGTTGATAGTGGCATCCAAATCTGTGCAGCGCATGTTAGTCGTCTTATCCACAATGCCACCCGACTCGAAATCCACCCAACCGTTATGGCCGTCGTAGACCTTCTGGCCGGTCAGGTAGCGGAAAAATTCGTAGAATAGCTCCGCGCCCTGATAAGGATGATCAGGACTGTTAGACTGGGGCTTAAGCTTTTTGAGTGCGATGAGCTTGTCCAGAAACTCCTTGAGCGAGCCGTTGGCGTCTCCCGCAACCAAGGGCTGGAAGCCACGCAGCATCACGCCGCCATTGCTGCCACGCTGGTTGATTAGCGAGGGCGTCTCTCCCTTGTAACCGATCGGCGTGTTAACGTCGTTGTGGTTAAACATCAAGCCGATCTTGACACCTTGAATATCATTCAGCACCAGCTTGAGCGAGAGGATCAACACGTCGAAGAACACGAAATTGCCGCCGCTGATGGACTTAAGCAGGGCCACGTCGGCGCCCATACCCTGGTCTACGAAAAACTGTTCGGCTCCGGCCGCGGCGTTCGAGGTCAAGTTCGCCCGGTAGTCCAAGCTAAACATGACCAAAGGCTCGGCCCCGGACGGCACATTCGGGTTCAGATAAATGTCGGTGTCGTCGGCGCGCACGCTCATCCCGAGCAAGAGGGTCACGGCAATGGTCGTAACGGTGGTGAGGATTTTCGTAAGCATACAACGACTCCCTGTCATATAATGGATGTGTGATTCATACCTGGTGCCGTTCCTTAGCACTTCTTGATCAGCACTAAGAATCCCTCGCGTAACGAGGATTGGCCTCGGGCGGTAGCGGTCCTGACAACGTCCGAGCTCAGGCGGTAGCCCATGGTGGAAAAGTCCTTGATGCTGCTGGAATTGCGTACACGAGGCGGGGTGCCGCACTCACTGGTGCGCGCCGCCTTGACCTCAATAGTCTCCCCGCCCGTGGTCTTTAAGGCGGTCGTCGTGTCGGTAAACGGCAACGGCGGCGAATTGATATTCAACGGACCCGTGGTCGGCAACACGCCGGGGTTGGACATAATATTATCGATGGCCGCTTGTGCGGTCTGAAAGGCGTTCATGTTCTCTTCGGCGTTGCTCGCCATCCGGAGGCCGAGCGTGCCGGTCGTGGCCGCGGTCACGCCCAAGAGCGTCAGCGCCGTGAGAATGATTATCGAAAACACCAAGGCCGTGCCTCGCTGACGGCGTCCGCCGCGATGAAAAGAGGAAGTCGTCTCCATAGGCCTAATTATTCATAATGATTAGGTTGGTAGGGTTGCGTAGCGAAACCGTCGTGCTGAGCACCTTGCGATAAAAGTTGTCGGCGAAAGGACCGAGCGGTGGCGTGTCGCCGAGCTGATAGGTTTTCTGGTCCGTGTAGTTGCGGTCCGGGTTGGTCGCGCGCATCAGCAGAAAAACACGGGCCAGAACGGCGGTTCCAAGCTGAGGTAGGGTGGGATTGGACAGATACTGGTTCGCGACCCCGTCGCCATCCGTGTCGATGCCGAACTGGATATGAAGATCCTGCACGTCATCGGCCAGACAACCATCCTCCGGCACCAGCGGCACGGCGCCGAGTTGGTTGGCGCTGATATCCGCCCGGCAAAGCTTGTTGTTCCGGATGTAATAGAGACGCGGCAGATACTCCCAATCGTTCTGGCCCGCGCCTGGGGTACCGGAATTAACGAAACTACCTGTGGTGCCATTGGTACGGAGATAAACCACCTGATCGTTAGGTACGGGAAGCGGTTTTGCACTAGTCGTTGACGTGCCGGCCGCGCGCTTTAAACCGAGCACGTCGGTTCCGGGATCGATCGCCCCGGTAACCGCGAGGCACCCCCCTGTGTTGACATTCAGCGTGACGCTAGTCATGCCCACGTGGTTGTTGTCGTAGAAAAGTCTGTCGGTACCGGAAAACAGATTCAGTCCACAGTCCTCGCCGGCCGCGCCGGCTCCGTTTGTGATTAAGCCGGGTTCGAGCATTTCACCCCAGAAATCCGTCATGCGCAGGTCCTCCGCCAAGAGGTCGAGCGCAAAGCGCCCGTTCTCCAGCATCCTGGCATAGCGGTCGTCCTCGGCGTGGGTGCGGCTGCCCTGCAGAAACAGGCCGGCCGCGGTCCCGGTGATGAGGAGCCCGATGACGAGCGCCACCATCAGCTCGACTATCGTCAACCCGCGTTGTGTTCGTATCGGCTTTGCCATATGTCGTTGCTATGTGTCTAAGTAGGTCCGCACCACGAGCACCTGGCGAAAGGCATCGTCCCCCGCGTTGTTATCGTAGAGCCCACTGTCCGCGCCGCAGCCGAGGTTGCCACCGGCCGGGTTATCGATCTCGGAATCGCTGACGGGGTTCGACAGGGCCGTCCGGCCGCGCCAGGTGATCGCCACGGTAATAAAATTCGACGCAACTCCCTGCACGACGCACCCCGTTGCGGAGGCCAGCCCGCCGGAATTGCCCTGCTCCGTGACCCCCAAGAGTGCCTGGTCCCATTGGAATAGGTCGTAGGCCGCAAGCTGCGCGCCGGTGCAGGTGGCCGCGCCGCAATCCGGAACGGGAGCCGCCAGCGTGCCTGTCAGGACCGTTCCCGTAGCTCCGCTCGTGTAGACCGCAAGCTGCCCGGCATTGCTGCGCATGCGTTCGATGAGGTCGTTGGCAAGTTGGATCGCCGCTGTGCGCTGGCCGGTTTCAAAGTTTGCGTGCTTCGAAGTGAGTTGCAGCGCGGCAATCGCCAACACGCCGATAGCCGTAATCGCGACCGCGATCAGCGCTTCGATCATCGAGAATCCACGCGAACAGCTTTTCGGGAAAATGATCATCGGGCGTTCGCTCATATCAGGGCGTGCAATCATTGATTGGGCTCGCTGGGCTGCCGTGGGTAATCGACGCGCGTCCGCTTCTCAGCACGCTGATCTGCCGGCCATAGGCTTCGCCTCGGCTATCGCAGATCGCGAATAGTACCGTGCCGGTCTCGTTGGTTTCTCCAGTATTGGCATAATCAAGGTATTGGTTGCCCGAGGGGTTGGTTTTGATGGCCACGCCGTCCGCTACACTGGTTCCAACTCGCAGGAGAGTGTCGGCCGGGGACTGATAGTTCAAGTTTGCCGGATCCGCGTTTACGTAGACTAACCAACCCGTGGTCCAGGTGTTTGCACTGCCGCCGCAGGCCGGAGCAGCGGCGGTCGGATTGGCGCTCCGGCACGTAATAACTTGCGAACCCCTTTTTACAGCCTCGCTACGTGCAACCGCGATTGCGTCCAAAAGCTGAAAGGTCTCGAACTTGAGCCGATTGTTCTGGAGGAATTGACTTAAAGACGGCGCGGCCATGCCCATGAGAATAGCGGCGACACCTAAGGTCACCACCAATTCGACTAAGGTGAAACCATAGGAGTTAGTAGGCCTGAAAATCGTCCGATTAAAATGCCTGTCGCTTCCTAGCATGGGTTCGATCCTTCCGGGTAAATCGTCTCAGCATTAGCGTCCTAAAAAGAAGAAACTTGAAGGGAGGCCATCGTCTATTGTGGCGACGTTAGCCCGGCGAGATTTAGAATCGTAGAACTTTCCACGCTGCCAGGCGTAGGCGCCAATCAGACTACGCGAGGATGCAAGCATCCCCGTATCAGGGGGTGGCCGTGATTATCGGCCGTCGATTTCTCGGGTCTACCTCTTTCTACCGGGGGACAAGCTTGATTTCGAAAAGCTTCGGCCACAGTTTACCGGTAACGAACAGGCGGTCATTGCGCGCGTCATAGGCGATCCCGTTCAGAACATCGACGTGTGTTGCTCTGTCGGCTTCACCGAGTAACCCGCTCAAATCAATCCAGCCCGTGACTTGACCCGTTTGTAGCGCGATCGTGACGATACGATCGGTCTTCCATACATTAGCAAACAGCTCGCCACGGACAGCTTCGAGCTCGTTCAATTGAGCGACCGGCGCCGCGCCCTCGCGCACCGTTAGGCGACCTGTCTCACGAAATGTAGTTGCATCTAGGAACCGCAGCGTTGCCGAACCATCGCTCATGATGAGCCGCTTACCATCGTGGGTGATCCCCCAACCTTCGCCGGAATAATTGAACGTCCGCTTGACTTGAAAATTCATCCGGTCGTATAAGAACCCGAGCTTCGAGGTCCACGTCAACTGCACGAGATCCGGGCCCCAGCTTGTCAGACCCTCTCCGAAGTGCTCACGGGATAGTGTGGTCTGCTGTAGCACGCTGCCCGTTTCTAATTCGACTTTCCGGAGCGTCGAACGGCCGTTCACCCCCGTGCTTTCGTAGAGGAAGCCGTCAACGTAGGTCAAGCCCTGGGTGAAGGCATTGCGATCGTGGGGATAGACACGCACGACCTCGTACCCATGCGTGGGTGCACTCTGGTTCACAACGCTCCGCTCTAACGATGAAGATGTACTGACGATGAACGGAAAACCCAGCGCTAGAACTGCAAGAACGATCACTCGATTTCGAGAGCCCAAAACCCGACGTAAAGGCTGGGATGCGTTTTATTCAGGGAGTAGTGCAACTCTCCTTTTTGGTCAAGGGTGCGATTCGTATCCCGCCCGCGAAGTAAAATTGATTATCGCAGTCATGAAAAGATGCGAACCGGCAGCGTGTTAAGAAGCTACCATCGATCCTACGTATACACATGCCAGCGCAAAGTAAACCGCAAAGCTGAGCAGCAACAACGCCTGGGAGGCGCGGCTCGGACGCGCCCATTTCGGTAACTCCGGGGACAAGTAGCGATAGTTCAAGTAATACAGGGCGAGCGGGAAAATCACGGTCCCGATAAATCCAATCACGGCGCTCGTGAGGATTAAAGGACCCGGCGCATCGAGCAGCATGGTCAACGACGTGACGATGGTGAGTACCCCTAAGAAAACATAGTAGAGATAGCGCATCTCGTAGCGCCTCGCCTTCGGAAACAGCAAATGGACAATGTCGGCTTGGATGCGGCTCACCGCATCGGCCGTCGCCAACCAAGTATCCGTTAGAAACGCCGCCGCGACAATGAGAAATAAGACGCGCCCCACCTCACCCCAGCTCACCTCAAAAAAGTGGCTCTGCACCACCGCTAATTGGTACTCCTCGGGCAACAAGCCTTGAGGAAACAATAGCGCGTAGGCAAGAAGACAGGTCATCAGTGTGGTAAACAGGTTGCCGATAATCCCGACGGAGACATCGGCACGCAGGAAGCGGCCCCACGATCGCCACCGTCGCGCGTTCTCGGGTGCGCTTTCGGGAAGATTGCCGTCGTGGCTGACGATTTCGGGTTTACCCGCGAGCGGTCCGGTGATTCTCCCCATGTGCAGGGCCATCCCGCTGCCCTTATCCCGCAACCAATAGGAATAGAACAACGCCCAAAAACCGCCGAGCCCGGCGAAACTGACGGCCGTAAGGAGCTTCGTCGCATCCCGCGGATCCCAGGACCTCGGCATCGGGCCTGTCGATCCATAGAGCCCTGGTAGGAACTCAGGAATCGTCTTTACCACGTCAGGTTGTGTGCAAGCCCAGAGCAAGCCAAAAACGGTCACGGCCGCCACCGCCTTCATGAACCTTTCGATGAAGGTGTAGATGACGCCGCTTGTGAGGAGGGCAATGAGGAAAACGGCGATCGAGACATACCCCCAAAAAAGCGTCTGGCCGCGTTGCGTCCAGCCCTTGGGAAAATCGACGAGCGCCGCGATCGCCGTGCCTCCCGCGCTTGCGAAGGCGCCGAACCAGAGGAACGATAGCGTCATCAGCAACCACAGGAAGATGCCGAGACCACGGTGGAGACGGATAAACCCGTGAAAAATACTCTCCCCGGTCAACAAGGTGTAACGCCCGATCTCGATGTTGAGCGGGTATTGCAAGAGGCAAGCGGGAATCAACACCCACAGAAAAGTTAAACCGTATTTTGCGACGATGTAAGGCCACCAGATCAGCTCACCGCTCCCCTGCGCGAGCGCCATCCACACGACGCCGGGTCCAAGCGCCGCCCACCAGCCGGGAAACGGCGGTAACGGTCTACGGCCATAGCACGTGTCGGCGTGGCCATCGGCGCCGGAGAGATCGTGCACGGCCGGCGTCGCAGTTGCCAATATTCTAGGCGGGAGGCGCCGACCGCCGCGAATTCGAGGAGACTGGAAAATGATACAGTTTCATGGACCACCTCTTGCTGTTGTTAGTGCCGCCGTCCCGGATTTCAACGTTCCTAAACGCCCGCTAGCTCGTTCCATTTATTCAACACTGCGCAAAAAAGATCCGCCGTACGCTCGGCATCGTAGATCGCGGTGTGCGCTTCGGTATCATCCCAATCCAACCCTGCCGCTTGGACCGCGCGGGATAACACCGTCTGGCCGACGGCCAGGCCCCCGAGGGTCGCGGTATCAAAGGTGCTGAACGAGTGAAACGGGTTGCGCTTGATACCCGTCCGCGCGACCGCCGCTTTGATAAAAGCCAGATCAAAGGAGGGGTTGTGTCCCACCAAGATCGCTCGAGTGCAGCCTGTTTTGGCGACCACCTGACGTACAAACTCGAAAATACTCTCCAAGGCCTCATGCTCGGGCACGGCAAAGCGGAACGGGTGGTGCGGATCGATCCCCGTAAACTTCAAGGAAGCCTGATTGAGATGAGCGCCCGGAAACGGTTGTACATGACAGGCGACCGTCTTTTCGCGTCGCCACTCGCCTCTCTCGTCGCTCATTACCGCCACGGCCGCGATCTCCAGCAAGGCATTAGTCGCCGGATCGAAACCGCCGGTTTCCACATCCACAACGACGGGCAAGAAACCACGGAAACGCGACGCCATCAGGCGCCGAGATCGCATGTCGCTACTCATGCGTCACCAGGGTCCAATCACAGGCTGCTCCAGCCCGAAAGGGTATGAGCTCATCATTTCCGAATGGGTACTTACGTGGGACGGTCATGGGCGCCTTACGGAGCGCAAGCGTCTCGCTGGTCCTCGGCAATCCGTAAAACGCCGAACCGTGGCCGCTTGCGAATTCATCGAGGTGATCCAGCCTCCCCGCCTCATCGAAAACTTCTGCGTAAAGCTCCAAAGCCGCGTGCGCGGTATAAATCCCGGCGCATCCACAAGCCCGCTCCTTGGCCACGCGCGCGTGCGGCGCGCTGTCGGTGCCGAGAAAAAACTTCGGGTTGGCACTGGTCGCGGCCTGCACCAACGCCCGCCGGTCTTCCTCGGTCTTGAGCAAGGGCAAACAATAGTGATGCGGTTGCAGGCCGCCCTGGAACAGGGCATTGCGATTGAGCAGTAAATGATGGGCGGTGATCGTGGCCGCCAAGGATACGGGCCCGGTGCGGACGTACTCGACCGCCGCGCGCGTCGTAATGTGCTCCAACACCAGCTTGAGACCGGGAAACCGCCGGATGATCTCGCCCAACACCCGTTCGATAAATACACGCTCGCAGTCGAAAACATCCACGGCCGGATCGACGACCTCACCGTGCAAGAGCAAGGGCATGCCGATTTTCTCAAGCTCCGCGAGCACCGGATACACTTTGCGGATGTCGGCCACGCCGTGGTTCGAATGAGTCGTCGCCCCGGCCGGATAGTATTTTACCGCCACCACATGGCCGCTCACCTTGGCCTTTCGGACCTCTTCGACACCGGTCTCCTCGGTGAGATAGAGCGTCATGAGCGGCTCGAAGCGCAGACCGCGAGGCAGTGCATCGAGGATGCGCGCGCGGTACGCCAAGGCGGCGGCCGTGGAAGTGACGGGCGGGTCGAGATTCGGCATCACCACGGCGCGAGAAAAACGCATCGCAGTGTGCGGCAATACGTTCGCCATCCACGGTCCGTCCCGGAGGTGGACGTGCAGATCATCGGGTTTTCTAAGGGTTAATTCCATGCACGCCTTCGGGACAAACGGATAACGAACACCGGCGCTCCGCACGCCGGTTCATTCATGACCAGATATCCCCAAGTATTGGTCTTTCAACTTGACGTAATGAGCAGCGGAATCCGAAAGGTAGCTTTGCTCGACCTCCGTTAGCGGACGTGACTTGCGCGCGGGGCTCCCGATCCAAAGATACCCTCCTTGAAGCACTTTGCCACTCGGCACCAGGCTCCCCGCCCCCAGGATTAACCCGGCTTCCAAGACGGCGCCATCCATTACCGTCGGCGACATACCGATGAGGCAATAGTCCTCGATTCGGCAGCCGTGGATCACGACGCGATGGCCGACGGTGACATGATTGCCGATAGTGACCGGGTAACCTCCGGGCGAATACATGCTGTCCGAGGTGGTGTGGACGACGGTCCCGTCTTGAATATTGGTGCAATCGCCGATGACAATCGCATTCACGTCCCCACGCGCAACGGCCATAGGCCATAAGGAGCTGTGCGCACCGATAGTAACATCGCCGATCACAACGGCGGTGGCATCGACGAAAGCCGTCGCCGCGATCCGCGGTGTCTTGTCCCGGTAAATCCTAATCTTCATACAGGATTATTCCCTCCGCGCGCATGCAGGTCGCATCCCCAGTCCACCGGCGCATCGCTCGAATTCGTTAACCTGAACCACGCCGACAACTTTAAAGAACTTCCTCGATATGCACGATACATCGCCAACACCTTTTCGAGTGAGCTGTGTCCTAAATCCAGGGGATATCGCAATTCCAGGACCGCGGATTAGGGCGCCGCTGGGCCGCTTTACACTCAGCTTGCCCGTAACCCATCGCAGACTTTGAGACTATGAACCCCGACATCATCCCTGGATACAGAATCGAGCGCCGCATCGGCAAGGGCGGGATGGCCTCCGTGTACCTCGCGATTCAAGAATCGCTGCACCGCGCGGTGGCCCTTAAGATCCTAACCAATTTTGATTCCCCGGAATTTTCCGAGCGTTTTCTCAACGAGGGCCGCACCATCGCGCAACTTTCGCATACGAACATCATTACCATTCATGATATCGGGATCGCGAACGGGCTGCATTATATCTCGATGGAGTATACCGAGGGGGGCGATTTGAAGCAGAGAATCAAAGGCGGCCTCGGCCCGGCGTTCGCCCTCGACGTGATCGAGCAGATGGCGAGTGCCCTCAGAGTCGCGCATCGAAGAAACATGGTGCACCGGGACGTGAAACCCGCCAACATCCTGTTCCGGGAGGAGGTCATTCCGATTCTTACCGATTTTGGGATCGCCAAGCAGATAGGACTGGAAAAGAATGTCACTCTCACCGGAACGATCGTGGGCAGCCCGCACTACATGAGCCCCGAGCAAGCCCAGGGTAGAGACGTTGATTGCCGCTCCGATATCTACAGCCTCGGTATCGTGTTCTATGAGATGCTGACCGGCGTAAAACCTTTCGATGACGAGTCCGATATCAAGACCATCGTAAAACACATAAACGAGCCGATGCCGGCCTTGCCCGAAACGCACACGCACTTCGAGGAGATCGTCGGGCGCATGACGGCCAAACGGACCGAGGATCGTTACGCGGACGTCGACGAGTTGCTGACTCACCTGCAGGACCTGCGAAACCGGCCCACGCCAATTAAAACCGATGCCAAAACGATATTACTGGCCACCGCGGTCACGGGCAGCGAAGGGGCGCAATATGCTCCACCTCCCCGCAATGTTCACGTTCAATCCTCCTGGGGGCGCCGGGCAGTCTGGGGCGCGCTCGGGATCGGCGCCGCGATCGCCATCCTCGCCGGCCCCGCGCCGCAACGCGGCGCCGCCCCGCCGCTCGCGTTAAGGGAAGACCCACCCGCGAGCACCCCCGCCGGAGTTCCGGTGGTGTCTAGTCCAAGCACTGTTCCGGCTGAACAATCGAGCAAAGCAGACGCATTATTCGAAGAGGGTATGGCCTACCGCAATGGCGAAAACACGCCCGTGGACGATGAAAAGGCCTTCGCTTCGCTCCAACAAGCGGCGCAACTGGGCCATGGCGACGCGCAGTACAATCTGGGCCTGATGTTTGGGCAGGGCCGGGGACCCCTGCAAAACCACGCGTACGCCGTTCGTTGGTATCGCGAGGCGGCGATGCAAGGCGTAGCCGACGCTCAATACTTCTTGTGCTTATCATACGCCATTGGCCGCGGCGTCGATCTGGATCGCGTGCGTGCCTACGCGTGGTGCGAAGTAGCTGCTAAGCATGGTTCACAGGACGCTCACGAGCCGCTCAAACTGCTTAAGGAAACAGTACAGGGTCCGAGTCTAATTGCGGCCCAGCGTATGGCCGAGGAGATCTTGACGCAAATCGCCGCATCGGCTGGGGCGGGGAAGTCGATCATACCAGATCCGGATGCTTTGTCCGCCCGGCAGTTCTAGGAGAGGATGCCGCGCGCTGCGCGCAGCAGGCTATGGCACGCGATAGACGAAGAATTCCCGTCCCCGGCGCAACCCGCCGTTAAACGGGGGGTAGGCGAAAATACTGCTGGTGGAACGAGGATCCAACAGCAAGGGTAAGATCAAACCCTCCGGTTGGCGCGCCTCGATCCACAGATCGTCGGGTTCTAAGAAAAGCTCGACCGGGTACGCGTGAATGGCCGCTGGCTCGTCCGGTTTCAAGGGCTTGCCATCCGCTTCTATTTTCTGCGCATACACCGCGAGCTTGCGCGGGTTCGTAATTTTCTTATACCTGAGATGGTGCCGCGTTAAAACCGCCGCGACGGGTTGCACATGGGCCGTGACGACATAGGCTTGCGGTGGGTTTAATTTATGCGCCGTGGCTACCGCGCGATGATCGTCGAACCACCGCTTCTCCGCCACACCCGTATCGCGCCGCCGCAACTGCAAGGACATGCGCGGTTGGGTTTTATTCCTTTCATACGCCGTGTACAAATACACCGATCGGGGCACAGACGTCATTCGGACCGCGCGTGTTATCCCCATGATCTCCTGTGCATGCGCGCGGACCACCTTAAGGAAGCTTTCAATACAGAGGATCTGCTCGGCAACGCGCTCGCGGATGTTTCTATGCGTCGGGTAGTTCCCCGGCGGATCCAGGCGATTCTCGACCAGAAACGAAAAAGCGTCCAGCATTCCGGCCTTGTTACGCAAGTTCTTAAGGGACAAGCCACCGTTCGTAAGCGGCTGGCGAATACTCGTGATCTCGCCAATGTAACGCTGGGCCGGCAAGCCGCGGCGTCGAACTTCGCGCACGATTTCGGGCAGCATGCGGTCGAGACTCAGGCGCCTGATCTCGGGCGCGATGTTAGCGTTGTTCCCGATCTCGAACTGGGCATTGAAGTCCGTTAGGTAGCCCTCACGGCCGAGGGTTTTCTTTTTCAGTATCGCGGATTCATGGACATCGAGTACGACTTCCGGCCGTACGCGCAAGAGCAGATCATTGATCGCGCGGCTTTCAGGCTGAGATAAGAGCACGAAATCCGTGCTCAAATTCACATTATTGGCGTTGACGCGCCGATGGAGATCACGTCCGTCGGGGTTGGCGTTCGGTACGATGATAAAATCCGCGCTATTGAGCAGCGAGCTCATATCGCCCAGCGCAAGCGTTCGCGCGATCAGCAGTAGCGCCTCCCCGCCCGAAGGTTCGGTTCCGTGCTGCGTGCCGACGAGCAAGATAGTCAGGCGCGGTAACGAAGCGTTCTTGCTGGCGCGCACGGGCGGTGGCTTGGAAATCCATACGGCGTCGATGGACCGCCCACCGGCGGAGCGGCCTATCTGTTCCTTATGCACGAAAGGCGAAAGCGATGCGAGTTGCTCTAAGAACTTGCTAACCTCGACGGAGGTGGTCAGGCGCATATATCCACTGCGCTCCAACGCGCTGCCGGGTCTGAGCGCATCGCCCGCCGCTGCGATCGAGAACAGCAGGGCGACCGCGAGGCCGGCAAAGCGCAAGCGTAAGTTCATAGTTTTATTACTTGAAAGAGCGGACGCGCCAGGGCGCATCTCGATGTTTAGCTAGCAACCTGTGCTTCGCGCAAGACACGGCGGAGGATTTTGCCCACGCCCGACTTTGGAAGCTGGTCGCGAAACTCGATATGTTTCGGTAACTTGTAAGTGACGAGATTTTCCTTGCAATGCGCGTGTAGCTCTTGCGCGCTTAGGGCCGGATCGCGACGCACGAGTACCAGCTTGACGGCCTCGCCGGTGTCCTCATCCGGCACCCCGACCACCGCCGCCTCGAGAACCCCTGGATGCGCCATTACGACCTCCTCGATCTCGCTGGGACAAACGTTGAATCCCGACACCAGGATCAGGTCTTTCTTGCGATCTACCAAGCGCATAAAACCGCGCTCATCCATGCTCGCGAGGTCGCCCGTCTTCAGCCATCCATCGGAAGTCAGCACTTTGGCCGTCTCGGCGGGCTGATTCCAATAGCCCTTCATCACTTGCGGACCGCGGATCCATAGCTCCCCGACGCTTCCCGGCGGCACCGGCGCTCCGCTGTCGTCACGAATGCTGCATTCGGTCGAAGGCACAGGGAGGCCGATGCTGCCGCTGAACTCCTTGATGTCCAATGGGTTCACGCATGCCAAGGGGGAGGTCTCGGTCAAGCCGTAACCCTCGATCAATGTACAATTCGTCATTGCTTTCCAGCGCTCGGCGATGGCGCGCTGGACGGCCATGCCTCCGCCCACGCAGATCTTGAGACCGGAGAAATCGAGATCCCCAAACCCCGGCGTATTCATCAGGTGATTAAATAGGGTGTTAACTCCGGTGATGCAGGTAAACCTGGAAGCGCGCAGCTCACTTACAAATGCTTTTAGATTGCGGGGGTCCGTGATCAGACGATTCAACCCGCCAAGCTCGAGGAAGGTCAGGCAATTGATCGTGAACGCGAAGATATGATAGAGCGGGATCGCGGTAATCACGACTTCGTCGCTATCGCCCACGATGGGATCGTGCCACGCCAGCGATTGCAAGGTATTTGCGACTAGATTTCCATGCGTAAGCATAGCGGCTTTAGGGATAGCGGTCGTCCCGCCGGTATACTGCAGCATGGCGAGGTCGGCGCGACCGATCGACACCCGATCGAGTTTGAGTCCCTTACCGATGTCAAGGGCTTCCCTGAAACCGAATGCTCCTCTGATCTCATGCTTGGGTACGAGGCGCTTGATCCGCTTTACCACAAAGTTGATGATCGCGCGCCGGGGCCAAAGCAGGAGGTCTCCCAGATCGGTGATTATGACGTTTTCAACACGAGAACCAGACAGAGCTTTCTCCAACACATGGGCACAATTGCTCAGGATCACGATGGCCGAGGCGCCCGAATCCACAAGCTGGTGATGCAGCTCGCGGGGGGTATACAAGGGATTCGTGGTCACGACGATCAAGCCCGCTCGCAAAGCCCCAATGAGCGCCACGGGAAATTGAAGCAGGTTCGGTAGCATAATGGCGATGCGGGCGCTCGGTTTGAGCCCGAGAGGGCCTTGCAGGAACGCTGCGAACGCCCTGCTCAGTTCATCGAGCGCGGAATAAGTCAGCACGCCGCCCATGTTCGCGAATGCGGGGCGCGTTCCATAGCGAGTAAAACATTGCTCAAATTGGTCCACCAGAGAGGAGTATCTTTCGATACCGATGTCGGCCGGTACGCCTTGCGGGTAGGCTTTCAACCAGATACGTTCGGCGTACGGATCGGCTCCAGCCAGCGTGGCGACCGATGAGCCGCTAACCGTGTTATAAGCTAAACCCGTCATAGCGATACCCCCTATACCTAAATGTCCAGCGGCGACTGCTCAGTATACATAATGTGCGTTTAGCACTCTGGGTCCACGCTTAGAACATGGACCCGAAACCCATGGCTACGCCCGCGCCAACGACCATAGCGGTCAAGATATTATTAGCGACATTGTTACTCGTTATCGTAGTCTCGTTTTTTGCTTTCGGGTTT
Organism: Chromatiales bacterium; assembly: GCA_043673815.1. GTDB lineage: Bacteria > Pseudomonadota > Gammaproteobacteria > JACCXJ01 > JACCXJ01 > USCg-Taylor. The sequence goes on from JBIMKD010000171.1 coordinate 17,993, forward strand.
CATCGCTACTTTACGATCGACTATTTTATGGCGCAGCAATCCGCGATTAATACTTATTATGCAGTCCACCCCGGACGCACTGCCGCGGCCTTTATTCTCATTTATATTCTTGTTGCGGGCTTATCACTTCCCGGCGGTCTGGTGTTGACGGTGGTCGCTGGAAATATCTTCGGACTCTGGTGGGGCACAGTGCTGGTCTCATGCGCCTCGACCGTTGCGGCTACCCTTGCGTTCCTCGCATCCCGTTATTTTTTTCGCAACATCGTACAACAACGTTTCGGCGACCGCTTACGATTCATCAATGAAGGGATGGACAAGGACGGTATCTTTTATCTCTTCAGCCTGCGGCTGTTGCCTGTCTCCCCGTTTCTCGTCATTAACCTCGTCATGGGCTTGACATCGATGTCCACCACGAATTATATCCTGGTAAGCCAGGTGGGCATGCTCATCGGCGCCATCGTTTGCGTGAACGCGGGCACTCAGATCGCAAACATCGAATCCTTGGGGGACATTGTATCACCCGGACTGCTCGCGTCGCTTACACTCCTAGCCATCTTCCCTTTCATCGCCAAACGCATCGTGCGCGGGCTCAAAACACGGGTCGAAGAGCTTAGAAGGCCAACGAGTACGCACCGCGGAAATCGTTGACGGCTGGCGCACATCGTGAAAAGACGGCTTGTGGTGCTCACGCTGCTATTCGCGGTGCCCGCCGGCATCGGGTTGCTCCTAATGGGATCCCTCCCCCCTATTGACGGTGAAATCGAGCTCGCCGGTTTGCGGCACGAGGTCAAGGTGACATTCGACCCCTGGGGTGTTCCTACCCTGCATGCCGCAACGCGAGAGGACGCGTTTTTTACGCTGGGCTTCGTGACTGCGGGCGACCGTTTGTTTCAGTTGGACTTATCGCGGCGCAAGGCAGCGGGCCGGCTACTAGCCGAGGTTTTCGGCGCCGGCGCGCTCGAAAGCGACCGTCGCCAATGGACCCTCGGCACGGAACGGGCCGCGGCAACCATCGTTGCCATGTTGCCGCTTAAGCAACGCCGGGTGCTCGACGCCTACGCCGGCGGGATCAATGCCTTCATAACCCAAACCACGATCCTGCCTTTCGAGTTCTGGATCACCGGCCATCGTCCCGCCCCGTGGGCGCCGGCGGACAGCATCTTAGTGGCAATCAACATGTTTCAGCTCTTGACCTTTACGGAGCGCGACGAACGTATGCTGAGCGTGATGTCCGAAACGCTGCCCTATGAAGTGACCGCGTTTCTAACGCCGGATACCGATGCCTTTTCTGCCCCCTTGCTTGGCGGAGCGGGATCGTATCGGCCCATACAACCCGTCCCTTTTGAGGCCCTGGCCGGGCTTCGGGACAAGCATCGGCTCACGGTTCACCGGCGCGCCGTTACCGGGGAAGCGCCGGTTCTCGGGTCGAACAGTTGGGCCGTCGCCGCGTCCAAGACTCGCACGGGCGCGGCCCTGGTCGCCAATGACATGCACTTGCCGCTGGCCATCCCCAACATCTGGTATCGGGCGGCGCTCCGTTACGGCAAGCATTTCCTGGCGGGTCTCACGATCCCTGGGATCCCGCTCATCGTGACCGGTAGTAACGGAGACGTGGCCTGGGGTTACACCAACGTTAATTCCGATGTGCTCGACCTGGTCAGAATCGAGATCGATCCAACGGATCCCACTCGGTACCGAACGCCCTTGGGTCGGCGCGCGTTCGAGATCCGTACAGAGCGCATTGCGGTGAAAGGGGCCGCCGACACGACGCTTGATGTCAAACACACGATCTGGGGGCCGGTTTCGGAAGCGCTCCTGCTCGGGCAACCCGTCGCCGTAAAATGGACTGCGCTCGAATCCGACGCCGTCAATCTCGATCTCATCGACATGGAGAACGCCCGCAGCGTTGCCGACGCCTTGCGGATCATGAACCGAGCGGGCGGTCCGCCCCAGAACGTCACGGTCGTTGATCGCGACGGCCGGATCGGCTGGACGATCATGGGAAGGATCCCGCTGCGCGCCGGTTTCGACGGGTCGACCGCCCGCTCCTGGGCGAGGGGTGAGATAAGGTGGCAAGGCTACATCCCACCGGCCGCGATCCCAAAGCTCGTCGATCCGCTTAATGGCTTCATCGCCACCGCCAATAACAGAACGCTGGGCAAGGGCTACCCGTACTCCCTCGGGCACAATTATGCCCACGACTATCGGGCCTTCCGCATCAATGAACAACTCGCGGCCTCATGGTCAATCACGGAACGGGACATGCTGAATCTACAGCTCGATGCTAAAAGTAGTGTATATAATTTCTATCGTGCCCTGGCGCTCGACGTTCTGGGTAGCGCAACCCCCTGGGAGGCGGACGTTCGACGCGCCTTGCTGCGATGGGACGGACACGCGCGGGCCGACAGCATCGGTTTCGGCTTGCTCACGGAATTTCGCCGGCGGCTCATCGAAAACACCTTTGGTCCCTTCTTGCAGCGCTGTCTCGACCGCGACCCCGATTTTAGCTACCGTTGGTTTAAAGTGGACTCGCCCCTGCGGCAACTGCTGCTAGCGAAACGGCCCGAAACCTTACCTACCCCGCATCGCTATACGGATTGGAACGCGTTTTTACTTAACGTCATAGCAGACACCTACGTTCATTACAAACGCCACTACGGGTATAAACCGCTCGATCACCTGACCTGGGGCGAGGTCAACCGCACCGGTTTCGCACACCCCTTTTCGTCGCGCCTGCCCTGGCTCCGCCCCTTACTCGACATGCCGGCCGATCGCTTGGCGGGTTGTGCGCACTGCGTACGCGTCGTCTTTGACAATCACGGCGCCAGCGAACGGTTCGTGGTCTCCCCCGGTCACGAAGAGCGAGGGATCTTGCACATGCCCGGCGGGCAATCCGGGCACCCGCTCTCGGACCACTACCGCGACCAACACGCCCATTGGGTCGCCGGCCGCCCATTACCGTTTCTCTCCGGCGAAGTCACCCATACCCTGGTCGTAACACCATCCGCGAACCACGCCCGCTGAGCGGGATCCCGGCGTATCGATCGCTTTGATACCGCGGCCATGTTGCCCTCAATCAAAGCGCGCATCCTCACGCCCTTGCGCTTGCTCAAGGCCGGTGATCGAATCTTTCCCGGTAATCCCGGTAAACACCGCTCCGCTAATTAGTGTCCGGTCGAATTTGGCGCGCGTAAGCACGGCGTTGGTGAAATCGGCGCCCCGCAGATCGCAGGTAGAAAAATTTGTATCGGTCAGATTGGCGCCGCTGAGGTTCGCGAACCTCGAAACGCAGCCCGATAGATCGGTCCCCGTCAAATCCGCTCCCTTAAGATTGGCGTTGACCATCGATACGTGCAGCTTTCCCATTGGCTGGTTCTTCATGTCCGCCGCGAATTTTCCATGCACAAGCTTGGCGCCTTCCAGATTCGCGCGGTGCAAATCCGCGATGAGCCGTGCATTCGACAGATCGGCTCCTTTCAGATTGGCATCAACCAGCACCACACCGAAAATACTGGCGTTTTTTAGATTCGCAGCCTCAAGGTCCGCGCCACGGAGTATGGTGAGGTCCAAGTTGCAGCCTTCAAAGTTAGCTCCACGCAGCTTGACTCCCTGCATGTGGGTACCGAAGAGATCGGCGCGCTTGAAGTTCACCCCGGAGAGGTCGAGTCCGCGAAAGTCCTTATCGCGCAAATCAACACGTTGGGTAGCCGGCGAGTTTGCCAGGGCCTCGATGATCTGCGTCCGAGTCATTGGCTCGTAATCCCTCCCCGAAACCGCAGACGCTGCAAGCCAGATACCGGAAATGGCTACGATGGCGAGCCCAAACAACAAGTTAGATCTTCTTGATCCGGCTTCAAGGAATTCGCTTCTCATAGACACCCCACCCTGCGGCAGACGTTCAGCTTAACATCGACAGTTGCATCGTTCTTAGGATAGAAGGTAGTTTCATTTAGCAGCAAGTGTATTCTAACCGCGAAGCACAATCTCGGCACTGCGCCGGTTTTTCGTGTAACAGATCCGGGGTTGGAGTAAGGGGAGTTATTCGGTCATGACGCGCGACCCAGGGGCGAAAATAAATCAGGGAATATCGGCCTTCGTATACAGCTTTGGATGGAAACGGCTAAGCAGCCCCCTGCGTTGCACCCGTCCGTAGTACACTCTTAACCGCGTAGGAACCAGATTCATAAACTGCCGCCCGAGTTTTTTCAGATAGGCCTCGGCGGGGCTGGCGTCGTGTTTCCAAAGCGTCACGTAGTCGCTTTGGTAGACGCCCGTCGCGAATATTTCCGCGCCCCGAAGCTTCTTGGCGATCACGGCAAGATAGGTCGGACGGGAGTTGGTAAGCTCGACCCGGCGCTTGACGCGATCCGGATCCGCGACCTCAAACCAAGTTGCTCCCGCCCAGTCCTCGAAGACGAACATCTTAATGACGGCAAATCCGTTTGCTTGTGTGAAGATCCGATAGAAAAGCTCGGGGCTGAACTGATAGAAACCATGCCCCAGAAAATTGTTACCAGGAACGACTCCGATAAAATGCCCGCCCGGCTCGACCATTTGCATACAGCTTTTGATCGCGACGGGAAAATTAAACACGTGTTCCAGGGAGCCGCTATCGATTACCACGGAAAATATGTTCTTGTATGACTCGTCGATCGGCGCGTTTAAATCGACGACGTCCGTTGCATGTTCGTAATCAGAGGCATCAAGAGAACGGATGTGCTCCGCACCTAAGAGATAGAAAAGCGGTTCCGCAAAGCCCTGATTTCGGAAAAAAAAATCGTTTACGGCGGCCACCGTGACTGGATAACCGAACTGCCCCAAAAGCTTATACAACTCGCGCGAGCTCAAATGGAGTGTTTGCCGCCCGACCATGACCGTCTCTCGGTACGAAACGCCCAGTCCGCGCGCATACAGCAGCAAGCGTGTCGCGTGTATATCCAACCCCATAGGGATGTTATTTCTTCACCAGCTGTTCTTCTGCATCAGCCGCAGGAAACCGTGTGTCCGCGCAAGCGTGTCAGTGTTTAACGGCGATCCCCCGTAGCTCATCGATGAGCCGCCGGTCATGTTCCACGGTCTGTTCGAGCGCCGCCGCGGCTCTCTGGTTAACAAGCATGATCTGAGCATCGCGGAGCGCCACCAACGCCTGCTGTTCCGGCGAATTATCAACGGCCTCCTGTTCCTGGCGCCATTCCTCGACCTCCAACTCGACCTGCTCCCGGAGGCGCTGTTCCGCAGCTTGTTGACGTTCCAGATCCGCTGCGTTCACCTCTATAGCGGTCGCAGCAATATCCTCGGCCTTGGCGGCGGCACTGGCCTGCGCGTCGGCCTGGGTGACGCGCTCCTCCAGGATTCTGATTCTACCATCAATGACCTGCTGCGCATCTTTCGAGTTGGCCGTCGATGCGTCTTCCCGCATCGTTCTCAGCCGCGCGACCTCCTGTTCGGCCGCCGATCGCGCCAAATCAGCATCGGCTTTTAAGCTTCGCGCTTGTTCCATAACGCCTTGAATCCGCAGAGCTTCTGCTTCCAAGCGCTGCCGTTCAACTTGTAACCGGGCCTGTTCCTCGTGGTGCATGCGCTCAAAGTTGGCGCGGATCTCCGCAATCTTTCGTTGCGCATCCTCCGCGACCGCGCGGCGCGTCTCCTCGGTAGCTTCCCGCGCCCGCTGCGCTTGGCGCAACTCCTCGGCGGCTTCAGCAAATTCGGCGTCGAGGCGCTGCTGCTCCGCGCTGAGCTGCTGCTTGACTTCTTCGCGGAGACCCTGCTCTAGGTTCATAAGTTGCTGATGCTTCTCCTCGATCTCTTTGGCCGCCTGCATGCGCTCTTCGGCCAGGGCCTTTTCCATGCGTTGGGCTTCGGCGAGCCGCTCTTTCGCCTCAATCGCTTCCCGCCCCAGCCTCTGCCTCTCCTCATTTAGCTTTCTCGCGACTTCCTCTTTGAGTTTGTGGATGCGCGCGAGCTCCGCAGACTTGGCCGCATGGATCGTGTCCAGCCTTTGCTCTTTATCGCGCAGCCTTTCCTCAACCTCGCGTTTGAGCGCATTGATGCGTTCCTCTTCTTGCAACCGCACCCGCTGCGCTTCCGCTTCGGCCACTCCCTTTGCTGCTTCGACCTCCCGTTTCATCGTCTCGGCGTTAGCAAGCAAGGTGTTAGCGCGCTCCATTTCGGCGGCGACCCGTTCCCTTTCCGCTTGCAAGATGCCTTGCGTGCCCTTCTCGGCAGTGCTTAAGGCGGACTCCACCTCTTCCCTGTAACGGCGCGCTTCTTGTACACGCGCCTCGACCTCCGCGGCTTCCGCCGCCAAACGTTGCCGCTCAGATCGAATCTGTTCCTCGGCTTCTTCCTGCAGGCGTTGGATGCGCGCCAACTCCTCGTTGTTGGCGGCGGCTGCCGACTTCAGCTCGCGCTTTTTGGCACGCACGCGCACCTCTATTTCGGCTTTCAGTCGGCGGGCATGTTCTTCGGCCTCGCGTCGAATGCTCTGCGCTTCGGACTCGGCCTTGCGCTTGGCCTCTTCAATCTCTTGACGCGTCGTCTGCGCTTCGGCGATCAGCGCGTTGGCCCGCGCCGCTTCGCCCAAGAGATGCCAGCTTCGCTCGGCCTTAAGCCGTTCTTCGGTTTCCCGCTCGGCAGCCTCCCGGGAGGCTTCCGCTTCTTGCTTCAGGCGCAGGGCATCTTGCAGCTCGAGCTGGGCCTGCGAAAGTTTCGCCCGTAGCAAAGAGGCTTGTACTTCTGCGTCTTCGGCGAGATCGAGACCCGCGCTCACACCGGTTGCGGCCGCGGTATTGCGGCTCGCCGCCGCATCAGCAATCTTCAGCCCAGTGTCCTTGGGAAGTATGGAACGGATCCGATCGAGTGGATACCGCTGGAGGCCTCCCTCGAGATAAGCGGCCTCAAAACCGAGCTCTGCTAAAGAAAAGGTGACAATGGAGCTCTCGATACCGGTGCCGCAATAGATCAGGTAACGTTTATTCCGGTTGAGTGAGGCCGCATAGGAACGGACAACGTGCAACGGAACATTCATGCTGCCGGGCACGGCCTCTACGGCATGCTCGTCCGGATAACGGGCGTCCAGCCAGATGGCCCCGCCCGTTACCCAGTCACGGGCCGCATCGAGCGTGATGGTCGGCACTAACGGCTTCTTAATGAGCTCGACAAAATCAGACTTGTCGAGCCGCATCAACTTGCCGTCGGTGAGGGCTTTGACGCTGGCGTTGCGAAGCCCCTCCGAAATCAACGCTTCTTCGCCGAAGGGTTCGCCCGGTTTGAGGGTTGCCAGCCTGACGCTCTGTTGGCTACCGGATAAATGCCGAAGTACCTCAAAACGCCCCTCCTGAACCACGTAGTAATAGTCTCCAGGCTCCCCTTGGCTCACGACCAGGTCGCCCGCGGCAACGTCGATGGACTCGAACTTGGCAAAAATCCTCTGTAAATTCGCCACCGGCAAGCGCGAAAATACGCCTGATTGAAGCATTCGGGTCATCCAATCCATGGCGATCTCGCAGGTTATATCGTTGACCTGCACGGAATCATCTCCTGCCTCGCGCCCCTCATCTAGATCCAGCGCAGACGCAAGGTGCTGCCGCTCCAGGCGCAAAATCCGTACAGCCGTCTTCGGAATCGCGGTGAGCTGCCGCGGTTGCAACTGCGCGAGCGCATGCGCGGCCTCGGGAGTGCCGCCGCGGAGGCGGCTTACCACCTGCCCGTCGCAGCAAAGCTCGAGGTCGCCTTCGAGCAAATAATAGGCATAGCTATCCCGATCGCCCTCGCGGAAGACAGGACATCCCGGTTCGTAGGGAATAATCTCGGTGCGCTCCAAAAGCGCCCGTTGCGCCTCCGGCGTCAGGCGGTTCAGTGGAATAAAGGTCTGCAGAACGGAGTCGAAGACGAGTGTATCCTTACCCATTGTTGTTTCCCTAGGCTTTTGATCGCGGCGCGGATCGCCGTAATACCCGGCAACTATCGGCAGAAATGGGTCCCGCCGTAGGTCTTACCCTGGCGAAGCCTCAGAGTTCGGAGATTGTCGGATGACTTGGGCAGCGATCCGCGATTAAACGTCGCCGTCTACCAATTGCAAGCCTACGGGCAATTCCTCTCCGAAGAGAAAATTCCGCTCCTCGCTTGAGACTGGGTGATGCTCTCGGACGATTTGCCACTGAAGCTCTTTCGCCCCCTCCCGCTTTAACTTCTCGACAACTTCCTCGCGTATGCGGTCGTGGATGTCCAATGCACGGGCGTCAGTCACACGGCAAGCACTCGAGAACACAGCCACGAGCGGCTGCAATCCTTGGCGCTTCCAACGGAGCGCCCTTAGCTTTAAGAAGTATTCCTCCACCACCGTCGCGGGGATCACAGTGTCGGCCGACGTGTAGAGCGGTACACGGCTAAGTAGCCGTGCTAGCGTCCAAAAAAGATGGGGTTGATTCCTAGCCTTGCCCTTGAGTAGGAGATCAAATAAATACTCGACAAGCTCGGTCTTCTCGCTGACCGGCAGGCGTTCCAGGGAGCCAAGCAAGCGCGTACCTTCGGAAAATTCCTGCGGTCCACGTTTAAGCAACGGCAGAGCCTTAGTGTAAAGACTCATTTGCTGTTCTGCGGAAAGCCCCCCGGCCACCCGCCGCCACATCATCCACCAATTGGACTGTGCGCTCTTCTCCTTTTTGTGGCTGAGGCCAAGATTGAAGCAGCCCCAGATCTGCGCCATGCGCCAGGCGTCCAGCTCGCCCCCGAAACCGGGGCGGAGGGTAAACCCGGCAAGATATAGCCAGGTATTCTCGTGTGCGAGGGATCGGCCGCGGCGGGTCATCCCAGGATAGAGCGCCTGCCACAAGGAACGCAACAGGAAAAGATTCCACTGCGCACGCTCCTGGCTGAAGATTCGTTCAAGGTCCTTCACCAGTCCCTTGACATCTTCTTTCTCGGCAACATTCTGTTTCTTCCCGTAAAATCGCTCGATTCTTTCGATTCCATCCGCAACTGCTTCAGGCGCCACGCCCGCATCATTCGCGACCGTCTGGTGCAGACTTTCGGCGCCTGCGGACCGCAGGTTGAACTCCAGCCGCCAGCGCTTCGAGCGGTCGCGATTGACAAGTGCGAGCTGCAAGATCCCTAATGCGTTCAGCTCCACATCGAGTGTGACAGCGACGTTAAGCTCGCGGGCCGTGCGCGGATCGAAGTCCCGATCCGCGAGCGTCAAGGTGGTGTAGAGCAGCGGGAGCGGGGAAAAATCGCCCTCCGTTAAACGCACAATCGCGCCGGGGCGATCGCCGCTCCGGTGGGTCGATGTGTAGGCCGTGAAGCGTACCGGTTTGTTTAGCAATAGCTTGAAGCTATGCGAGGCGATACTGACCCGCCCGCCTTCTTGGAACCCTTGCGGTAAGACACAAATCAGGTTGGGGATGGCGGCTCCCTCGCCGCGTTGCAGCTCCAGATAGACGCTGCGCGCATAACCGGCCCGGATGCGCCGCCGTGACCGCGCCGCCAGGGCGCCGAAATACGCGGCGCCTTGGGCGATAGCGGAGCTCATGTCAGGGAGTGTAAGGCCCGCGGGACGTTGCTCTTGCCAAACGCCGATAATCGACAGCACTTGCTCCTGAAGAAAACGCGGCGACAAGGTGCCGCCCGCGAACAGGACCGCCTGGACCTCGGCGCCGTTGAGGAAGCCTGCAAGGTGTCGGCTCACCGCCGAATCGGCCGCGTAAAGCAGCCCGATTTCGCGCAGACCGATCTGCCGCGCGCGCGGCCGATCGCCACGCTCGGTGTAAGGGAAAAACCCCTCCAGAATCAGCTCGTGCAGTTGCCCTCGTGAGAGCGTCGCGCTCAACGCCGACGCAAACAAACTCGAACCCTCCCCCGGCACCGATACATGAAAGATCGCCTCCCCCGGACCCTCGGTTTCTAGCAAGCGCTCCTTGAGCACCGCGGCTTGCGGAACCAAATGCTGCCACTGGCGGCGGGATAAGCGCGCCCTGGGAGGATCCCCTAACACCTGCCGCTCCAGCGCATGGGCAATGGCGAGATCGATATTGTCACCGCCCAACAGAAGATGATCGCTCACCGCGATCCGTTCGATGTCCAAGAAATCGGTGGGCGCGCGCGCCAGCCGAAACAGGCTCAAGTCGGTGGTGCCGCCTCCAATGTCGCAGACCAGCACGGTCTGATCGCGCAGGGCGAGATCCGGCAGCGTCTCTATAAAAGCCGCCGCCATGGTCGCGGAGCGCTTGCTCGCCGCCGTGGCCTCGGTCCAGGAATAGAACGCCGCCTGCGGTTCCTCGAGCAGCCTGACGTCGTCCGGATACCCGGCCAAGCACGCAGCCTGTCGCGTCAAGGCCTGTGCCCCTTCATCGAAAGACGCCGGCACCGTGATGGTGATCCGTTGCCCATTAAACAGATCGTCGACGAACGCCATGTCCCACGCCATTTTAAGATACGCGAGGTAAGATGCGCTCGCCTCCACCGGTGACAGTTTTTCGGCGTCTGGGACTTCCTCGGAGCCAAACGGCAGTATCTTGGCCTCGCGGTCGATGCCACGGTGCGCGAGCCACGACTTCGCCGCATGTATCACCCGCCCCGGCGTCGCGGTCATCTGCGTGCGCGCGTAAGCGCCCACGATGGCGCCGGATCCTGCTTGCTCCGAAGCATCCAGGCCGGCGCATTCGCTCTCCGCCACGAAGTAATAGAACGACGGCAACAGCAAACCGCGCCCGACGGTAGTCAAGGATTGGCGTTGCGGGATCGGCAATACCTGGGGAGGTGAGTTTTTTACCCTCAGATCGACATAGGACAGCACGCAGTTGGTGGTCCCAAGGTCGATGCCGATGGAAAAACGCGGGCGTGTTACTTTTGCGGACGTAAATTGAACTCCAGTTTCCACTTACGATCGGAGTGGCGGTGACACATCCATAGCTCCAGGGTGCCGACTTCGGTCACGATCGGTCGCAGCGTTACCGGCACCACCTGCTGGGCTTCGGCCGCGACCGGCGGTAGCGCTATAGTGAGGCTCGAGGTCTCGTCCAAGGTCTTGTTCGCATTCTCGACCTTGGTACCGATCCGGTCTCCGGCGCGCACCGCCGAGCTGAAAAACCGGAATTCGACCGGTTCCCCAGTGACCAAACCGAACTCGGTGCCGCCAAGTTCCCATTCGGTCCCTTCTTCGCTCCCTTGCGGGACAATGCATATCGCCTTCACCGGCGGCGTGTAACCGGGTACCGCCGGCATGGGACTCTCCAGACCGATGTAATACGAACGCGACGTACCGGCCCGGATCTTGATGCCCCGTCCGGTGAGTTGCGCTGCCCCATAATAGGCGGCGCCCAAGGCCACCGCCGTGTCGAGGCCCACCCCCTCGATTTCTTTCAGCGCGGCGCCCGGCTCCAGCCACGAGCCGAGCACCTCCAGTAGCCGCTCGCGCAGGATCCGCGCGTGGAAGACGCCGCCGTTGAAAAGCACCGCACTCGGCCGTAGTATGGGGGCATCGCCGCTTTGCGCCCAGTCACCCAGCAGTTGCGACAGGGCTGGATCGGAGCGCACGTTCTCGCGTGCGCGTGTCAGAAACCTCGCCAGGTGCTTGCTGAAGGCGGGCTCGGTCGCGTAATCCAAACCGAATTCCTGTAAGCCCACGGACTTTCTCGCCTTGGGTAGCTCTGTCACCTCCGTCCTCGGAAAATAACCGTCTATTAACAAGGCCATCGCCTTAGCGCGCGACAGTGTGGTCGAGAGGGTCTTGGCGAAGAGACTCGCGCCACGCGTCGGCACCGCGATCGGGATTTCCGCGATCGCGGCATCGCCCAGGAGCCGCTCCCTGGCGGCGCGCGCGGCATGGATCAAGGCTAGGAACTGCCAGTGATCGATCTCGTGACCTTCGGCGGAGATCTGGTCTTTTAGCGCATACGCCAACGCCAGGTCCATGTTATCGCCGCCGAGCAGGATGTGCTCGCCGACCGCGATTCGGTGCACCTCGAGCGCCTGCGACAGCCCAGCCTCGGCCGCGGCGACCGCGATCAGGGTAAAATCCGCCGTACCGCCGCCGACGTCGCAGACCAAGACCAAATCCCCTGCCCGCACCTCCGAGGACCAGTGTTCCGCCGTCTGCCGCGCTTCGGACCCCGCGATCCAGGCGTAGAACGCGGCCTGGGGCTCCTCCAGCAAGGTCACGTTTCCGAGGCCCGCCTCCCTGGCCGCCCGGTGAGTCAGCTCTCGCGCTACTTCATCGAAGGAGGCCGGCACGGTAAGTACGATCATGCAGTCGCCAAGCGATGCCGTCTCAGCGCGCGCCACTAGCGCTTGCTCCAGCGCCTGGCGCAGGTGCTCAAGGTAGCGCCTCGAAGCTTCGAAGGGGGACAGCTTTCCTTCCTCCAGCTCCGATTTCCACGGCAATATCGGCGCGTGACGGTCCACCTGCGGATTGCAGAGCCAGGACTTTGCCGAGCCCACCAAGCGATCCGGGGCCAAAGCGCCGCGCTCGCGCGCAAAGGCGCCGATGACAGGAGCGTCATCCGGGTTCCACGGCAGCGCCAAGCTTCCTTGCGCAAACTCGTTCTCGAACGATAAATACAGCGCCGATGGCAGCAAGAGTTTTTCGCCGATCACACTAGGGCCCAAGACTTGCGCGATTTTGATGGTCGCCGGGTAACCGCCATCGAGATCGCAGATCGAAACACACGAGTTCGAGGTGCCCAGATCGATGCCGACGCTGTATTTCATAATCAAACTTAAAAAACGAGTGGCCAGGCTATGCGGACGAGATCCAGCTAGAATGCGCCTGGGTGGGTTGCAGCAGGGAAAGCGCGAACGGCGAGCCCCTCCTCGCGTATTTCAACTAACTTCGACTTCTACCGGCGTGATAATGTTCGGCGCCGAAGGATCGACCGGCGTCGCGTAGCGCGGTAGGGAGTGCTTTGCCGTCTTCCATCCTCGATGGAGCACGACGCCGTGAAAGGGCGGGGCGCCGGCGACTTTTCCCACCAGCCGATAGCGATCGCGATCCGCACCCTTATCGATCGTCAATTTCTCCCCTTCCTTACCGCCGTGCACCGGCGAGATCTCAAAATACTCGCGGATGACCGCTGCGCAGCCCTGGTGCACGACACGCGAGGCGGCCGCGACCTGCGTGTCGTTGAAGGGTGTGACGTCTTCCATCACGAAGTCGATAAAGCGCCCTTTTTCCTGTAACAGCGAGAGGAAAGCCAACACCTCGCCGTAGCCCGCGCCCTCCTGGATGCTTGGGGGCCGCGGCGCTTTGATAGGTTGTGTCGTATCGGGGTTGGTGACATTTTCGCCACGCTGCTTCCGGACCGCCACGAGGGCATCGATCAGGATAAGCAGCGCCACTGCGGCCAATACCACATCCCGATAAGCTAAGAGGCCCGCCGGCAAGAAATCCGGTGTCATCGCCTTGCTGTAACTGACGATCAAGAACAGCATTAACACCGAGAGCACGAGGATCCTCTTAATGGGCTTGCCGGTTTCACTCGCCGCCGCGCGTGGCGCGTACCGCGCGGATTGGTTAGTATCCGCGCGAAGGGCCTCCGCGAACCGGCGCCTAGCCATCAGCGCCTCGCAGAACACATAGACCGATACGGCCGCGAGCGCTATCCATCGATAAGACTCGGCGGCGGACTCGATCTCGGGCGGCAAGGGTAGAACGCCGGCGCCCGCGATGAGGAGGATCAGGAAGGCGCCCATCAGTATGCGTATCGCGCTCCCGTTGGGCTCCCCCGGGCGCTGCGCGGCGGTACGCCGTAGCATCAGTATGCCCTCGACCACCATATACGCCCCCAATCCCGCCAAGGCCATAGCCACGTATTCGCCATAGTCAACGATGAGCGATTCCGGCATGACCAGCCGACCGGCGGTTAACGCCACGGCAACGATAGCGCTAATCGCAAGCCTCATATATCCGCTGCGCATAGTGTAACAACCCCAATTAATAAAACCTGGCGCGGCTCCCGAACACACCATCGGGCGGCGCAGCTTTTAGGATAACGCAGCCACGCTGCCATTGTCATGGCGGCCCGCCCCTGCCGCTAAAGCGCGCGCCCTGGGGCGAACGCATCGCGCTCGACGCGCAGCGGCCGCTGTTGCCGTGAACCGTGGCTTTGACCTAGTATCGCGGCACTCAAACGAAGCGGAACCGATGCAAGATATCATCGCCGTTATATTCGATTTCGACGATACCCTAGCCCCGGACAGCACCTCGAGCTTGCTCGATAGCCTCGGCATCGACGTCAAGGCGTTTTGGGCAGATCGGGTGGACGCATTGATTCGCGGCGGATGGGATCCGGTACCGGCGTATCTCTATAGCATGTTGCAAGCATCCAACTCCGGCGATCCCGCGCTCGCTATCACGCGCGAGAAGCTTATCCGTTGTGGCCGCCGGATCCAGCTATACAAAGGCGCCACGCGTATCTTCGATCGCTTGAGAAAGCATGTTCAGTCCGTGAACCCCGCCATCGGCGTCGAATTCTACCTGGTGAGCAGCGGCCTGCGCGAGACCTTGACAGCAACCAGGATTGCGCGCCAATTTAAAGACATCTGGGCCTGCGACTTCGAATACGACGCCGAAGGCCGCATCCTGTTTCCCCGCAACCTCGTGAGCTTCACGGACAAGACGCGCTACATCTTCCACATTGCCAAGGGCATCGTCGGGCCCGAGGCGCGCGGCAAACCCTTCGATGTCAATCGAAAGCTGCCGCCGGAACGCCTGCGCGTCCCGATCAGTCAAATGATTTTTGTCGGCGACGGTTACACGGATATTCCCTGTTTTTCTCTCATTCGTAAGAACGATGGCGTCGCCATTGGCGTCTATGATGGTGAGGATCGGGCGCGTTGGGGGCGCGCGTGGGGATTTATCGAGGAGGGACGCGTTTCAAATCTGGTTCCGGCCGATTACGCTAAAAGCTCGGCACTGACCAATTCGTTGCTCATGGCCGTCGACAGCATGGCGCGAAAAATCGAGCTGCGCCGCAATACCTACCAAGGATAAAGGGGATCGACCGAGAGCACCGAATAATCGCTTCAGCCGCCGACTATACGCCATCCTAATCGCGATCAAGATTTAGGAGAAGATCATGTACAATAAAAAAATACTAAGCCTTGATGACGTTAAACGGGTCGTCGCCGCCGCCGAAACCGAGGCCGCGCGTAACCATTGGAACGTCGTCATCGCCGTCGTTGATGATAGCGGCCATCTGATGTACTTGCAACGCGAAAGGGTCCAGCTCGGTAGCGTTGAGGTAGCGATTACCAAAGCTCGCGCTGCCCTCATGTTTCGGCGGCCGACAAAATTCTGGGAAGAGACGGTCGCCGGCGGCCGGCTGGGCTACCTGTCGATGCCGGGGATGCTGCCCATTGAGGGCGGCGTACCGATCGTCTATAAAGGCGACATCGTCGGCGCGATCGGTGTGAGCGGCGTGAGATCCTCCGAAGATGGCCAGATCGCCGAGGCAGGAGCACGCGCGCTCTAATACCGCACGCGGATGCCGCAAACGGGCGCGCCGTGGAGAACTGGCGATGAACTTGACTATATCCGTCCTGTCTTAATTTTCAGAGCGGGGAGCGCTTACGCTATGAAGCAGTTTTTCGCGCGAAAGATGGGCTCAGCTCGCATGCGGCCCATCAAATGCATGCACGTAATGGCCGTCTTGAATTGCGCGTAACACCCGGGTTTCTTTAAGGGGACACACTATGAGCACGACCATCAGAAACTTGATCCTTTTTTTCATCGTTGGGTTCGTGATCGCGTTAGCGTTCAACAACTTAGGTCCGCGCGTCACGGTAGATAGCCATATCGAATATTCCCAGTTTATCGCCGATGTGAAGTCTGGGCGTGTCGAAGAAGTGGTGTTCGACGGGGAAACCATCCGCGGTGAAATGTCTGACGCAACCACCTTCGAGACCTACAGTCCCGAGACGGACAATGCGCCGTTGATAGGGTTGTTATTGGATCATGGGGTGGAGATCGAGGCGCGGGCGCCGGAGAATCAGGGGGTTTTGATGCAGATTTTTATCTCCTGGTTCCCGATGTTGTTATTGATT
>JBIMKD010000172.1:0-6358 GCA_043673815.1 Chromatiales bacterium
AAGGTGCTTGCGCTCCATCCGAAACCTCCTGATCGCTTGGTTTTAATACTCGTTAAACGATCAGATCGGGTGGAGCACTCAAAGTTCCTCTTATTTATCAATAAGTTTAAAGATCTTACGTATGTAATGTTGCTATATGTGTGGTCGCTTCGTGCGTTTTTCTTCGCCCGAGACCTTTGCGGAGCTGTTGGAAGCGCGTGGGGTGCTGAACCTTGTGCCAAGCTACAACGTTGCTCCCTCCGAATCCGTGCTCGTCGCGCGCAATGGCGAGGGGGGAGGCCGGGAGCTCGCGCTACTCCACTGGGGCCTGATCCCATACTGGTCTAAGGGGCCTAAAACGCCTTACAGCACGATCAATGCGCGGGCCGAGACGGTGCATACGAAGCCGGCCTTCCAGCATGCCATTCGGCGCCGGCGCTGCCTCATCGGGAGCGATGGTTACTACGAATGGAAAAAGCTCGGGCGCACCAGACAGCCCTACTTCATACGGCTCAAAGATGCCGCACCGTTCGCGTTCGCGGGTCTTTGGGAGCACTGGGAACGCGGGGAAGAGCGTATCGATTCGTGCAGTATCATCGTCACCGATGCGGCCGAGACCCTTCGGGATATTCACGACCGGATGCCGGTCATCCTCTCACCTGAGCACTACAATACCTGGATGGATCCCGAGTTGGCCGATCCCGTTCGGCTCAAACCGCTGCTCGCGCCATATCCGAGTGAGCGCATGGAAGCCTATCCCGTGAGCACGCGGGTGAACAGCCCAAAGAACGACCACGCCGATCTCATCGTGCGCATGTCGTTGGCTCGAACGGGTGATATCATCGCCCCGTGACATCGCGATAACCCCGTGCGTCCGAGGTTTGCGTCGATAGTGTTTTACCCCGCGCGGGGCGACCTCGGACCGCGCGCCTAATTTTAGGAATTCACGTGGCGGATACGATCGCTCTTCTAGTGCTGGCCGTTGCGTTGTGGTTCTGGAACGATTCAGCGCGGACGCGAGAGCAAACCCTGAAATATTGTCGCGATGCCTGCCGCGAATTGGATATTCAGCTGCTCGAAGAGACCGTGGCGCTCGCTCATACCAGACTCAAGCGTGACGCGCGAGGCCATCTCTTGGTGCACCGCTGGTACCGCTTTGAGTTCAGCACCGACGGCGCGGACCGCCATCCGGGCGCGGCCTCCGTCGCCGGGCGGATCATTGAGTTTGTTCGCTTCGAACATCCACAGGGCCCGCTCATTATCCCCTCTAGCAGACTGCATGAGGTCGCGTAGGGCATCGGACCGACTGATGCGTTTCCTCAATTTGAGGGTTTGATCACCCGGCTTCGCCCATTGAATCAATGGGTTGTCGGAAACGTTCGGTTCATGCCACCTGTTTAGTAGTTTAGTAGTGTAGTATTACGCAGAACGAATTTCGGCCTTTCCCCGGCCGAAAATCGTTGACAACGCCACGTTAAAACGGCGTACGGGTACAGGAGCTTCGGATTAGGACGAAGGTAGGCACGGTGGTGTCAAGATAGGAGAGAAATGTGAATAACACATCAACCCACGGATTGGCGGAAACACTGCCCGAGTTGCTGAACAGCCTCGCGACAAAATTTCCCGATAGACCAGCACTGGCGGCGCCGGGGAGGACGTGGCTTAGCTACCGAGCCTTGGCGGCTCAGATTGATTGTGCGCAAGCTGCTTTGAGGGAGTGCGGTCTGGGCCACGGCGATCGCGTCGCGCTCGTGCTGCCGAACGGGCCCGAGATGGCGGCGGCATTTCTCGCCGTTGCCGGGGGCGCGGTCTGCGCGCCTCTGAATCCCCACTACCGCGTCGAGGAATTCGATTTTTACCTGTCCGACTTGGGGGTCAAAGCACTGATCGTCGAGGCTGGCCGTGATTCTGCGGCATGCGCCGTGGCGCGCTCGCGGGGGATTGATATGATCGAGCTCGCGCCCACGGGCGACGCTCGGGCCGGGGTTTTCTCATTGCATGGTCGTGCGGGACAAGCCGTCGATTCGAGGCCAGCGCAAGGCGAGGATGTCGCTTTGCTGCTGCACACCTCGGGTACGACTTCGCGCCCCAAGCTCGTACCCCTGCTGCACAAGAATCTCTGCGCATCGGCGTTCAACATTGGCCGCACGCTGCGGCTTTCCCCGGACGATTGCTGCCTGAACGTGATGCCCTTGTTTCACGTTCATGGGCTCATTGCAGCTTTGCTGTCGTCGCTCGCGGCGGGAGGGAAGGTCGTGTGTGCGCCCGATTTTTCTGCCTGGGGATTTTTCGAGTGGATGTCCGAATTTCGGCCAAGCTGGTATACGGCGGTGCCGACCATGCATCAGGCGGTCCTGGCGCGCGCCAACGAACACGCCGCAGTCATCGCGGATCATCGTCTGCGCTTCATCCGTTCGTCGTCAGCTGCGCTGCCAGCACCGGTGATGGCGGAGCTCGAACGGCTTTTCGGGGTGCCGGTCATCGAATCCTACGGGATGACCGAAGCCGCGCACCAGATGGCGAGCAATCCCTTGCCTCCAGCGCAGCGTAAGCCGCACTCGGTCGGTGTCGCAGCAGGTCCGGAAGTCGCGATCATGGACGCTGCGGGAGCAGAGCTCCCGCAAGGGCAAAGCGGCGAGGTAGTGATTCGCGGCGCCAACGTGACACCGGGCTACGAAAACAACGCGCCCGCCAATCGCGCGAGCTTCAGCAATGGGTGGTTTCGCACCGGCGATCAGGGCTATCTCGACGCCGGCGGCTATCTGTTCCTGACCGGACGGCTGAAGGAAATCATCAATCGCGGGGGCGAAAAAATTTCTCCGCGCGAAGTCGATGAAGCGTTGCTTGAACATCCGGCGGTGGCGCAGGCGGTTGCCTTCGCCCTGCCGCACCCGACCCTCGGCGAGGATGTTGCCGCGGCGGTGGTGCTGAAACAAGAAAATTCGACTGACCCGCGCGCGATCCGGGAATTTTTGTTCGAGCGCCTGACGGACTTCAAGATCCCCAGTCAAGTCGTCATCGTGCCGGAGATTCCGAAAGGCCCGACCGGTAAATTGCAACGCATTGGCCTCGCCGACAAACTCGCCGATCATCTGAAGAAGCCCCCGCCACGAAACGAGTTCGAGCGCGTCTTAGCGGATATATTTACCGAGGTTTTGAAGATTGAGAACTTCGGCATCGACGACAATTTCTTTGCGCTAGGCGGGGATTCGCTTCGCGCGACACAAGTCGTGACACGCGTCGCGGCGATCTTCGATATCGAGTTGCCGAATGTGGCTGTTTTCAGAAGGCCGACGATAGCCGAGCTCGCCGCGGAAATCGCCGAATCGATGAAGGCCATGGATCCGACATCGGCCCAAATTCTTGCGGGGCTGCACTCGGCGGAAGAACTCGAGAAGTTGCTTGCGAATGACCACGACGCCTGAAAAGGTCTCGGCGCTGAAGATCTCTTTGCGCGAAGCTCGGCACAGGCAAGGCGCGTTGAACGGCCACGACCTGATCGCACGCAGTTTGCGCGAACTGGGTGTCACGCATGTCTTCGGCATTTCCGGCACGCCGGTTTACGAAACCCACGCCGCGTGCGCGAAGGCCGGCATGCGCGTGATCGGCGTTCGACATCAGCAGGCAGCGGCGATGATGGCCGCCGCGCAAAACTATGCCTGCGGGCGGATGGTCGCCGCGGTCATTCTGTCGGCTGGACCGGCTGTCACCAACGCCGCGACCGGCATTCTCGTGGCCCACGACAACGGGTGGCCGTTGCTGGTTTTGGGCGGGCGGCGGCCGTTGCACATGCAGCACCTTGGCTCGTTTCAACAACTCGACGCGATCCCGATTTTTCGGCCGATCACGAAGTGTGCCTGTCTCATCGAGGGCGCCGCGGAAATTCCAGAGATGCTGGCGCGTGCTTTTCGTATTGCAGTGAGCGGCAGGCCGGGGCCGGTCTATCTCGATGTACCTGAGGAAGCGCTGCAGAAAACCGCGATAGTCGGGCAGCCAGCTTCGTCGCAGCCGAAATCCCAAACCATCGAGTCAGCGTTGCTCGATCACGCGGCCGACATACTTCTGATCGCCGAACGGCCGGCGCTCATCATCGGCGACGGGCTGCGCTGGTCGGCGCCGTTCGCTGAGCTCGGCCAACTCGTTGCGCAACTCAAAGCCCCGTTCGTCACCTCTCCGATGGCTAGAGGTTTTTTGCCCGATGATCATCCGCTTTGCCATAACGCGGCGCGCAGCACTGTATTGTCCACGGCCGACGCCATCGTGATTGCCGGCGCGCGACTCGACTGGACTTTCCGCTATGGCGCCGAAATCGCGCGGGACGCAAAGATGATTCTAGTCGGCACCGAGGAGTGCGAATTCGGCGTGAATGTCGCTTCAGCCGTGGGTATCGCCGGCGACGCAAAGCTTATCCTGAGCGAACTTCTCGTCAGACTCGCTCGCGGCGAGCCCCAAGCCATCCGCAACGCAGGCTGGCGCGAACATCTGGCGGCAAAAAGACAAGAGACCATCGCCAAGTGGCAAGCGCCCGCCCAAACCGATGTTTTTCCGATGAGCCCTCAGCGGCTGATTCTGGAAATTCGTGACGCTATACCGCGCGAAGCGATTCGCGTCGTTGACGGCAACATCATCATGGAAACCGCGCAACAGCTGCTGCCGAGCTATTCGCCGGTGTCGCGATTTTCACCGGGCCACAACGGTTGCATGGGGATTGGCATTCCATTCGGAATTGGCGCCCAGCTGGCGTTTCCTGAGCGGCCGGTAGTTGTCATCTCCGGCGATTTTGCTTTCGGTCTCAGCGCGATGGAAATGGAAACGGCGGTCAGATTGCGCCTTCCGGTCATCGTGATTGTCGCCAATAACGACGGCAATGCCGGCTTATTGCTTCAAAAAAGATTCTATCCAGAGGATTACCCGGACCGCGTTACTGCTTTTCAGCCCGGCATACGCTATGAGCAGATCATGCGCGCCTTCGGCGGGCATGCTGAATCGGTCGAACGACCGGCGGATCTAAGGCCGGCTTTCGAGCGCGCCATAGCTTGCGGCGTGCCTGCGTGCATAAACGTGAGGGTGAACTCGCAGTCGCCCTTTCCCCAATGAAGCGGGGTCCGCTTAGACGACTGCGTGCATCGTCGGTGAGTTGGAAATCGAACAATAGACGTGCCGAAAAAACCAGATAACAGCGCGGACAAGTTTCCAACGCTTTCGCCGCAGACGCGCGACCGCCTGCCTGACCCGCGGTGCGACGCTCGTGCTGCGCACCGAAGAGATGCTGGCTTCACCTTCGGTCTTCTTCGAAAAGTGCACGGAATGGGGCGTGACCTTTATTAGCTTGCCGACCGCCTACTGGCATCAGCTCGCCGCGAGTTTTAGCCAGGATGTGCGAGCGATGCCATCGTTATTACGCTTGATTACCGTGGGCGGCGAAAAGATGCTCGCCGAAGCGGCGCGCATTTGGCGGCGGCGGCTTCCACCTCGCGTGCAGCTCATGAATACCTATGGACCGACCGAGGCGACGGTCGTCGCGACGGCCTATGAGCTTACGCCGGCAAAAACCACTGGGCTACGCGACATACCGATCGGCCGCGCGCTTCCTCACGTGCAGACGCGGATCCTCGACCGCAATCTGCAGTTGACGCCGGTCGGCATTGCCGGGGAGTTGCATCTTGGCGGCGTTGCGCTCGCGCGCGGTTATCTGAATCAGCCCGAACTGACCGCTGAGAAGTTCATTCGCAGCCCATTCGAGGACGGTGCGTACTTCTACAAGACCGGCGATATTGCGCGCTATCTTCCCGATGGCAATATCGAGTTCCTGGGAAGAGCCGATCATCAGGTCAAGATTCGTGGCTTCCGGATTGAACTAGGCGAGATCGAAGCAACGTTATGCCAGCATCCCAACGTTCGAGAAGCAGTCGTCATTGCTACAGAAGACAAACCGGTAGATAAGCAGCTCATCGCCTATTTGGTTGCAACGTCCAGCGTCCAGTCGGACACGGAAACCGAACCGCAAACGCCAGAGCTGGCGCGTGAGCTGCGCGGCTTTATCAAGAGCAAGCTTCCCGAGTACATGATCCCGTCCGCCTTTGTGGTACTCGACAAGATGCCAGTCAACGCGAACGGCAAGCTCGACCGCAAAGCCTTACCCGTCCCCGATCACAGCAGAACTGAGCTCGAAGAGACTTATGTCGCCCCGCGCACCCCCATCGAACAATCCCTCGCGACGATCTGGACTGATGTATTGAAGGGCACTTCGATAAATTCGTTTCCAGTGGTAGCTAACCGTGAATAACCAAGGATGATTAAAGGCTGGTTAGTGGTGTTTTGTACACGGCTACCGCTTGCCTTATAGGATGCCGTTTACCATCGCTGCTTTAGGTTGCGT
>JBIMKD010000173.1:0-16941 GCA_043673815.1 Chromatiales bacterium
CCCATTAGATTGGTTTGCCCAGCCCACACGTAGTCGTCATGCGGCGTCTCGAAGGCCTTTTGCGCCATTTCCACCGCGGCTTGCATCATCCGGTTCATCTCTTGTTGCGCGCTGCTCATCTCGGCGACGAGCTGATCGCGGACCTCGAACAACTCTCTTCCGGCGAAGACCTGATTCAGGTAGTTCGAGGCTTGCTGTAACTCCGATTCCGAATAGGTCCGCGTGGTGCAGATCACGCGGTTATGCACCTCGTTATTGTTAATCACGAGGATCACCAAGACGCGCGTATCGGACATCCTGACGAACTCGACGTGCCGCAACGCGCGGTGCTCGGCGCGCGGGACCATGACCACGCCCGCAAGCCGGGTGACTTCCGACAATAGGTTGGAGGTCTTGGCGAGCAGGCGAGTGATATTGTCCTCGGTACCCAAATCCGCGTGCAAGCGCATTACTTCCTGTTGGGATACCGCTTTCACAGTCAATAGCGAATCAACGAAAAACCGGTAGCCGCGGGTTGTAGGCACCCGCCCAGCCGAGGTGTGGGGCGAGCGTATGAGGCCGAGATCCTCGAGATCGGCCATCACGTTTCTTATCGTGGCTGGACTCAGATCCATACCGGCGTCGCGCGCTAGCGTACGCGATCCGATCGGCTGCCCGTCGCTGATATAGCGTTCCACCAGCAGCCTGAACAGGTGCTGAGCCCGCGCCGAGAGGATGCCCTCTTTGACACTTGCCACCATCGCTCGCTACCGGTTCAGATCTCGGGTAATACTCATCGATTTAATGTCCGGGGAATGCTTTTCCTCGCCGAGGCAAGGAACACTCCAGGAATTTAACACTCATCCTCGGACAGTGCAAAACGATGGCGCGAGCAACCAATCTTACAACACACTGGCTGACCGCACCGTTTTATCGATAACGGTGAAGCGGATTCATGGACGATAGGCGATGGATACCGTACCTTGCCCGCGTTCTTGCACTCGCCGGCTTGCACTTCGCAGGAGCGAAGCTGGGCCAAGCGTTTACGCTCACCGGCGTCTCGCTCGTCTGGGCACCGGCCGGAATCGCCTTGGCGGCGCTACTGGTCCATGGCTACGGCTTGCGGCCAGGCATCGGCCTACGCGTTATCCTCGCGAATCTTGGTCTTTCCCTGCCGGGTTGGACCCTCCGGCTTACAAGACGGCCCCCAGCACTTTGCAGTGCCGTAGAATCTTTCGCGCGCGGCCTGGTCCAACGTCTGCGATTAAGGTCACACACGCAATGGTGATACCACCGAATGGCCGCCCGATCAAGCGTAGCCGGAAGTTGCCGCTACCTTTTTTTTCAGAACGGTACCTATTACTCTATTCACGATTGTCTGAAACGGAGGGTTTTTAGTCATGCGAAATTTCAAGAAATACGCGCTCGTTGCCACACTTGGGCTAGCCGGCTGCGCAACACAAACCGGCTGGGCGCCAACTGTTGATCCCTACGGGGATCCCCATCCGGAACGCATCACGGCGGATACTGTTGAATGCAAACAGATCGCACAGCAGGCCGCGGGCAGCACAGGTGGCGAGACCGTAAAAGGCACCTTGCTGGGAGGCGCAATCGGCGCGGCCGCGGGAGCCGCGATTGGCGCTGCCGTTGGAAGCCCGGGCACAGGGGCGGCGATTGGCGCGGCGACCGGCGGCATCGGCGGCGGCGCGCACAACGCTTATGACACCGAGGGAGATTACAAACGCGCGTATTCAAATTGCATGCGCGGCCGGGGACATAACGTAATCAATTGATCCGCACCAAGGCACTGCCGCCCCTGCCCTCTCAAGCTTCATGGCGGACGATGGCTGGGGCGGCAGTGCCGGCGGGCCAGGCGAGCCCCGCTAAAGTAAACCTTGATGGTCGCCCGGGAACAATTACAGGAAGAGGCTGCCGAGGACCTGACGACCGATGGACCACGGTGAACTAAGCAGAAGACACGCTACCGGACGACAACAAACGCCGCATTGTCCCCACGCAGGATGTGCAGCAGCAGCGCGCCTCTATGCTTATTCGCAAGTTGGTAGAACTCGTTGACATTCGACGCCGCAATGCGGTTAACGGATAAGATGATATCCCCTCTGCGAATGCCGCTGAGCCACGCCCGGCTCCCCCGTTTTACCTCGTACACCATGACGCCCTCCACCTCACCGTAGGCGGACGCTTCATTTGGGATTTCGCCGAACTTAGCGCCGTCTAAACGCGGGTTCTCAAGCGCGGCGCTACTCGTGAGGGTCTTGCTTTGGCTTGTGACCGTCGCGGAAATTTCAACCCGCTCGTTGCGTCCGAACAGACCCTTGCGTAGCACATCGAGCCGCACCCTTTCACCCACACGGAGCAGCCCGACTATATTGCGCACGCTACTCGCATTAATGACATTTCTATCGTTTACGGCCACCACGATATCCCCTGCTTTTAAACTGGCCTTCGCTGCGGGAGAATCTTCCAATACGCTCACGATCACTGCGCCTTGCTGATCTTTCAGGCCGAACGCCTCGGCCAGTGAAATATCCAGATCTTGGAGCTGGACACCCAATTGCCCGCGACGGACCTCGCCGTGATCCACCAGTTGCTCCATCACTTGCCGCGCCATGTTGGTTGGGATCGCGAACCCGATGCCGATACTTCCGCCCGTACCGGAGAAAATCGCCGTATTGATCCCCGTTAAACGGCCATCGAGGTCGACCAACGCGCCACCGGAGTTACCCGGATTAATCGAGGCATCCGTCTGGATAAAATCTTCGTATCCTTCGATACCGAGCCCGCTGCGCCCCAGGGCGCTTACGATCCCGGAGGTTACGGTCTGCCCGAGGCCAAAGGGGTTACCGATTGCGACCACGAAGTCACCGACTCTTAACTGATCAGAATCCGCCATGGGCAGCGCCGTCAACCGCTCGGACGGGATCTGGATCACGGCCACATCCGTCTCCGTATCGCTGCCGATGCGCTTGGCCTCGATCTTACGTCCGTCGCGCAGCGTGACCGTGATTTGCTGGGCATTAGCGATTACGTGGGCATTGGTAATGACCAAACCGCGCCCCGCGTCGACGATGACTCCGGACCCGAGGCTTTGGGTTTTGCGTTCCAGAGGTTGATTCGGAACGCCGAAAAAGTGGCGAAAGAACGGGTCCTCGAACAGCGGATTCTGCTGAATTTTAACGCGACCCTCGGTAGCAATATTCACGACCGCGGGCGTAACCCGCTCCAGCATCGGCGCCAGGGTTGGATGGTCATTCCCGACCCAGGGCAGCGCCGCGTGCGAAACCTGAATTCCCAGCATTCCAGATAATAACGCGGCTACCAGTTCTCCGAACGCGATCGCGGCTATTGAGGGAGGTCGATAACGCATGCCAAATACCGTTTTGTTCGATGAGATTTAGACTATTTTACGCAGGAAGAATCTTGCGATCAGCCGCTTTAGCGCAACCGCTGGGTGAACTACACGGGGGAGCGCATGAATTAAATCAGAAATGCCGCTGCCAGCCCAAGGAAGATAAAGAACCCCATCGAATCGGTAATCGCAGTCAACATTACGCTACTCCCGAAGACCGGATCGCGACCCAGCCATCGCAGGCCGAGCGGTATAAACACACCCGCGAGCGATACGATCACCAAGTTGAGCAGCACCGCCACCGCCATGAGTACCGCTAGCGAAACCTTGGAATAGAAAACCAAGGCGAATGCTCCCACGACCGCGCCCCAGATTATCCCATTCATAATGCTTATCCCGATCTCCTTGTACACCAAGTACCCGAGGTTACTGCGATGGATCTGATCCAAGGCCAGGCCACGGATCAATAGGGCCACGGTTTGATTGCCCGTATTTCCGCCGATACTGGCGACAATCGGCATCAAGGCCGCCAGCGCGACGAGCTTGTCGATCGTCCCCTCGAAAGCCCCGATCACACGCGAAGCAATAAAGGCGGTAACCAGGTTGATCGCTAGCCACGCCCAGCGGTTCTTAGCACTTTTCCAGATGGGCGCGAAAAGGTCTTCGTCCTGGTTTAAGCCGACTTGCTTTAAGCGATCGCGTTCGGTCGTCTCGCGCCAATAGTCCATCACGGCGTCGACCGTGACCATACCCACAACTTTACCATGTAAGTTCACGACAGGCGCGGTTATAATGTCACAGCGCTCAAAGGCCTGGACGGCATCCGTCGCCGCATCTTCGGTGTAGAAAAAAATGGGATCAGCGACCGATAGGTCATGGACCCTTACATCCGGATCGTGGACCAGAAGTTTCCTGATCGGGAGCAGTCCCTTCAATATACCTCCCCGATCGACAACCACGATGTGACCGATTCGGGCAGGTAAGCCGCTTCGGCGCCGCAGGTAGCGGAATACGACATCGAGGTTTACGTCTTCGCGCACCGTCACCACATCGAGAACCATGAGCGAACCGACCGTGCCCTGCGGAAACTCGAGCATCGTCTGAACCTCGCTACGATACTCGTGGTCGAGCGTATCGAACAACGCCGAAACCGTATCTCTAGAGAGGCTCGGGACCAGATCGGCGATATCCTGCGATTCGAGGTGCTCGACAGCTCCAAGAATTTCATTCTCCTTCATATCGGCGATGAGCCTCGCCCGCACCGCATCGGAAAGTTCCAGGAGCACGGCGCCCCGCGCCTCGGGACGCACTAGATCCCACACGACGCGGCGACGGTCCAGCGGTAATCCTTCCAGTAAATACGCGAGGTCCGCGGGGTGGAGCTGCGCGATCCGCCGCCGCACTTCCGCCAGTTGCTGCTTTACCAACAGGCTTTGTAACAGTTCGTGGCGCGGTGTCGCCTGGCGCGAGGTGAGCTCACTGACAAGATCTTGTTTATTAAGGAGGTCAACAACCTGATCGAGCGTCGCTTTGAGCTTCCCCCCCGGTTTGACCCCAGTCTCGATCGCCATAGAAAAATCCTTTGTCAGTGGCTCGTAAACTGCGTTGGTTAACGTTAATGTTGCATATGATGTTGCACCGCAAATAATAACGGCTCGGCGACATTGTTGAAGCCCGTCCGACACAATGTTAAAGGGCGCTTGACGAATAAGTACGGGGGTGGAACGGCAATCTGAGAGTGACTAGGGGCAGGGTTTTATGAAATTAGTTTACAGCCGGTGTCATCGCTGGAACTATGCTTTGACGCGGCGGTCTCGCTTCGCAAACAACAACCAGGCTGAAGAATATTCTCCTCCTGACGATATCGGCGTTACCCAAAACAAGCATGGTCGTGTTGAGCTGGCCACAGTTTACGCTTGCCCAAAGTGCCAACCGAATTCATGAGCCCTTAGGGGATGCGGGCACATTAGCAGACGATAGCGCCGAGCTAAGAAACTGGGCCGATGGGTCGTGGAACCCACGGCCCGTTTGCATTCAAGCTTCGCTTAACGACAACAACGCCGCTTCATAGCCGACAAGACAAACGTAGATCGCGAACGTGATCTGGAGAATGATTTGGCCATTTAGGCAGTAGAAAACAGTGAAATTCTTGTGAAGTACTAGAAGCGCTAGGCCGATCGCTGTCAGCACGAACTTCAAGACTAAAAACAGCTTGGTATCGACGCGGAGTACGGCATCGAGCAGCGGATTGACCTCGGTCGCACCTGCCGCTAGAAGACACAAAGTTAAGCAGGCATCCACGCACCCTAGGCCAAAGACACCGATCGAGACGGCGAACAGCGGCATCTCGTAGCGGTCGATGTAACCCGCCGCACCGTTGTACCGCCGCTCGCGCGCCCGGTGCCCACAAAACGACCCATATGTCAAGGTCCACCAAGACAGGCGCCGCCGATCGGAGCCGCGCCGTTGAGCGGCTGAACCGCTGCCGGCCATGTGTTTGCCGATATACGTCCCTGCGCCCTGACACGCTTGTTCCAATGCTCTGGTTCCTTACGAGACACCGAGGAGCTAAATCCTACAGCAATGAGTATGGAAAATCGACCCCGACGGTGCAACCCAGCCATTGCCGAGTTCCGATACTATCTAAAGGCTCTACAACCAGTTCTGGATGTGTCGGACATGTGATCGAGTATACTGGTCGGGATCGCATTTTCGCCGCTTACAGTCCGTCGTCGCCAACGCCCTGAATCCTCCGTCACACCCTCATCGCAACGGCCCGCGCACGACGTGACCGAGCAATCTGAAAACGCGAAAATCGACCTCCGATCCGGACAGTTGCGGCTTACTGGTGCTTGGACCATGCGCAATCTCGCGCTCTTGGAAACAAGCTTCGCGGCCCGGGCGCCGAGGCCGGTGATCCTCGACGCAAGCGGGATCACCGCGCTCGATACCAACGGGGCCTGGCTGCTGCAACGGATGCTGCGTACCTATACCGCGCAGGGCGTGCCTGCGCAGTTGACGGGTCTGCGCGAGGAGTTCCGCGCGCTTTTGGAACTGATCGATGCCCGCACCAATTCGGTCGACGATGAGCCTATCCCCAAAACTTTGGGCATCCTTGGGCGGCTAGGACAAGAGGCTATTGAGCGCTTCGATCATAGCCTGCGTTTGCTGACGTTTATCGGCGAGGTGAGCGCCGCGTTTCTACGCAACATCCGAAAACCTTCACGCATCCGTTGGCGGGCTTTCTTCAGCTGTGTCGAACGCGCTGGCGTGCGCGCGATCCCGATCGTCGCCTTGCTCTCGTTTCTGCTTGGGGTTGTCATCGCATACCAGGGCGGGATTCAGCTGCGAAGCTATGGCGCTAACATCTTCATCGTCGAGCTCGTAACGCTCACGATGTTCCGCGAGTTCGGTCCCATGATGACGGCGATCATCATCGCCGGCCGCACGGGGTCGGCATACACGGCCGAGATTGGGACGATGAAGGTCACGGAAGAGATTGATGCCTTAAAAACCATCGGTATCTCGCCCTTCGAGCTACTTGTCTTGCCGAAGATTCTCGGGCTAATGATCGCCCTACCGCTCCTGACGCTGGTCGCCGATGCGGCCGGCGTGTTAGGCGGCATGGTCATGGCGGCTAAGCTCTTGGACGTGAGCTACTTGGATTTTCTCGACCGCATCCCCGGGGAAGTCACGCTCAGATCATTTCTCCTCGGTATTGGCAAAGCTCCGGTATTCGCAATGATCGTCGCCGTCGTCGGGTGCTTCCAAGGTTTCCGTGTGATGGGCAGCGCCGATAGCGTCGGCCGCCAAACCACGGTCAGCGTAGTTCAGGCGATCTTCTTAGTCATCGTCGCTGACGCCGCGTTTTCAATCCTCTACAGTTGGCTTGGGATATAGTCCCCTGGAACGCACGGCGATGTCTGGCAAGCACGTTATTGAAGCACGGGATATACGCACCTATTTCGGAGAGGTCTGCATCCACGACGGGATTGACCTCCATGTCCAACGCGGCGAGACGGTTGCCCTGGTGGGAGGCAGCGGTTCCGGGAAAACCACCTTGCTTCGCGAGATCATCATGCTCACGCGCCCGGACTCCGGTAGCTTACGGGTCCTTGGATTCGACGTATTGGCGCTGCCCGAAAATCGCTTAGACCAGCTGCGCCTGCGCATCGGCGTGATGTTTCAGCATGGAGCATTGTTCAGCGCCCTGACCGTGTTGGAGAATGTCGCCTTGGTTCTAAACGAACATACGGATCTCTCGCGTGATCTCGTACAACAGCTGGCGCTGTTAAAGGTCGTCCTCGCCGGGCTCCCAGCGAGCGCGGCATTTAAGTATCCGCGCGAGCTGAGCGGGGGCATGCTGAAACGTGCGGCCGTTGCTCGAGCGTTAGCCCTCGACCCGGAGATCTTATTCCTCGATGAACCTACCGCCGGGTTGGATCCGCAGAGCGCCAGTGCCTTCGATGATCTCGTCATGCAGCTCAAGGAATCACTGGGGCTGACCGTGGTGCTGGTGACGCATGATCTCGATACCCTCTGGCGGGTGTCCGACCGTGTGGCGTTCCTGGCGCAAAAAAAAGTCGTGGCTCTCGCACCGATAGCTGAATTGGGCACGTTTCCACACCCCGAAGTCCGCGCTTATTTTTCCGGTCCGCGCGGTCGGGCCGCCGCACAAGCTTCCACATGGACCCGCGCGTAAACTTTACGCTGGTCGGCCTGTTCGTCCTCGTCTTCGGCTCCGCGCTGATCTGGACGGGGATATGGCTGAGCGCACAAGAGGACCCCAAAACCTATGAAACCTACGTCGCCTACGTGTACGAATCCGTGGCCGGCCTCGCCCCCCGCGCGGCGGTAAAATACCGCGGCGTCGACGTTGGATTCGTGCGCAAGATCGGCCTCGACAAAGGCAACCCGGAGCGGGTACGGCTATTGCTCGACATTGAGGCCGGCACCCCGGTTAAGGCCGACACGGTGGCGCTATTATCGGTCTACGGTATCACCGGGCTCGCCTTTGTCGATCTGACAGGGGGCAATCGCAACTCTCCGCCCCTGGTAGCGCGTCCCGGCGAACGTTACCCCGAGATCCGCACCGGGCCGTCGCTGCTCGCCTCCGCGTCCAGCGGCCTGATGCAAGCCACCGAGCTGGCACAAGAATTCAAGAAGATTGCCGAACAGATCCTAAAATTGTTGAACCAGGAAAATCAGGACGCGTTGGGCAACACGTTGCAAAACGTAGAGCGCATTACCACGGCACTCGCAAGCCGCGACCAGGACATCGGGACCGCCCTCGTGCGCGTGAGTGCCATCCTTGACAACGCCGCCCGCATGGCGCAGGAGTTGCCGGCGCTCCTGAGCGCGCTACGCGAGGGTGCCGAAAGGATCGATTCCGTGCTCGGCACCTTCGATCGCACGGCCACAAATCTCGACCAGCTGATCGTCGACACCCGCGCCGATCTCGGGCGGTTCTCGCGTGGCACCGCCGCGCAGGCCACCCCGATTTTGACTGATCTGCGCCGACTCGTGGACAATCTGCAGCGCTTGACCGAGACGATCGAACGTGATCCCAGTGCGCTCTTGTTCGGCCGGCGGGTGCGCCGGGGACCGGGCGAATGACGATATCGGTAAAGCATGCATGCGTGTTGCTCGTGCTCGCTCTGAGCGGATGTGCAGCCTTCAACCGCTCGCCAGAGCAGCCGCCGCAAATCTATGTGCTCAGGGTCACGCCCATCGACGCGCAAGCCAAGCCGGCGGAGAGCCACGTAAGCGTGCTCGTCTCGACCCCTAAGGCTTGGCCGGGTTACGACCGGGCGCGCATCGCTTACGTGCGTCATCCCCTGCAAGTCGATTACTACGCCGAGAGCGAGTGGGCCGATCAACCGGCGCGGATGTTAGAGCCCCTATTGGTGACGGCGCTACAAGAATCTAATCTTTTTAACGCGGTCGTCTCCGCAACCAGCGGTGCGACCGCGGAGCTGCGGATCGATACCGAGGTCGTTCAGTTCCATCACGAGTTCCTGATCGCGCCAAGCCTGGGCCGGGTCGTGATCCGCGCCCAGCTCATCGACCTGACCAGGAACCGGGTCCTCGCCACGCGTGTCTTCAGCGCGACCCGGCCCGCTGCTACCGAAGACGCCAGAGGCGGGGTGACGGCCATCAATAACGCCTTGCAAGTGATCCTCGGGGCGATCGTGGA
Organism: Chromatiales bacterium; assembly: GCA_043673815.1. GTDB lineage: Bacteria > Pseudomonadota > Gammaproteobacteria > JACCXJ01 > JACCXJ01 > USCg-Taylor. Next base: position 9,546 of record JBIMKD010000173.1, read on the forward strand.
TTTTTGGCGAGACACCCTCCGCAAGCCGGGTTTTGAGGATTTATCGAGCTAGCACAATGCCGATCAATCACACGCCAGAACAGCGCCTAAACCAACTCCGATCCGCACTGAGTCAGCGCATACTCATTCTCGATGGCGCCATGGGGACGATGATCCAGTCTTACGAACTCGAGGAACAAGACTTTCGCGGAAAACGCTTCGCACATCACCCGAGCGCCTTGAAGGGAAATAACGATCTACTGACGCTTACCCAGCCACAGATCATCGGCGCGATTCACCGCGCCTATCTGGAGGCCGGCGCCGATATTTTGGAGACCAATACCTTCAATTCCACCGCTATCGCGATGGCAGACTACCGGCTGGAATCCCTCGCTTACGACTTGAACTACGCCGGAGCCCATCTGGCTCGCGCCGCCGCCGACGAGTTCGAAGAACAAGAAGCGAGCCGCCCTCGGTTCGTCGCCGGCGTGCTCGGCCCCACGAATCGCACGGCCTCGATCTCGCCGGATGTCAACAATCCGGGTTTCCGAAACACGAGCTTCGCCGGGCTGGCCGAGGCATACACGGCTGCTATCCGGGGCTTGCTCGATGGCGGCGCCGATGTGCTTCTGGTTGAGACCGTCTTCGACACTCTCAACGCCAAAGCGGCCTTGTTCGCCATCGACGAGTATTTCCAGAACCACAACCTCCGCGTTCCGATCATGGTTTCGGGAACCATCACCGACGCCAGCGGGCGCACCTTAACGGGCCAGACCACCGAGGCATTCTGGAATTCGGTCGCACATGCAAACCCGCTCACGATCGGTTTGAATTGTGCGCTCGGCGCCACGGAGTTGAGGCCCTATGTCAAGGAGCTAGCGAGAATCGCCGGCACTTACGTCAGCACCCATCCCAACGCGGGCCTGCCGAACGAGTTCGGCCAGTATGACGACAGCCCCGAGTCCATGGCCGGCGTACTGCGGGAGTTCGCTGAGAGCGGCTTCCTGAACATCGTCGGCGGCTGCTGCGGCACGACGCCGGCGCATATCCGAGCGATCGCGGAGGCATTACGCGATCTCCCGCCGCGCCGCGTCCCGGAAATCCCGCGCCGCTGCAGGCTGAGTGGCCTGGAAGCGCTGACGATCGGGGCGGAAGTGAATTTCGTCAATATCGGCGAGCGCACCAACGTTACCGGCTCACCGAAATTCGCCGTGCTGGTGCGCACGGGCGAGCTCGATGCCGCGGTGCAGGTGGCGCGGCATCAGGTGGAGAACGGCGCTCAGATGATCGATGTCAACATGGACGAAGGCATGCTCGATTCCGAAGCACTGATGATCCGGTTCTTGAATCTGATTTCCGCGGAGCCCGAGATCAGCCGCGTGCCGGTGATGATCGACTCCTCCAAATGGAGCATCATCGAAGCGGGACTCCGGTGCCTGCAGGGGAAAGGTGTGGTCAACTCGATTAGCCTGAAGGAAGGCGAGGAGCGCTTTGTCGAGCATGCGCGCTTGGTGCGCCGTTATGGCGCGGCGGTCGTCGTCATGGCCTTCGATGAGCGCGGGCAAGCCGATACCGCCGAGCGAAAATTCGCGATCTGTAAACGCAGCTACAAGATCCTCACTGAAAAGCTCGCATTTCCGCCGGAAGACATCATCTTTGATCCCAACGTGTTAACGGTCGGGACGGGGATTGAAGAGCACAACGATTATGCCTTGGCGTTTTTCGAAGCCACGCGCGAGATCAAACATCACCTCCCCCATGCGCTCGTCAGTGGCGGCGTAAGCAACGTCTCGTTCTCGTTTCGCGGTAACAACCCGGTACGGGAGGCCATGCACACCGCCTTTCTGTATCACGGTATCAAGGCCGGGATGGACATGGGGATCGTGAATGCCGGGCAGCTCGGGATCTACGAGGACATCCCCCGTGAGCTGATGGAAAGGACTGAAGATGTTCTTTTGAATCGCCGTGCCGACGCCACCGAAGCCTTAGTCAAGTTTGCCGAAACCGTCAAGGGCGAAGCGAGAGAAAAACACGATGATTCCGCCTGGCGTAACCAGAGTGTGCAAGAACGCCTAGTGCATGCTCTCGTCAAAGGGATCACCGATTACATCGAAATCGATACGGAAGAAGCGCGACAAGCTCATGAGCGCCCGCTGCAGGTCATCGAAGGCCCGCTCATGGACGGCATGAACGTGGTCGGCGATCTCTTCGGGGCGGGCAAGATGTTTCTACCCCAGGTCGTCAAGAGCGCTCGGGTGATGAAAAAAGCGGTCGCCCACCTCGTCCCTTATATCGAGGCTGAAAAACGCGCCGGGGGTGTCATACGGAATAACGGAAAAATCGTCATGGCCACCGTCAAGGGTGATGTGCACGACATCGGCAAGAATATAGTGGGCGTCGTCCTCCAATGTAACAACTTCGAGGTCATCGATCTCGGCGTGATGGTTCCGGCGGAAAAGGTCCTCGAGACCGCTAGGCAGGAACACGCCGATTTTATCGGCCTGAGCGGCCTCATCACGCCATCGCTCGATGAGATGGTGAACGTCGCCAAGGAAATGCAGCGCCAAGGCTTCACGATCCCCCTCCTCATCGGCGGCGCCACGACCTCACGTACACACACGGCCGTCAAGATCGCACCGAATTACCAACAGCCCACGGTCCATGTGCGCGATGCCTCGCGCGCGGTCGGAGTCGCCACGAAGTTGATGAGCCAGGAACTGCGTACTGAGTTCGCCGCTGGAATAAATCAGGAATACGAGGAAGTGCGCGAACGCCATAAGGGACGCCAAGCCCGCACCGAATGGGTAAGTCTCGCCGCGGCAAGGCAAAATAAACTCGCGGCGGATTGGCGCTCGTACAATCCTCCCGCACCAAAGCAACTGGGAGTTTTCGTGTTCGCGAATTACTCCTTGAAGGAGATCAGCCACTACATCGATTGGACGCCTTTCTTTATCGCCTGGGAGCTTGCGGGACGTTATCCGCGGATCTTCGACGATATCACCGTCGGCGATGCGGCGCGTAGGCTTTTCCGTGACGCCCAAGCGATGTTATCGCAGCTCATCGAGGAAAAATGGCTGCGCGCATCCGGTGTCATCGGCTTATTCCCCGCGAATACCGTGGGCGAAGACGACATCGAGATCTATACCGATGAGACTCGCTCCGGGGAGCTCACGGTGATCCACTCCTTGCGGCAACAACAGAAACGGCCGCCGGGACAGCCCAATCTCGCACTGGCCGATTTCGTCGCGCCGAAGGAAACCGGCGTCGCGGACTATATCGGCGCCTTCGCGGTCACCGCCGGCATCGGAATAGAGGAAATCGTCAAGCGCTTTGAGGATCAACACGACGATTATTCCTCCATCATGGTTAAGGCATTAGCGGACCGTCTGGTCGAGGCCTTCGCGGAGCGCTTGCATCAATGCGTGCGCAAGGAATTTTGGGGCTACGCGCCCGAGGAAAGCATTGATACCGAGGAACTGATCAACGAAAGCTATCAAGGGATCCGCCCCGCGCCCGGCTACCCAGCCTGTCCCGATCACACCGAAAAACCCTTGCTATGGCAGCTGCTCGATGCCGAACAGCATACCGGGATCCGCCTCACCGAAAGCTACGCGATGTACCCGATGGCCTCGGTAAGCGGCTGGTATTTCTCCCATCCACAGGCGCGTTACTTCGGACTGGGGCCGATCAACGAAGACCAGGTCCACGACTATTCACGGCGGAAGGGTATGGACCTTAAAGCGGTCGAACGTTGGCTCGGGTCGAGCTTGGGTTATGAGCCTAATGAATAAGGTTTGCTATCCTTCAATACGGCGTTGCGCCCGGTGCCTCACGGCGGCTACGTTATCAAGATAACGGCCGCAGAGCCGCTATAGCGCCAACTCACGGCGCATAACAAGCGTCGGCGTATCCGACTGACCATCGCGAGGGAAATCACCATGGAGATCGCAGGCTACGTTTTGCTCACCGCGACCGTTACCGTTTTCATCTACGGCGCCCTCGCATATAACCGCTTTGTGATGTTGAAGCACAACGTCCGTAAGGCATGGGGAAACATCGATGTGCTGCTCAAACAGCGTCACGACGAACTGCCAAAACTAGTCGCCACCTGCAAGGAATACATGAAGCACGAACAAGATACCCTGCGCAAGGTCGTTGAGGCGCGAAGTATGGTCGCCGCGGCACGTGAAGCCACGGATATTCCCGCTCTCGGCGCAGCGGAGAAGCTGTTGCGCTCCGGTCTCGGGCAACTCTTCGCGCTGGTCGAGAACTACCCTGATCTTAAAGCGAACGAGACCTTTCACCATCTGCAAAGCCGCATCACCGGCCTGGAGCACGACATCGCCGATCGGCGCGAGTTTTATAACGACGCGGTGAACGTCAACAACGTCGGCATCGAGCAATTCCCCGATTTGTTCATCGCAAAGTTATTCGACTTTCGAACGTACGAGGTACTGCTCTTCGAGGCCGCAGAAAAGACAGATGTCGATCTTCGCGTTTTATTTCAAACCCCTTAGTCAATCGTGATGTTTGGCCCGTGGTGGCGAGATCTCGGCCACGGCTTGATTTCGGCAACCTACGTGGCCTTGCTCGGGGGTGTCTGGTATGCGCCTCAGCCCATGGTTCGATTAGCGTTGCTAGGGGCGATTGTGATCGCGAGCCTGTGGGCATCGCTAAGCGCCTATCAGCGCTACCACCTCATCACCGACACGCCAAGCTCGGCCATCCGGAGCGCGGCCCAGGGCTATACCGAACTCTACAGCCGCTGTGAACCGCATCCGGGGGCCCTCCCGATTGGCTTTAGATCGGGTCCGCCATGCGTATGGTATCGCTACAACGTTCAGCGCCAAGGCGGAAGTTCTTGGACACCGCACTCACACGGTCAGAGTACGGATACTTTCGTTTTAAGCGATGGAACCGGTCAATGCGTCATCGATCCCGACGCTGCGGAGGTAGTTACGACGCATAGATCGCGCTGGCGGGAAGGCGATTTTTGGCTCGATGTGGAATACCTGGCGCCTGGAGATAATCTGTATGCACTCGGCGACATCATGAGCATCGGTCATCACTACACATCGACGGAGCGTAGTCATGAGGTAAGTCTATTGCTACGCGAATGGAAACAAGATCGGGAAGCGTTGGCGAAGCGTTTTGACAGTGACGGCGATGGACAGATCAACCTCCAAGAATGGAACCAAGCGCGGGGCGCGGCGGAAGATCAAGTGGATCGCGAGCGCATCGACCGGCCTAACGATGCACTATTAATGCGCTCACCGAAAGGCGGACGACCCTACTTGCTATCGAATCGAGACCCTAAGAACCTCGCCACTCGCTACCAAAGGTGGTTTTGGTTCCATGCCATCGTGTTCGCGGGCGCGAGCGTGGCGACGCTTGTTTACCGGTCCTCGTGACACGCGGTATTGCCGCGAAGATTATACACGCGTTTGGTTACGTTTTTGCCTTATTCTTGGTAATCATTGCGTCGGGTTCCCGAGCTTGGGAGCCGAACATCCACGGTATCTAATTCGTCAATAACGGAGCTACGTATGAACGATCAGTCAGAGCCCTCGCAGACATTTGAAATCTGGTGGACCGCGGAAATCGACGCCGCCTATCGCCGTTGGATCGCACAGCAGCCGGGAGGGTCCGCGCATTCGGACTTCGACGCGCGCCGCTCCTTTGCTCACGAAGCCGGGCTGCTACCCGCATGGGCGCGATAGGCTTTCCCTTACTCACCCGAGACCCGTTGTTACTGTATGACTATCCGGGTATTCGCACAGGGGATCGAGATGCGTGCGGATCTTTGAAGCCGCAAGGTTACGGAGGCAATCGGTGCTGGCGGGCAAAAGGATAACCCTCGCAGGGGATCAAACGGCAAGCCCGGCTGATGCCAGCGCATTCAATGACGCAGAGCATAGCACCATTGCTACGCGCTTGTTCGAAGGTCCTGGCCCATTAACACCGGGTTTGGATCGGCGTTTAAGCGTACCTGGGTACACGCTCATCCGTGAAATCGGCACGGGCGGAATGGCGTCTATTTTTCTCGCTGAACGTCACAAAGATGGGCAACATCTGGTACTCAAAATCCTACCTTTCAAAGCGCAAGAGAACCCCGTTCCGTTTAAACGCTTCATGCGCGAATACAACCTCCTGAGAAAACTCTGCCACCCTCACGTCGCGAGAGTTTTCGAGCGCGGATTTGCGAGCGACCTGGCCTATATTGCAATGGAATACTTCCCGGCAGGCGATTTAAAAACAAGGATAAAGCAGGGCATAGACCCAGCGGCGGCGATGTCCTTCCTCCGTCAGATTTCATTAGGGCTAGACGCGGTCCACCGGATTGACGTGATCCATCGGGATCTTAAACCGGCTAATATCTTGTTCCGGGATGAGCAGCGCTTGGCTATCACCGATTTCGGGATAGCGAAAGATACCAATGCCAGCGGAGATCTCACCTCGGCAAACTCGCTGCTGGGCACCGCATACTATATTAGTCCCGAATTAATCAGCCGCGAGGGATCGGATAAACGCAGCGACCTCTATAGCCTCGGCGTTATCCTATATCAGATGTTAACGGGGGTTCTGCCCTATCGCGGCGTCACTCCCTACGAGGTCTTTCAAGCTCATCTCGAGACTCCGATTCCAAACCTTCCATCCGAAGTCTCGCGTTATCAGTCCTTGATTAACACATTGCTTGCTAAAGACCCCAACGATCGATTCCAAAGCACCGATGAACTGCTTGATGGTTTGGACCGGGCGGCGTAAAGCCGCGCCGTTGCGGTTCGAGAGGATCTAGGCGGGTGTTGGAATAGGCAGCAGCTTTTTGACGACATCGTCAACGACCGCCTGCTGCAAAGGCTTCCAGAGGTAGGTATCGCAGCTCGCAAGCGCGAGCTTACCTTTGATACTCTCCGCGGGCGAAGCGCTGGCCACGAGCAGAACCACCGGGGTTGTTCGTTTCTTGGGGTCGCGCTTGATCATCCGGCAGATTTCGTAACCGTCTATCCCCGGTAACATCACCTCAAGAAATATGATGTCGTAGCGTTTGTTATTGATGAACTCGATCGCCTCTTCCCCCGTCTGTGCGAGATCGACATACGAGGCGATCGGTTTCAGTGCGTTCTTCAGCTGCGTCCTGACCGGGAAACTGGCATCCACGACAAGCGCCTTCACACCACCAGGCAAGCCTTGCACCCCTCGCGCCCCAGTATCGGTGCGTGTTATCGTGTCGTCCGCAGATACCGACGCAGCGTCGCGCGGCGCACCATGCTCCTCAATGGCAACCTTTTCCATCATCGCTAGAAGCCGCGCTGCGCTCACTGGCCGCTGAATCAAATACTTCGGATTGTCCGCGGGCTGCTCGCGCGCCAACACAATGCCGGAGATCGTTTTTCCTTGTGCTTTAGCCTTGAGAAAA
>JBIMKD010000174.1:0-2943 GCA_043673815.1 Chromatiales bacterium
ATTTCGCCCACGTGTTCGACAACCAGCGGGTCCGCTGTGCTGTCGTCGCCGGCTTCGGCAGAGCGAATCCAGCGCGCGGGGGTCCTTCGAAGTTCCGCGCCGCCTCTATCCTTCACAGTTCAACGCCTACTTCGAGCCCTTTCTGGGCAGCGCCGCTGTTTTTCTTCGATCTCCAAGCCCGTGGCCTGCCTCGTGGATCGGCGTGCGACGCTCACCGACAGCAATGCCGATCTGATCGCGTGCTACCGGACGGTTCGCGATTCAACCGACGAGGTGATCAAGGACTGTCGCGGCTCGCGCGCGATCATGCGCGGCTGGGCAGCGCCCGTTACTACGATGTGCGCGATAAGCGATTCAATCCACAGCGCGTTCAAATGCAGAATGCCGCGGAACCGTCGAGGAGTATGTAATTACGAATGTCACTGACGACCGCTAGGAGTCTTGACCCCGAGAAGTGTGAGTGATTGAGTCAAGTTTTTCACGCGGCAAGTTTCACCTCCTCCAGAAACGTGGCGAGAGCAGCATCAAGGCGGTCGAAGGCGTGCTGGGCGCGCGTGGAGCCCGACGGCTGCAAGGAGCTGGCGGGTCGAAGCGCCCGACTATACAGACGGGCATAGAACATGGCGACTTGGGCGCCGGTCGGTGTAATGCGGTACCGATGGCTGCGCGGCACCCGTTCGATCAGGCCGTGCAGCCGGAGGCGTCTGAGGTCGTAGGTCATGGATCCCGCCGAGTAGGTGTCGCGCGTTCGACTCTGGAGCTGCGCGACGTGATCGCGGAGCTCCCGATGACGAAAGCCCGTGGGCGCGAGGGCGAAGAGACAGAGCGCGTGCATGAGCGCGTGAACACGAGGGTCGCCGAACCGAAGACCGGCAGCCCGTTGATCGTGGACGCAGACCGGTCCGGTCATCGTGCGTAACCGGTCTTCGCCGATCAGGCAATCGTGGCTCAGAGATTCGACGTGTAACAACCGTCGGTTGGCGTTGAAGCCGATCTCCCGCAGGGCGGGCAGATTGCGGAGCGCACGACCAATGGCGAAGTCGTAGGTATCGTTGATGGTGGTTTCGGTGCGAAGAGCCTGGCCTTCTTTGTGATACTGCTTGAGCTTGGACTTCTTGTACTCGACGTGCAGCGACGGCACGACCCCCTCGGTCAGGACCCGCGTGCGGAAGCGTCCCGGTGTGCGGCGCGTGACGCGTCGATCGAAGATCAATTGCATGTGATCGGGACGGCCGAGATCAAGATTCTCGCGGATGACTTCTTCGAAGAAACAGCGGCCGGTGAGGGGACGGTCGAGGACTTGGGTCAGGGCAAACTCGCTCTGCAGGATCGAGAGCTGATACCGATAGCCGGCCGCGCGGTGCGCCGGCGCGAAGGGATGCGGGATGCGTCGGAGCCACTTCCGAAACACGGCGTCGATCTTGGCGGCGTCGAGCGTGTCCGCGATGCGCTGCACCCGGCCGGCCTGATCGCTCGAGCGAATGCCGTTGTCCAAGGGCTCGAACGGAATCTCCCGCTGCGTGAGCTGGCGTTTCAACCACTCGTGCCCATTCAGACAGAGCTTGGCGGGATAGGGAAAGTAGGAACAGAACTTGATGAAGAGCGGCCCGAAGTCCTTGTCGAGAATGTAGAAGTAGTAGTGATTGGGCATCGCGGTCGACCGGATGATCCAGGGGTACGTCTTCCCCTGTGCATCCCGCCGCTTCTCCGTGCGAAAGACGCTGGCCTTCTCCTGCGCCTTCCCGACGAAGAGCACGCCTTCCTCGCCCTCGAACGCCGCCAGGTACTGCTGCGCGACGTCGTCCTTCCGTTGGCCCTTTTCGAACGTCACCAGGTCGACCCCTTCGGTGTGGACGAATCGCTCGATGGCGTTGACGAACTGCTGACTCATCGGCGCCACGGTCATCGTCGAGGGGACGCGCGCCCCCAGCTGCGTCTTCACGAACCAGACGAACCCTCCGCCCGTTTGCAGCGAGGGCACGTACGCATTCAGATACATCCGGTCGATGGCCTCCAGCTCGAAGGTCACGTGATTCGTGAGGATCTCAGCGACGTTTTTGCGTACCATGATGGTGGAGCTCCCGGAGAGCGCGGCCCATGTGGCCACCGACCCGAACAGGGTCTATTACGTAGGCGCAGGGTACAACCCCTGCCATGCTCCCGGGGCTCCTCTTTTCTAACGAGGCCCTGCCTCAGACCGGCCGGCCTTTCCGCGTACACCACGACATGCTCGACGGTCTGAGGCAGGGCCTCGTTAGTATTTACTACTTCATTACCGTGGTAATATACTAGCATGATGGCGCTCGCCCATTCTAGGCTCACCACGCAAGGTCAATTCTCGGTTCCTGCAAATGTCAGTCGGAAGCTCGGCATCGGGCCCGGCGCGATTTTGGAATGGGACGAGGACGGGGACAGGGTCGTCGTCCGGAAGGCGGGCCGCTATACGTCGGGAGACATCCACCGGGTTGTTTTTCCGACAGCGCCGCGTGCTCGAACAATTGCCGACATGAAGGACGGCATCCGGCAGGACATCAAGAGGCGGCGTGCGAGCCGTTGATACGAACGTATTAGTCAGGCTCATCGCGCGGGATGATGCCAGGCAGGTGGCAGCCGCCGAGGCATTTGTCGCCAACGGCGCTTGGGTGCCGCATCTGGCGCTCGCAGAAGCAACCTGGGTTCTCGCGTCGGTTTACAATAGGGATCCTCAGACAATCGCGTCGGCGGTGGAGATGCTGCTGAACCATCACTGTCTGACGCTCCAGGACTCAGATGCGGTTGCCGCTGCGGTCGAGCGGTTTCGGCAGCGCCCTGGCGTCGGATTCTCTGATTGCCTCATGTTGGAGGTCACCCGAAAGGCCGGTCACGTGCCGCTTGGCACGTTCGACCGCGCTTTCGCCAAGCTCGATGGCGCCCCGCGCTTATGAACACGGCGCGACTGAAGTC
>JBIMKD010000175.1:0-7091 GCA_043673815.1 Chromatiales bacterium
AGATCGAGGGCGCGTTCTACATCATCGTGGAAGGCAGCGCCGTCGTAGTGCACGCGAAAAAGAAGATGGCCCTGCTCAACGAAGGCGGTTGCTTCGGGGAAATCGGGAAGATCACCGAGGGCGCACGGGCGGCGGCGATCATAGCGAATCGCCATTGTTCGGTGCTCAAGATCAACGAAACGATGCTGGAGCAGTTATCACCGGAGTGTCAACTGCGTTTTTACCGGCTGTTTATGAAGAGCGTGCTCCAGCGTTTGGCGAGCGTGACGGAATTCGCGCTGAAACATCTGGGGTAATCAATATACTTCGCGGGCGGGTATGAAACCCTCCCTTGACCAAAGGGGAGAGCTGCGCTTATCCCCTTCGGAAACCCCATGGCTAAGGTATCCGCGGCAAGACCGCGGGGTATGCGTTTAATAAATTAATCACTGGCATTTGCAATGATACCGCGACTCCCGCGAATCGTCATCGTCTTAGGCCTGGCCGCATTCCTAAACGACGCCGCGAGCGAGATGATCACGCCGCTCCTGCCGGTTTTTCTGGTAACCACACTCGGGGCGGGACCGGCAATCGTCGGTTTGATCGAGGGCATCGCCGAGTCGCTGTCGAGTATCCTCAAGCTCGTGTCGGGTTGGCTCGTGGATCAGGGGTGGAGCACCAGGCGCCTGGTGTTGGGGGGTTACGGGCTCTCGAACAGCGTGCGGCCGCTGCTCGGCCTGGCGTTTGGATGGACTTGGGTACTCGTGCTGCGAGCGCTCGATCGCATCGGCAAGGGGCTGCGCACCTCGCCGCGCGACGCCATGATTGCCGTGAGCGTGGTAGACCGCGGCCGTGCTTTTGGTTTTCATCGCGGTATGGATCATGCCGGCGCCATGCTCGGAGCGGCGATTGCGTTCGCCTTACTCTATGCGGGCGCGGAGCTGCAATCGGTGTTCATGCTCTCCGTCGTCCCGGGGATCGCCACAATGCTCTTGCTGTGGCGCGGCCTACCCCAGCCCGCGATTGCCTCCCGCGCGGAGCACACCCCGCTTAGGTGGCGGGGCCTCGCGTGGCCACTCCGGGGATTAATACTTTCCTCGGGGGTGCTCGCGCTGGCCACCGTGCCCGAGGCGTTCCTGGTGCTCTGGGCTACCGAGCATGGTGTGGGCAATGCGGCGATCCCGTTGTTGTGGATGCTCGGGCATGCCTGCAAGGCTATCCTGGCCTATGTCGCCGGCGATCTCTCCGACCGGCTGGGGCGTGTGGCTGTCGTTGTGGCTGGATGGGGCGGGCGCATCGCGGTGCTCATGCTGATCATAACGCTGGGCGACGGACCGCTCATGGTCTGGTGCCTCTTTGTTGCCTACGGCGCCGCCCTGGCCTCTTCCGAAAGCGCGGAACGGGCGCTCATCGGCGACTATGCGCCGAGCGCTCACAAGGCCACGGCTTTCGGGCTTTATCATTTGGTATCGAGCTTGTTCGCCTTGCCGGGCGCGGTCGGCTTAGGGTTATTGTGGGAGCGGTGGGGCTGGAACGCCGCCTTGGTGACCGCGGCCGCCGCGACCGCGGTCGCGGCGGGGGGTTTTTTAACACTCGTTTCTCGGATGTCCGTATCGGCACGCACGGGACTACAAGATGCGAGTTAGGGAGCCGGGTCCCCGTGACGTGCTAAGCGATGCAATCCGGCTGCCGGTCACAGGTCCAGGCCAACAAATTACCTCAATCCGGTGCCGGCGATTACCTCCTGCGGCTCCCGGACACTACGTCGTACACTGGTGCCAATGACAAGACAAAAGGCGAAGAAGGTTTGCCCATGACAGAACCCACGATCACCTGTCCGAACTGCAAGACCGAGATCAAGTTGACGGAGTCGCTTGCGGCTCCGCTTATCGAGGCGACCCGCCGCGACTACGAGCAGCGCCTGGCCAAGAAGGACGTTGACATTGCCAATCGCGAGACATTGCTGCGTGAGCGTGAGGAGGCTGTCGCCAAGGCGAAGGAAACGATAGACGACCAAGTCGCCGAGAAATTGCAACAGGAGCGTGCGAAGATCGCGGTAGATGAAGCTAAGAAGGCAAAACTTGCCCTGGCGGCCGACCTTGACCAGAAGACCAAGGAAATCACTGAGCTTCAAGAAATCCTCAATCAGCGAGAAGCGAAGCTCGCCGAGGCCCAGAAAGCCCAAGCCGAGCTTATCCGAAAGCGGCGCGAGCTGGACGACGCAAAACGCGAGCTCGACTTGACGGTCGAGAAGCGTGTTCAAGAGGGGCTTGGCATCGCTCGTGAACAGGCGCGCAAGGAGGCCGAGGAGCAACTTAAGTTTAAGGTGATGGAAAAGGAACAAACCATCGCCTCGATGCAGAAGAGAATCGAGGAGCTTAAGCGCAAGGCCGAGCAAGGGTCACAGCAGCTTCAGGGCGAGGTGCAGGAGCTCGAGCTCGAATCCTTACTGTCCGCAAGGTTCCCGCGCGACGCGATCGAGCCCGTGCCCAAGGGGGAACATGGTGGCGATGTACTGCATCGAGTCGTCGGGCCGCTCGGCCAGGTATGCGGCACAATCCTGTGGGAATGCAAGCGTACCAAGAACTGGAGCGACGGCTGGCTCGGGAAACTTCGCGAAGACCAAAGGGCCGCGAAAGCCGAAATCGCCATCATCGTCAGTCAGGTTCTACCGAAGGATGTTGAATCGTTCGATTGGATCGATCACGTATGGGTGGCGCATCCGCGCGTCGCCATGCCAGTCGCGGCGACGCTGCGTCAATCCCTTGTGGATCTCGCGATGGCGCGCCAAGCAGCCGAAGGCCAGCAGACCAAGATGGAGATGATCTATCAGTACCTCACCGGTCCGCGCTTTCGCCTTCGGATGCAGGCCATCGTCGAGGCGTTCTCCTCCATGCAGGAGGATCTCGATCGCGAGAAGAAGGCTATCACGAAGCAGTGGGCCAAGCGGGAAGAGCAGATCGACCGCGTGATGCAGGCGACGGTTGGCATGCACGGAGACCTGCAGGGGATCGCGGGCAAGTCGTTGCAGGAGATTGAGGGGCTGGAATTGAAGGCGCTTGAAGATAGCAAAACCTTATAGGGTTGAGGAGCCGCCTCGCATAATCAGCGCTTAGGAATCAACGCCACGACGCGGACCGGCCCGCCCGAGCCGCCTTCGATCTTCATCGGCAGTGCGATGAGCGTCGCACCACGCGGAGGGAGCGTTTCCAATCTCATGAGGTTCTCTAAGCCGGGAATGTTGTTCGCGGCGGCGATCCGGTGGACGATGAAATCCCGGGAGCGCCCATAGTCGATCGAGGCGGTGTCCACTCCGAGTGCCGCGACCCTGCGTTCTTCGACCAACAGGCGTGCGGCCTTTTCCCCATAGCTCGGGAAACTGAGCCTCGCGCCGGCACCGCGCCGGTCGTCGCCGAGATAATGCTTGCGGTGGGGCCAGAAACGGCTCCATCCCGTTTGCAACAAAACCATGCTCCCTGGCGCGATGACGCCGTGCGTGCGCTCGAAATCAAGCACGTCTTGTCGCGTGAGTCGATAATCGCGGTCACTGAGCGTCTTACGCGCGATGTCGATCACGATTGCCGGAGCGATCAGTTGTTCCAGAGGCAGGGCTTCCAACGTGCGTTTGCCTTGTGCGAAATGGATCGGCGCGTCGATATGGGTGCCGCCGTGCTCAGGGGCGCAGAAGGCGTTAGCGCTATAAAAATAACCGGCCGGCGTATCACCGTAAGCGCGGCGTGTGAGCTCGAAATGCGTCGGTTCGGTGGGCCAATAGATCGTGTCTGTGTTAAACGGGTGGGTGAGGTCGACCAGCCGATAGGCGCGTGCATCGAATGCCTGGGTCTCCGGCGCGAGCATTCCGGCCAGTAACGCGACAAGGTAGGAGAGCTCTTTACATCGAACGCCGTTCATAAGTAGACCCCAAGTCGTTACACGCGATTAAGCAAGCTTGCATTCTCTTATCATTGATCCGTTTTCAATACCACCGGGCGTGCTCTCGGACGGCTCAGCTAGGGCGGTTAATTAACCCGGAAAAGGTCGGAATTGCTATTCATAGTGCAACGCAAGCCACACGGTTTTTTCATCGCTATCGGTCCACTCAACGCGGTGGCGCCGATGCGCGGGAATGAGGACATAATCGCCGGGGTGCAGCTCGGTGATCTCCGTTTTACCCTCGAATAGTAGGCCGGCCCGCCCGCTCAAGAGTACGACCCATTCATCCCGATTCTGGTCATACCATCGACCAGGCGGTGTCGTCTGTCCTGAAGAGACGATCCGTTCGAGCTGAAACCGCGCTCCTTCTAATAAGATCTCAAACAACTCTTCCGACATCGTGTCCGGGATCCGGTTATACAAATTACGAATCATAGGTATTTAAGAGTTCAAAGTTTTGCGATGACATTAGCATGCGCTACCCGCTATCGTGAATCAGCGTGCTGACTCGCAGGGCGGCTAACTTACAAGAAAAAGGTTAAAATACGCGAACCTAGTACAATGTTCGCATAAACGATGTAAGAAAATCGCGATGAGAACGGAGAACGAGGCAAGAACTGAGACAGACTTTGCAGCCATGAATAACCAGTTCTTCGAAAGGCCCATTCTCATCTCTTCCATGTGGAATATGCCGACGCGTTGGGGATCCCCTTCGACTTCACCGCCAAGCCGGTGGTCGCGCCGCCACGGCCGCCGCGCGAGACCATCCAAGTTCAAGGCTATGCGGCCCGAGCGCGATGCGCTCGAGCTCCGCTTCCCGCGTGTCGAAGGCTATCGCGTCGAATTGCCCGAAGAACGGCTGACCGCCGCGTTCAATGACGACTCCGTCCTGGAGCTGACCCCGGATCTGGTCCATCACCAAGAACGCAGGCATTATCGGCGAGTCCGTCGATCTCAGTCTAGAGCACCTAGGAGACCTGCGGCCCTCCACGCTGCTCTTCCATCTCACTCAGCGACTGCTTTACACGAAATGGCGCGACCCCAGCGAAGCGCCCAAGCTTCACCTCTTCGGCCAGTTGAAGCGCATGACCCGGCAATGGCTGGATGGTTACTTGGTCTGTAAAGGCGCAACCTATCCCGCGCTGCTCATGTATCAGACTTGCTCAAGCAGACCCGCGACCAGCGCGCGCAAGAAGTCGGCGCGCAGATCGACCTCTTTGGCGATTTCAACGGCATCCCCGAGGGCGTGGACAAAACCGAGTTCTGCCAGCACGAGCAAAATTGGTCGAATCGCATGATTCTCGGTGACTCCCTCCAGGTAATGGCCAGCCTCGCCGAGCGCGAAGGGCTGCGCGGCAAGGTGCAATGCATCTACTTCGATCCGCCCTACGGCATCAAATTCAACAGCAACTTCCAGTGGAGCACCACTAGCCGCGACGCATAGGTTAGGTACTTAAGGCCCACCGAAAATGGGTTCTAAGCCTGTGAGATCCCCACGAAATTATCGCGCCAAGGCGTGATTGTCATGACTGATGGTCGCATGCCCTTGCGTTAATACGATGGACGCTTCGCCACGCAGCCTGCAATTCGCCGGCAGTGAAGTGATCCTGCGCCCGTTCGATGATACGAATGCCGAGAAAGATCACGGATAGCACTTCCCCGGTGCCGCACGGTATTGGCCTGATAGTGACGCATCACAGTCCGTGTTCCTTGGCGATGCTGCCGATGAGCCACAATACCAGCAGCGCGAGGGCCAAGATGAGGAACAGAATCGCCAGCCGCTGGGGGTCACGGCTACGATGAAATTCGAGCGGCGTTAAGAGCCCGTATTGTTGCAAGGTTGGGTAATGGAGGAATGCTATGAACGAAAAAATTCGGTATCGATGTTTCTAAGGCCATATTGGATATAGCGGTTCGTCCTCTGGGGAGGAGGCTGCGCTTTACCAATGATGAAACGGGTATTGTGGCGTTAGTCGCTGAGATGAGAGGACTGTCCCCCCTCCTCATCGTCCTCGAAGCCACCGGCGGTTTTGAAACCCTTTCAGTGGCCGCCCTAGCCGCAGCAAGCTTCGCTGTGGCGGTCGTCAATCCACGCCAAGTACGCGACTTTGCTAAAGCCACAGGACAGCTTGCCAAGACCGAGACGCTGGATGCTAATGTGCTGGCCCACTTCGCTGAGGTGATACGTCCGGCTGCGCGGCCAATAAAAGACGCCGATCTACAGGCGCTCGAGGCGCTCATTACCCGGCGTCGCCAGCTCTTGGATATGGTCACCGCCGAGCAAAATCGCTTGTCCATGGCCTCGCCCCATACACACAAAGGCATCCTCCACCATATCGCTTGGCTGAAAAAGCAGCTCAAGGACATCGATGAACAAACCACTCGCCGGATCAAAGAGAGTCCCCTCTGGTTCGTCAAAGACCAATTGCTCCAAACTGTCCCCGGTATAGGGCAGGTCAGGCGGGAGATCGCCGCGTTGGTGGGTGTGGCCCCCTTCAATTGCCAATTCGCTTGCGCACATGCCCAAACAACGACTTGCGCCGATACTTCGGCACGATCACTACATGATACTTACATTCCGATTCCGATCACGGCTGCCAGTACACCAGTTACGCGTTCGGCAAGCGCTGTCGCGAGATGGGTGTCATGTCGTCCATGGGCTCGGTCGGCGACGCTTACGAAAATGCTATGGCGGAGAGCTTCTTCGCCACCTTGGAACGCCGTTTTAAAACCCAGACGGAGCTCTGCATGGCCGTGTTCGAATGGATCGAAGGCCTGCATAACCCGCATAGTCGCCACTCCTCCCCTGGGCTACTTGTCACTTATTTAACTATGAGAGGAGACTACTGACCACAAGAACCGAAACTGCTTAGACAACTACCCGTCCACCAAAGCGGGTCAAGACCAATCCTGAGCCCATTGCCTTAATCGGGCACGGTGGGTTCTAAATGGGGGGAGCGCGGGCGACCGGCTCCTCTACTAGATTCCTTGTTTTAACTAGTTTTGTATTTCTTGAGTCAAGTTTTCACGCGGCGAGATTTACGCGATCACACCAGGAGGTGACGGCCTGTTCGGCGGCTGAAATGCGCGCTGCAGGGATGCACCGGGCGCCTGCGCCGAAGTGCTGATCAAGGCCAGAGCGGGACGTAGTATGCGAGCATAGACGCGGCTATAAAAGA
>JBIMKD010000176.1:0-8526 GCA_043673815.1 Chromatiales bacterium
ACCAGAAAGGCAAGATAGGTCAACTTGATATTCTGCTTCGCGAGCTCTTGCAGTTTCGAGCGGCGAAACTCCTCAAGATCTGTGATATCCGCCTCGTCGAATTGCGTGACCTGAGGGACGGTGATCCAACTGCGCTGCAGGTTTTGTCCCGTGCTGTGCTTGACCTTCGACAGCGGTCGCAATTCCGTCTTGCCATACTTAGAGAAATCCACAGCCGTGACCGCCGGCATCACACCGGCCGCTCCGTCCGGGTGAGCGCCGGAGAGCGCAAATCGAAGCACGCGGTAACCCAATACCTTGAGATAGTCAGTCCTCTGCAAGTCGTTCGAGACCTGCTCGGCATGCTGGCCACCATCTTATTGGCGGCAACCGAAGCAACTGACCACAACATATAGGTTCAGGTGGAGCTAAATGGAAATGCACTTTCCTCAATTCTGGACCACAATTGCGCGTGTTTGACAGCTAAATAGGTTCAGTCGTATCTTCCCTTTAGAAGAAAAAGGGTTCTTGAAATTCCTATTCGCCGCGTACGAGGACGCCAAGGCCTACACGGCATGGGCCGGCAAGCGCTTGCCGACCGAAGCGGAGTGTCGCGGGGCAACTATTCCCCTGGGGAAACGAGTTCATGCCGGGCGGAAAATTCATGGCGAACATCCACCAGGGGCATTTCCCGGATCACGACACGGGCGCGGACGCTTTCGTGGGCATCGGTGCCGTGGCGCCCAGACTATTACGCGCGACTGGCGGCATCCGAGAGGGTCGCGCGCAATCTGGCGGGCCCCTCCGACTCATTCGATCCCGGCGAGCCGGGCTTGCCGAAGCGCGTCCACCGCGGCGGATCCTTTCTCTGCACGGATCAATATTGCTCGCGCTACATGGTCGGCACGCGCGGCAAAGGCGAAATCACCACTGGCACGAACCATCCCGGGTTCCGCTGCGTGAAATCGGTCGAGCGCGCCAGCAACTTGGGGGCAACGTGAAACCCATCTACATAACTCTTCTTCTATTCGGCCGCGAGACTGGCCCATGCGCCGGACCGGCCGAACGCCATCATCATGCTGGCCGACAACGTCGGCTACGGCGACATCGGCGCCTATGGCGCGGGCAAGGGTGGCACGGGCGCGCTGTCGGTCAACGGCAAGAAGGTGGGCGAAGGCCGGATCGCGAAAACGGTGCCGGTCATGTTCTCGACGGACGACACTTTCGATGTGGGTGAGGACTGGCAGTGGCGCCGACCTACAAGCCTCCGTTCAAGTTCACCGGCACACTGAAGAACGTGACGGTGGAAGTAAAATAGCGTCCCGGTCCGGGCCCCGCCTCGGCTAGCTCCGAGGCGGGGAAACCGGCGACATGAAACCACGCACACCAGGTGAAAACAAGACTCATCGCCGCCGCGCTCGCTAACGCACTGTCCCTCATTTTGTTCCCGCTCGGTGCTTTGCTCGGGACGGGCTTCATTACGACCGTCGTGGCCCAGGACACTCACACGATGCCCAAGCCGGGCGTCAAGTATTCGCCCTATCCCGAGGAGAACTTTCCCAACCAGGTCTTTTATGGAGATACTCACCTGCACACCGGCTACTCGACGGACGCCGGCATGGTTGGCTGCACCCTCGGGCCGGAAGACGCCTATCGTTTTGCTCGCGGCGAGACTGTCATGTCGAGCCACGGCCTGCCGGCCCGGCTTCAGCGTCCGTATGATTTCCTCGTCGTTTCCGATCACTCCGAGAACCTCGGCCTGGCGACGGCCATCGCGGAGTCGAACCCGGAACTCCTCAAGAACGAGTGGGGCAAGATGGAGCACGACCTGACCAAGTCGGGCCTGGAAGGCGGAATCAAGGCTTACGACAACTGGATGGCGACAACCGCCAAACGCGAAGACCCCTTGAAGGACATGCCCGAACTGATGAAGACGATGTGGCAGCGGGTGATTGCGGCGGCGGAGAAATACAATGAGCGGGGCCGGTTCACGGCGTTCATCGGTTACGAATGGACTTCCATGCCCAACGGCAACAATCTTCATCGCAACGTCATCTTCCGCGACGGCGGGGACAAGGCCAGCCAGATCGTTCCCTTCTCCCAATACGATAGTTTCGACGCCGAAGATTTGTGGAAATGGATGGCCGCTTACGAGCAAAAGACCGGCGGCAAGCTGCTCGCTATCCCGCACAACGGCAACCTCTCCAGCGGACTGATGTTTGACGATCTCACCTTCGGCGGCAAAAAGCCCATTGACCGGGACTACGCCGAGCGCCGGATGAAATGGGAACCGGTCTAGGAGGTGACGCAGATGAAGGGTGATGGCGAAGCTCACCCCTCGCTCTCACCGAATGACGAGCTCGCCGACTTCGAAACCTGGGACAAGGCGAGCTTCGGGCCCGTCCAACACACCCCGGAGATGTTGCCGCGCGAATACGCGCGCGAAGCCTTCAAGCGCGGCCTTGCCTTCGAGGCGAAGCTGGGCGCGAACCCCTTCAATTTCGGTCTCATCGGCTCCACCGATTCGCACACGGGCCTCTCCACCGCCGAGGAAAACAACTTTTTCGGCAAGGTGTCGCCGCTGGAGCCATCGTCCGATCCCATTCGCTTCGAGGAAGTGATCGCCGGTCGCACGGCGCCCAAAGGACAACAGCTCTATGCCCGCATGACGGCAGCCGCAGGATTGGCGGCGGTCTGGGCGCGCGAGAACACCCGCGAAGCCATCTGGGACGCATTTGCGCGGAAGGAAGTTTTCGCCACCACCGGCACGCGCCTCAAGGTTCGTAGTTTCGGCGGATTCGGCTTTAAGAAAGCCGATCTCGACCGTTCCGACTTCGCCAAACACGGCTATGCGACCGGCGTTCCCATGGGCGGGGATTTGCAATCCGCCCCGCGCGGCAAAGCGCCCGCCTTCCTCGTCCGCGCCATCCGCGATGCCGACGGCGCCAATCTCGACCGCGTTCAGATCATCAAAGGCTGGTTGGATGCCAGCGGCAAAACGCAGGAAAAGGTTTACGACCTCGCCGTTTCCGACGGTCGCCGGATTGGCCGCGACGGTCGCTGCAAAACGCCGGTGGGCAACACCGTCAACGTGAAGGAGGCAACCTACAGCAACTCGATTGGCGATCCGTTCCTCGAAGCCTATTGGAAAGACCCCGACTTCGACGCCAAGCAACGCGCGTTCTACTACGTGCGAGTGTTGGAAATCCCCACCCCGCGCTGGACGACGTTTGATGCGAAAGTTTTCGGGGTGAAGCTGCCGACCGACGTTCCCGCCAGCATCCAGGAACGCGCCTACACCTCGCCTATCTGGTACACGCCATGAAACGATTAATCCGCGACCTCGATCTCGCAAAAAGAAGGCGGAATCAAACTATGAAACACTACAACTTCGTTCGCTGGACGTGGAGCCTCCGGGCTGCCGCGCTGATAGTTTCCATCGCCGGATTCGGGCTTTCGTCGGCCGCCGATCTCGACCGCACAGTGCTGCCAATTCCTGAACCCGTCTTCCGCGGGCAGATTGGACTGACGCCTGCCGATTCGATGAAGGATTTCCCGCAGCAGGTCGAAGCGCCAACGGGCGCGCCGAACGTCGTCATCATCATGACTGACGACGTTGGTTTTGGTGCTTCCGAGGTTTTCGGCGGACCGATTCCGACTCCCGCATTCGCGCGCATCGCGAAAGAAGGTCTTCGCTATAATCGCTTCCACACGACCGCACAACGTTCGCCGACGCGTGCGGCATTACTGACCGGACGCAATCACCACACAGCGGGAACCGGGTCCATCATGGAAATGGGCGTCGGCTACCCGGGCTACAACACGCTCGTCTCGAAACGACTCGCAAGCATCGGTGAGATTCTGAAGCTCAACGCTTACAACACGGCGTGGTTCGGCAAAAACCACAACGTGCCGGATTGGGAGAACAGCCAGGCCGGTCCCTACGATCTCTGGCCCGCCGGACTTGGGTTTGAATATTTTTATGGCTTTCTCGGCGGCGATAGCCATCAGTGGGCACCCGCGTTGTTTGAAAACACGAAGCCAATCGAGCCGCCCCACGATGATCCCAACTACCATCTCGACATCGATCTTGCCGACCAGGCCATCAAGCGGCTTCAGCTTTTGAATGCCCTCGCTCCGGAGAAGCCGTTCTTCTTTTATTACGTGCCGGGCACTTCGCACGCTCCGCATCACGCGCCGACGGAATGGATCGACAAATTCAAAGGGAAGTTCGATCAGGGTTGGGACCAACTGCGCGAGGAAATCCTCGCACGGCAGAAAAAGCTCGGGGTGATTCCGGCGGACGCCCAGCTCACCAAGCGTCCCAATGACATTCCTGCGTGGGACTCGCTCGATGCGGAGCACAAAAAGGTCTTCGCGCGCATGATGGAGGTCTATGCCGGGGCGCTGGCGCATTGCGATTACCAGGTCAATCGCTTCCTCGACGCCCTGGAGGCAAGCGGGCGCATGGATAATACGCTGGTCATTTACATCATGGGTGACAACGGCCCGAGCGGTGAGGGCGGCCAGCAAGGCATGCTCAACGAGATGACGCTCTTCAACGGCGTCATTGAGAACTTCGACGACGTCAAGAAGGCCGTCGATGGATTGGGCGGCCCGATGTATTTCAACCACATGCCCGCCGCGTGGGCGCACGCAACGGCCACACCCTTCCAGTGGACCAAGCTCGTCGCCTCTCACTTTGGCGGCACGCGCAATGCGATGGCGATCTTCTGGCCAAAGCAGATCAAGGACAAGGGCGGACTGCGCACGCAGTTTCACCACGTCATCGACATCACCCCGACCATCCTCGAAGCGACGGGAATTCCCGCGCCGGTGAAGGTCAACGGGGTGGATCAAGCGCCGATGGAAGGCGTTAGCATGGTCTACACCTTCGACGCCGCAAAGGCCGAGGGCCAGCGCAAGACCCAGTATTTCGAAATCTACGCGCGCCGTGCCGTTTACCATGACGGCTGGGTCGCGGCGACCACGCCCAAGAGCGCGCCGTGGATTCCGTCCAAGTCGTCAAAGAACGCGCACACGGAATACAAGTGGGAGCTCTACAACATCGACAAGGACTTCAGTGAAGCCAACGACCTCGCGAAGGAGAACCCCGAGAAGCTCCAGGCCATGAAAGACCTGTTCCTTGTGGAAGCCACCAAATACAGCGTGCTGCCGCTGGGCGATTCCAACATCGAGCGCTTCGACGTCGCCAACCGGCCAAGTCTCACGCGCGGCCGCAACACCTTCACCTATTACGACGGCATGATCCGCATTCCCGAAGGAAGCGCTCCGGACCTGAAGAACCGCTCCTGGACGATCACTGCGAAAGTGAAGATCCCCGAGGCCGCCGCCGAGGGAGTGCTCATCACGCAGGGCGGGCGATTCAACGGTCTTGGGCTGTATCTGCTCAAGGGCAAACCGATCTTCATCTACAACTACCTGAACCTCCAGCGGACGACCATTAGCGGGGACCAGGTTTTGGCCGCCGGTGAGCACGAGATCGTCGTGAACTTCGATTACCACGCCAAAGAAGGCGCGCCTGGCCAGCGAGCCGACGTCACGCTGCTGGTGGACGGCAGGCAGGCGGCGAAGAAACGGATCGAGAAAACGATCCCCATCCGCCTCTCACTGGACGAGACACTGGACATCGGCGAAGACACCGGCACGCCCGTGAGCGAGGATTACAAAGTCCCTTTCAAATCTCACGCCGAGATAGAGAAGGTGCAGGTCGATTTGAAGTGAGAAGGGAAAACGCAAGAACAATTCAATGAAACGATTACTGCACGAACCGCTCCTGCATTTCCTAGTGCTTGGCGCGGCCTTGTTTGGAGTGTATGCGGCCCTGAACAAGAACCAGGCCCCGTCGCAGGAGGACATCGTCGTCACGAGCGGCCAGATCAAAAATCTCGCCGCCACGTTCGCCAAAGTCTGGCAACGCCCGCCCACAGCCATCGAGTTGAAGGGGCAGATTGATCAATACGTGAAGGAAGAAGTCCTCAGCCGTGAGGCTGTGAAGCTTGGGCTCGACCAGAACGACACCGTGATCCGCCGCCGACTCCAACAGAAGATGGAGTTCATCGCCGAGGACTTTGCCGCCGTCCGCGAACCCACCGAGGCTGAACTGGCCGACTATCTCGCAAAACGTCCGGACCAGTTCGCACAGGACCAGCGCTTCACTTTTCGGCAGGTGTTCCTGGACCCGGAGAAACGCGGCGATCAACTCAAGACCGACACTGCCACGTTGCTGACAGAATTGAAACAGATCGGCGCGGACGCCGATGTCAGCACGTTGGGCGATAGTTTTCTTCTGCCACGCGAGTTTGCCGACGAATCGCGGCGCGGCATCGCGTCGCAGTTTGGAAAGGAGTTCGCCATCGAACTCGCAAAACTAAACCCGGGCGAATGGAGCGGGCCGATCCAGTCAGGCTACGGCGCGCACCTGGTGTTCGTCACGCGCCGCACGGAAGGCCGGCTGCCGGCGCTGGATGAAATCCGTGAGCAGGTAAAACGCGAACTGCTCAACGCACGACGCCTGGAAGCGAACCAGAAATTCCTCGATAACTTGCTGGCGAAGTATCGGGTGACGATTCAGTCACCGGAAGTGGAATCCAAACCCGAAGCCAAAACGACGGCGATGAACCGATGAAACACTGGTTGCCATTCCTGATTCTGGTTTGGTGCGTCGCAGTCCCTCCAAGCGCGACCGCCCACGAAGTGCGGCCCGCCTATCTTGAGCTTAGGCAAATCGCGCCCTACACTTACGACGTGCTGTGGAAAGTCCCGGCGCTGGGCGACGACCGACGGCTTGGCATCTACGTCCGCTTTCCGTCCGAGGCGAAAGAACTTTCTGAACCGCGCGGCTTCTTTAGTGGCAACGCGTACATCGAGCGCCGGCGCGTCCAGCGTGCGGGCGGACTGGATGGGCAATCCATTCACATCGACGGCCTGGCCGCCACGAAAATTGATGTGCTCGTCCGCGTCGAACGCGCCAACGGCGTGACGCAAACGGCGCGGGTGTTGCCGGACTCGCCGAATTTCTTCGTGGAAGTAACCCCGTCCGGTTGGAGAGTCTCCACCACCTATCTCGGCCTCGGCATCGAACACATTCTGCTGGGCATTGACCACCTGCTGTTCGTCCTTGCGCTCGTGCTGCTGGTGAACGGTTGGAAACGGCTCGTGGGCACGATCACCGCATTTACCGTGGCGCACAGCTTCACGCTCGCCGCCGCCACGCTGGGTTTCGTCCATGTGCCCGGCCCGCCGGTGGAGGCGTGCATCGCACTCAGCATCGTCTTTGTCGCCGCTGAAATCATTCGCAGCCGCGACGGCAAATCAGGCTTGACCGAACGCGCGCCGTGGGTGGTGGCGTTCACGTTCGGTCTATTACACGGGCTGGGCTTTGCCGGTGCGTTGAGCGAAGTCGGTCTGCCCCAGCAGGCGATTCCCCTGGCGCTGCTCTTCTTCAACGTCGGTGTGGAACTTGGGCAACTTGTCTTCATCGCGGTGGTGCTTGGCATTGCCGCCACGGTGCGTCGTTTGCCCGTCCGAGTTCCCGTCTGGGGCTGGCGCATTAAGCCCTACACCATCGGTTCGGTGGCAATGTTCTGGGTTATCGAACGCACCGCCGGATTTCTGCCATGATTTGAACTCCCATTTCTTACTATGAAAACCAAACTCACCATGATCGGTGCCATTGGCGGACTCGTCTGTCCTGGACCACAATAGATCTCGAATCAAACATCGTGTCAAAGAGAACTGGCTCAAGATGTATGACAAGTCGGGGCTCGTTCTTCGGGTCGAAACCGTCATCAACAACCCCGAGGAATTCCGGGTACGTAAGCAAGTCTTGCGCAAAGGTAAGCGTCGCACCGAATGGGTCGAAATGCGCAAAGGGGTCGCCTATCTGTTCCGCTATCGCGAGGTCTCATTGCAGGCCAACGGTCGTTATCTGGATGCGCTGGCGGTGGTCGACGATCCGACCAACGCGAAACGGGATCTGAACCGTGTGACCACTCCCAAAAAGGTGCAGCGGGCCGTGGGTGGTCCGGTTTCAACCCGCTCGCACGCCATGACACTGAACTATTCCAGACCCTCATGGCCGGCGAGCATTGCCTGCGAGGCTTCACCAACCACGATATCCGGGCACGGCTTGCATCGTCGGTTCAATCTGCGAACCTGTAGACACGACCCCAAAAAGGAGAGCGCCAAGGTTAGCCGCACCTTTCGCGCTTCCACGCTCACGGCCTGATCGCCAAGATCCCCCGGACCCGCCGGTGGCGCGTCACGCTCTACGGCCGCCGCGTCATGGGTACTTCGCTCTATCTCCGGGACCATGACTTTCCGAAGGCCTATTCTAACATCGCCGCATGATGTACTTTGTCAAATGCAAAGAAGTCACGGTGAAAGAATTTAGGCTTTTTCGCAGACTGCGCCGCGAAAAAGTGGCCCTTCGGGCAGCCGGTTCCACGCGCAGTCTACGAAAAAGCGCTGTCAGCGTTCAGCCGTCAGCTTTTGAATGAGTGCCGTGAGCATGCGCTTTAGCTC
>JBIMKD010000177.1:0-6014 GCA_043673815.1 Chromatiales bacterium
CGGGTTCGGCTTCCTGCGCTCCGCCGATAGTTCCTACCTCGCGGGTCCCGACGATATTTACGTCTCGCCGAGTCAGATCCGGCGATTCAACCTGCGCACCGGCGACACGATCTCGGGGAAAATCCGGCCGCCGAAGGACGGCGAACGCTACTTCGCGCTTCTCAAGGTCAACGAGATTAACTTCGAACCCCCGGAGGCGGCCAAGAATAAGGTCCTGTTCGAGAACCTCACCCCGCTGTTCGCGCACGAACGGCTCAAGCTCGAGATCGGCAACGGCACCACCGAGGACCTGACGCCGCGTGTCATCGATCTCGTGGCGCCGATCGGACGGGGCCAGCGAGGTCTCATCGTATCACCGCCAAAAGCGGGCAAGACTGTGATGTTGCAAAGCATCGCCCACTCGCTTGCGCTCAATCATCCGGACTGCTACCTCATGGTCTTACTGATCGACGAGCGTCCGGAGGAAGTCACGGAGATGGAGCGCTCCGTGAAGGGTGAAGTCATATCGAGCACCTTCGATGAGCCCGCTACCCGTCACGTGCAAGTGGCGGAAATGGTCATCGAGAAAGCCAAGCGTTTAGTCGAGCACAAAATCGACGTGGTGATTTTGCTCGACTCGATTACGCGCCTGGCGCGCGCGTACAATACGGTTGTGCCGGCCTCGGGCAAGGTGTTGACCGGTGGCGTGGACGCCAACGCCTTGCAAAAACCCAAGCGCTTCTTCGGAGCCGCCAGAAAGATCGAGGAAGGCGGGAGCTTGACGATTATCGCTACCGCGCTCATCGACACCGGCTCGCGTATGGACGATGTGATCTACGAGGAATTCAAAGGCACCGGGAATATGGAGATCCATCTCGACCGCAGGATCTACGAGAAACGCATTTTCCCGGCGATCAACATCAACCGCTCGGGGACACGCCGAGAAGAATTGCTGACCGAAAATGATGAGCTGCAAAAGATGTGGATCCTGCGCAAGCTCCTCAACCCGATGGACGAGGTGGCGGCCATGGAGTTTCTATTGGAGCGGCTCAAGGCTACGAAGACTAATCCCGAGTTCTTTGATTCGATGAGGCGGTAAGACACCGCCGGTTTTAAACTTATTCCCCGCCGGCTTCTTCGGCTTGGTAATAGCG
This sequence comes from Chromatiales bacterium, assembly GCA_043673815.1. Lineage (GTDB taxonomy): Bacteria > Pseudomonadota > Gammaproteobacteria > JACCXJ01 > JACCXJ01 > USCg-Taylor. Next base: position 1,134 of record JBIMKD010000177.1, read on the forward strand.
CATTAAAATCGCCGCGACCTCGGGGCGTGCGAACTCCTGCGGTAGAGCTTGTCCCGCCGCCAGCATCTCCCGAACCTTCGTCCCGGAGAGCTGCACGAAGTCGGCTTCGGTGTGGTCAGGGGCATCGCGCATCATGACCACGCGCTTCAGTTTCCTGGAATAGGCGGTATTATCGGCGCCGAAGATCTTGATCCGCAGAGCATCCGGAGGAACTTCATCGTCGAAGATCTTTTGCGCGTCGAAGGGCCCGTAGAACTTGCCGACACCGGCGTGATCGCGTCCGACAATAAGGTGCGAGCAGCCGGCGTTCTGGCGGAAGATTGCGTGCAGCACGGCTTCGCGTGGTCCCGCATAGAGCATATCGAAGCCGTAGCCCGTGACCATGACGCTGTTCGCCGGGAAGTACAACTCCACCATCTTGCGTATAGCGGCATCGCGCACGGGGGCCGGGATGTCGCCGTCCTTCAGCTTCCCGAGAGCCATGTGGATGAGCACACCATCGGCGGCCACGGATTCCCGCGCCATCTTGCACAATTCCTCATGGGCGCGATGCATCGGATTGCGGGTCTGAAACGCCACCACGGTCTTCCAGCCATGTTCCTGGATCTCGTTGCGGATCTCGATCGCGGTACGGAAGGTATCGGGAAAATCGGTCTGAAAATAACTGAAATTCAGCACCTCGATGGGACCCGAGACGGCAAAGCGGCCGAGAGCGCCGAACGTGGCAGCGCCGGGATGCGAGGGATCCACGGTTCGAAATACTTTCTCGCAGATAAACCGCAGTTGGTCCGGAGTGAGCTCCTCGATGGCGGCGATCTCTTGGATCGCGAGAACCGGATGGCCGTCGACATTGGGATCGCGCAGGGCAATGCGCCGCGCGCCTTGGATGGGGCTCACGTCCCGGGTGAGATTCAGACAGGGTACCGGCCAAAACAATCCCGCGGCCGTATGCATGCGTTCCGCGACACTCATCGCGTCGGCTGCGTTCATGTAGCCCGTCAAGGGCGTAAAGTAACCCGCTCCGAGCATGACGGCGTTGGCGGCCGCCGCCGAGCTCAAGAGCAGCGAGGGCATGCCCTCGGCCTCGCGTTGCAGCCCGTGATGGCGCGCTACATCGTACACGAACAACGGCGTCAGGGCTTCAGAGCCATGGGGTCTTATCATCGTGATCTCCCGAAGTTGTATGGGTAGTGGTCGAGCCGGTTCCGCGCCCCGCACTGTTAACGCTGCTCAGCGTTTCATGGCGGCGCTCGCGGACGGCCGCTCGCCCGCGGCGGCGCCGGGAGCCGGGCGGCGCTGCACGAACGTAGTCTCGGCCCCATGTTTGACGATGTCGCCTACGTGAAATCTGAAAACACCGCTGCGCCGGTCTTGATAATAGAAACGCAACGTGTGCAAAATGGTGGCGAAAGCCAGCCGATCCCAGGGCACGCCGGGCTCATCGAAGAGCTCAACCTCAAGGCTCTCGCTTCCCGGGAAAAAGTCCAGATCGAGCACGCGCGAGCGGAACATCATGTAGACCTGGTTAGCGTGGGGGAGATTGAAGAGCGCGAACAGACCGAGCACCTCCACCCGCGCGTTGGCTTCTTCGTGCGTCTCCCGGATCGCGGCTTCGAGCGAGGTCTCGTCATTTTCCATAAATCCCGCCGGCAGCGTCCAGAGCCCATAGCGGGGTTCGATGGCGCGGCGGCAGAGCAACACCTGATTCCCCCATTCAGCGATACATCCCGCGACAATCTTGGGATTCTGGTAATGAATACTACCGCAGCCTTCACACATGTGGCGCGGCCGGTTATCACCGAGCGGGATCTTGCGAGTGAGGGCGGTGCCGCAGTTGCTACAGTACTTCATGGGGCTGGACCGGGCATGTTGCGTAGCGATGTTGATCGATTACAGCAGCGGTTGCAAGCTTGGCCAGACATTATCGAGCATCAAGGCCTGAGCCTCACCCTTGGGATGTATGCCGTCCTCTTGCATGAACCGCGGATTTTCGGCGAACCCCTGCAGTATAAAGGGGCTAACCGGTAATGCGTACTCCTTGGCGAGATCCTCGTATACAGCGCGGAACCGCTGGGTAAACACAAGGCCGTAGTTCTCTGGCAGCCGCATCGGTATCAATAACACCTTGGCATCGTGCGCGCGCGATGTTTCAATGATCTCAGCCAGGTTTTCCCGCAGATGCTCAAGCGCTAATCCGCGCAGACCGTCGTTGGCGCCGAGCTCGATGATGACGATGGCGGGTGTATGTTGCGTTAAGAGGTTCTCGATCCGGGTCAATGCGCCGCCCGTGGTCTCGCCGCTGATACTGGCGTTCACTACTCGGTAGGAGTGACCCGCTTCTGTTATGCGTTGCTGCAACTTCGCAACCCAACCCTGGTCAACGTCGATACCATAAGCGGCGCTTAAACTGTCGCCCACAATCAGAATCGCGGGCGCCTGCGCGGGGGCCGCTATGGCCCACAGACAGAGCGCAGCCAAAGCCAACCACGGTGCACTATTGAACAACATCATCATTCAGGCCGAAGGTCTGTCAAAACAGATCGCGAGCCCCGAAGGGCTTCTTACCATACTCGATGATATCAGTTTTTCCATGCGGCGTTCCGAGACCCTTGCGGTGGTCGGCGCTTCGGGGTCCGGCAAGTCGACCTTGCTCGGTTTGCTCGCCGGTCTCGACACGCCGACCAAAGGCAGGGTCGTGCTCGACGGCACCGACCTCAACACCCTGGACGAAGACGGCCGCTCGCGCTGGCGCGCGCATCGCGTGGGCTTCGTCTTTCAAGCGTTTCATTTGCTGCCGAGCCTCACGGCCTTGGAAAATGTGATGTTGCCGCTCGAGCTCGCCCTTCAGCGGGACCCCGCCGACGCCGCGCGATCGGCGCTCGATCGCGTTGGACTTGGCCAACGCTTGGGGCATTACCCGCACCAACTATCGGGGGGCGAACAGCAGCGGGTCGCGATCGCACGCGCCTTCGCACCGCAGCCGCGCATTCTTTTCGCCGATGAGCCTACGGGGAATCTCGACCGCAAGACGGGCGCGGCGGTCGGAAATCTCCTTTTCGCGCTCCGCGAGGAAGCCGGGACGACCCTGGTTCTAGTAACGCATGAGGAGACGCTCGCCGACCATTGCGAACAGCGCTTGACCCTTGAGATGGGCGAGTTGATGAGATCCGAGGAGGCGTAGGGCATGTTCAGGACGGCCTGGCGGCAATTCAAGCGCGATACCCGCTCGGGGGAGTTGCGTTTGGCGACGCTCGCGCTGTGCCTCGCCGTGGGTAGCGTGACCACGGTGGGATTTTTTATCGACCGCGTGCGGCTGGCGATCGAAATCCAGGCGAGCGCGCTCTTGGCCGCGGACCTCGCGGTCGAATCCCCCTATCCCCTGCCGGTCGCGGTAGACCATCGAGCGGCTGAAATTGGTCTCGCGACCAGTCACACCGTGGTGTTTCGTAGCGTCGTGGTGAAGGGACACAAGCTGAAGCTGGTCGAAGTCAAGGCCGTCGATGCGGCCTATCCTTTGCGCGGGGGAATCGAGACCGCTCTCGATCCCTCCGGTTCTACCTCGCACGCGGAGATGGGACCGACCGCGGGGAACGTGTGGGTAGAGGGCCCGTTGCTGCCGCTCCTCGATCTTAAGCTCGGCGACACCCTGTCGATCGGAAAATCCGAGCTTGCCGTCGCCGCCATACTCACGCTCGAGCCGGACCGCGGCGGCCAGGTTTTCAATATCGCCCCAAGGCTCATGATGCATCTCGACGACGTGGCGGGGACGGGACTCGTCTCGGCCGGAAGCCGCGTCACCTACAGGCTATTGATCGCGGGTGACAAACAGAAACTACAGGCTTGGCGCGACTGGGCCGAACCTGTGGTCGGCGAGCGCGGCCGCTTCGTCGCGGTGCGCGATGCCCGCAGAGAGCTGCGCTCGACGCTCGAGCGTTCCGAGCAGTTCCTGAGCCTTGCCGCGCTCACGAGCGTCATCCTCGCTGGCGTGGCGATCGCGATGTCGGCGCGCCGCTTCGCGACGCGGCATCTCGACAGCGCCGCCGTGATGCGCTGCCTCGGGGCCACCCAAGGCTTGGTGCTGCGGGTCTTCGCCGTCGAGCTCGGGATCCTGGGTATTCTCGCGAGTCTCGCTGGCGGCGCTGTCGGCTATGCCTCCCAAGCGCTGCTGGCCGAGGTCCTGTCATTCTTCGCCCCGGGGCCGCTGCCTCTACCCTCGCTCTGGCCGTTGGTCTCGGCTGGCCTGACAGGCCTTATCGCGCTCCTTGGGTTTGCCCTGCCACCGCTCATCGCGCTCAAGGACGTACCGCCGGGGCGAGTGCTGCGACGCGATCTCGGGCGTCTAAGAGCGCCGGGCGTCGGGGTTTACTGCGCGGCGGCGCTCGCGGTCGGCGCGCTCGCGCCTTGGCAGGCGGGCAGTGTGACGCTAACTCTCTACGTCTTAGGAGGCGCGCTTGGAACCGTCGCCGTGCTCGCGGGCGCCGCGTGGTTGCTGGTCCGCGCTCTGGCGCGGCTGCGTACCCGGGTCGGCATCGCCTGGCGCTTTGGGCTCGCGAATATCACCCGCCGCGCGGGGGGCAGCGTGGTCCAGATCGTCGCCATCGGGCTTGGGATCATGGTGATGCTGCTGCTCTCCCTGGTGCAGTCAGACCTGGTCGCGGATTGGCGGGCCAGCCTCAAACCCCAAGCGCCCAACCACTTCATCGTCAACATTCAACCGCATGAAGTCGAGGCGTTCAAAGACTTCCTCAAAACCAAGGGACAGGTTGAACCCGCGCTCTATCCGATGGTGCGCGGGAGGCTCGCCGCCATCAACGGCCGGCCGGTGAAAGCGCGCGACTATCGCGATCCGAACGTGCGCCGGCTCTCGCAGCGGGATTTCAA
>JBIMKD010000178.1:0-3543 GCA_043673815.1 Chromatiales bacterium
GACACCGGGCTTCCGAGGAGAACCAGGCGTCGAACTCCTGAAGCGTGCGAGGATAGTCCACGCCGCCGACTGGACGCGATGGTGGGGGCTCGGCCACTCCCACATATTGCCATTACGAGAGCGAAGTGCATACCCCCTTAAATTTATTCCCCGCGGTCTTGCTGCGGGATCGTTAGCCATGGGGTTTCCAAAGGGGAGAGGCGCAGCTCTCCCCTTTGGTCGCCCCACGGGGTTCATACCCCGTGGTAGCACCCACCCCGGTTCCGCGGAACAGGTCTTTTTTACGCCTGTGTCTGAGATCTCTCCGTCGTTATGGGCCTTCGCGCTCCGAGGGCATCACAGCAGTTGCCATTCCCCCGCGCTACAGGTAATGCAACTCCTTTAGTAAAGCATATTGTTCCGCTTCTACCCGCTTGACCTCATCACAATTCCAGTTATGACGCCAGAACGGGGCGCGGGGTTGTAATCGTAAGGATCGAATTACGCTTTCAAGTTCACGCGGCATCTCCAGCTGCAAAAAGCTCAATACCTTTCTTATCTCATCGACGGGCCGATCCAAGAGCGACTCATACCTAATCTCTTGCACGTTGTCCTTCTCGATCCCGGTTAATCCACGCTGTACCGCGCGAATATCTTCGACCCAGTTTCTAGCACAGATCTCTAGCGCGTGCATTCCGCGCATTTCAAGTTCTGCCGGCTTTGCACCAGCCCACCAAACCACACGTTCCGGCCACCACGAAACAGTCGCTAAAGAATGAGCGACTTCACGCCCGTCCCTAACAAGGTGCAGAAACCGAGCATTAGGGAAAGCCGCCCTTAGCCAGGGTAGGCGCCTAATGTTTGCGATTCGTTTGTCTATGAACACCTTCGCACCCATAAAACGGCCCATTCGCTCGAAACGACGACGCAGACATGTGAGCACTTCCGCCGACAATTGGCAAACGTCGTTTGACGCTATCGGCATTCCACAAGCCCTATATATCCCCTCGTCTTCTACAGGTGCAGGAAAGATCCTGATTATCCAAGGCCTATCTATAAAGTAGGCATTACCACCTTCTTTGAACCACATAGATTTCTTTAACTTCGGAAATCGGCGGATAGAGCGCAACAGAACACCACTCAACCAATCCGGCAGATGGCGGTGGTAGTTCGTCGTGGAGCCTATTTCGGGATGTAGCGCAAGAACCTTCTGGAGCAGGGTCGTACCAGAACGCCCGGCCCCAACTAGAAAAACGAACTGCTGTTCCATCGAGTATTCCTCAACCACTTTTGCGAAGCAATCAAAAGCCCTTGCATGTACTCTCGTAGCGCAGCGCTCAAGCGAGATTGACATAGCGCTGAGAACCAACAACAAGCCCGACGATTTCTCGCCCCAAGACCAAGCCACGGTGCAGCCATTAATTGATACTCTGCTCTGCTGACACTGTGCCGCAGTTTCAAATTGATTCAATTTGATTTCGCCACCACGGGGTATGAACCCCGTGGGGCGACCAAAGGGGAGATCTGCGCCTCTCCCCTTTGGAAACCCATCGCAAAGGTCCCCGCGGCAAGACCGTGGGGAATAAATTTCAAGAATCACATCCCTCAGGCCGCTAAGGTGCCCCGACTACTCATCACTCACGACAGCAGCGCACCCCGCGTTGTGAGATAGAAACGCGGTAGCCAGGGAAATCATTTTATGTTTTCAAAGGAGATGATAATGGAAAGTCTTAACCCCCAGCAAGAGTCACTTGTATTTGTATATGCCCGCCCCCAGCATCAGGGGGCGAAAGGAAATAAACATTCAGTCTTATCCCCGACGGTCGCAAAGCGGCGACTGTTGGGCATCGTCCTCACGGCGTTGCTGTGGGGCGTTCAAGCAGCGAGCGCCGCCACCACCTATCCCTACCTCGAGGACGCCGATCCGACCGCCGCACCGGCGGGCTCCTTGCGGGTCAATCCAAGCTGGCCGCGACTGAACTTTACCGAGTCCAGCGTCAATATACTGAGCGCGGAGCAGCTATCCAAATACGATATCATCAGCGCCAAGGCGGGGGCCGCCCGTAACGTAGCCGATGCTCAGGAGAGCTATCCGGAGATCATGTACCTGTACGCCTTCTCGCCGCGCGCTTACCAAGGCTATCTCGACGTAGACTACTGCAGGCAGAGCTTCAGCGTGCCTTTTGAGTCTACGGGAGCCGCCACCGAAGGATGCTCAATGTTCGCGGGGCACTGGTTGTACGCAGGCGGCACCGTCCTCGCGAGTAGTCTAAGCGCAAGCGGTACTGTTGCCTCCGTGCAAGACGCAAGCAGAGTGAAAGTCGGGGAATACGTGGTGATCTATGATGCGCCGGCAGGCTCGTTTAAGAATGCCGAGCACGCCCGTGTGACAGCTATCGATATATCGAGTGTGCCCGAGAAGATCACACTGTCTCGGGGCTATAAGTCCACGGCCAAATCGCACGCAAGCGGAGGCATCCTGGCAATGCACGTCCGGGGTCAAGGCTTTGATGCAAGGAACTGGACCTATAACCATGCGACCGATTGCCCCTTCGATGCCAATGGCAAGACCCTCGGTGAGGTGATGGCCGATTGGCTGGAACAAAACTATACCAGGGACGGCAAAGGGCAACCCATTCCCGGGTTCATTGTAGACGGTATCTTGTTTGATGCTGACCCCTATTTTATGGACCTGACCAAAAAGGCTGATGCAGACAATGACCTCGTGGTCGATGATGGGATCAGTCCCTCGGGCACCAACCTGTGGGGTGATGGGCTCGAGCAGTTTTATGCGGGGGTGCGGATACGTCTGCCGGATAAAATAATCGTCGGCGGATACCATCTGAGCCGTGGCTTTAGTGCCTTGAACGGGACGCAGATGGAGGGCTTTCCACTCGACAACGGCGCCCAGAGCCCCACCCCGGTGTACGATGCGACCGATTCCATTCTGTCCAAATATAGCTATCATCTGCATCATAATGCCGAGGGCCCGCTTTATACCGAGGCACTGGGCCAGACCCCCACGCGCCTCTATCCGGATGAGCATACCAACCCCCCACCTGCCAGTAATGCCCCGTTTCGCTTCGGTTTTGGCCTCGCCTTATTGGAAAATGGCTTCTATGGCCAGCAAAACTCGCCCCAGGATCCGGACAAATGGCAGGATGAATACGCCGTCGATGTCAAGCCCGGCTCACCGACCTTCGGGCAGGCCATCGCCTCCAATCCGGCAAACGAATCCAAGGTACGAAGCCATAAGGGGTGGATGGGCCAACCCCTCGGCCCCCGGGTGCGGGTGTATGATACGAGCTTCGCACCCGCAAACTCGCTGCTCTCGAACGGCACCTTCGATGGCAACATCACAGGCTGGAGCGGCGATAATGTCACGGTCTCCCGGATCACGGCCGGTGTTCTCACGGGCAGTGGTGCGCTGAAGGCATCAACCCATATCAATTATAACCCAACCTTGACGTCAACCAAGATCAAAGGGCCTACGGTGTCACTTACCGCCGGTCAAGAATACACCTTGGCCTTCGCTGTGCGCGCCTCGGCTGAGCGCGAAATAAA
>JBIMKD010000179.1:0-2839 GCA_043673815.1 Chromatiales bacterium
CTCCAAGTGCACCTAGATCGTGTTGGTTACCTAGTTTTGGGGGTTGAGCGCGAAAGGAAAGACTAGGGAGAGTCGTGCTAGCGAACAGCTGTGTTTGGACCATCGTACGTAACGGACAGTAACCCGAGCCAAAAAGTTTGGCTCTTCGGCAGAATCTATGGGTATTCCGTTAACTCCCTCTCCCACCGGGAGAGGGCTGGGGTGAGGGGATCTCAACCAAGGCAGCGCGAATACTCTCCAACACCGCATCAGGGTCTCCGAGCACATCATGATTCCAAAATCGACGCACGCGATAACCCACTACCGTGAGATATTCAGTCCTCTGCAAGTCGTTCGAGATCTGCTCGGCATGCTGGCCACCATCGACCTCGATGACAACTTTGGGCTCCAAGCAGAGGAAATCCACGACCTAGGGTCCAAGGATCTGTTGACGTCGAAACTTGATGCCCTCGAGTCGTCGAGCGCGCAGTCGACTCCACAAGCACCGCTCCGCTTCGGTCGAATTCTTCCGCAGCGCTTGGGCCATACCGTTCATCGGCCTCTCTATCCCCTCACCCCAACCCTCCCGGCGGGAGAGGGAGAGTTAACCGTGGCGCACTTGCCTTGCCTCGAAATCTCGAACCCGAAAACTCGTGGCCAGGCCCAAATAAACAGACCCCGCTTATCATGCGATCATTCCCATACCGTCTCTCAGCTGACCCACAAATTCTGCGGAAGAGCCAAAAGTTTTGTCACCTCCGGCAAACTCTTACCGCTTCCGCGATCTCAAGCTTCTCGAAAACTTTGAGTTCCCCGCTCATTATCGCCGACCGATCCACAAACAGAAGACCGAATGAAGAAAACAATAGACTCAACCGAGGAGGTTGCTGCTAAAGAACCGGGTGGACAAGACAACTCGCGAGAGCATGTCCCGCAGATCGACCGGCTTTTTGCGCGTGGCAAACGCCAACTCAGCCAAATTCTTGCGAGTGGCGACATGGATCAGCTTGAGCGCTGCGTCGCATCCCTTCAGTTGGCTCTGACCTACGTTGAAGCATTACCCATTCAAGATCAAGCACCTTCCCTCCGCAAGATTGCCGATTGCCTCGTACAAGCCTTCGCCGCGGGTAAGAACGACCCGCGAGCGCCAATCCAATCCGATCAGCCGCTGGTGTTCGTAATTAGTTATCCGCGCAGCGGAAACACGCCACTCATCCAAACTGTCGCGGCTTTACTGGGTGCGCAGGTGTTTGCGGGGGTCCCGCACAGCCTGACGCCTTTCGCCAAGCAGCTTTATCCTCGCCATTATCCATTAGTTCGCCTCGTAAAGGATCACGTCGCGCGAGAAATATACCTGAGAGACAGGGCCATAATCCTTGTGCGCGATGGGCGGGATGCAATGACCTCTCTTGCCTACATGACTCTGCAGCAGGGTCGCCACTCCTTCTCGCGCCGGGGTGACTTAGCCGAGTTTCTGGTTTGGCTCGATAAAGAGTATGACTTCGGTGGTTGGGCCAATCACATGAAGCAGGTTGATCATCTTATGGGCGGAGCCGACAAGCTCCTGATCCGTTACGAAGATTTTATGGCTGGGCCAACCACGCTGAAGAACGTAGTCGACTACATTGATCCTAAACATGGCTTTAGCTCCGACGAGATAGCTGAACGCTACGAAGCGAAATCGGTGATTTGGGATGGTATCAGGAATCATCCCGCAAATAATCAATGGGGCATTGGCCTAGAGTTCGCACCTGACAGTCTCTTCCATGAGTGGTCCAGAAACCGCCAAGGTTCGCACTGGCGACGTGCGTGGGACCTCGAGGCAAAGAAGGCCTTCCACGAGACCGGCGCAACCGAATACCTTCTACGCTACGGCTATGAGACGGATCCTGAGTGGTGGAAAAGAGCGCCGTGACCGCAAGGCGTAGTCAGAACAGCAGCCAGGCGATGGAACAGCCCACTACCACACTTATAGGAACAATCAACTTTTGGGCACGATGAAGCCCAAGCCGGACGATCTCGACGTCGAACAGTTCAGCCGCGTCGTCGATGAGAAGCGGGTGACTCTCGGCGGGACAGTTGACATGTTCTGGGCGGAAGTTGATCAGTTCAGGCGCCAGGATCACGGTAACCGGCTATTTACCGATCCTCAGTGCTTCGTATTTCAGTGGGTCCGCGCCTAGCCCGGATTTCTCACCGATAGTCAAGGAAAAGGCCATATCTCGTGGCATAATATGTGTTCAGTCGGGATGTTATGCGCAAGCAGGAGAACGGCCTTATGAAGACAGAGTGTAACGCAGTGCGGATGGAATTTCGCGGTAATGGAGCTTGGCGGGTGGCAGGGAGGTTTGATGGGGGGAAGATGAGCTCCGATGGAGGTAGCCTTCTGCTGTTCGAGGTGGAAAAGCGAACCCACATTCTGAAGCGTTTGGCCGCGCGTTTCATCGATCACCGAGATCCGGAGTTGATCGAGCACTCGGTGGAGTCACTCATGAAACAGCGGGTGTATGGGATGGCGCTCGGGTACGAGGATCTCAACGATCACGACACCTTGCGGCACGATGTGTTATTGGGTGTACTAATACCCTCATCCCAACCTTCTCCCGAAGGGAGAAGGAGATTTTGAATTATTAGAGGTTTCCTGAACTATTACGGAGCCCGAGACTGGGGATCCGTACCCTAGGACAGGTGAAAAACATCGGAGAGGAGGCAAGCCTTCGTGACAGAACGATGCAATGAGCTCCCGCCAACAAACTCAAAGGAGAAAAGTGTGGTCTTTATTACCATGCACAAAGCAGGGAGCGTTTTCGTCAACGGCGTGATACGGGATATTCTCACCGGGCTTGGCCTGGTTCACATC
>JBIMKD010000180.1:0-6175 GCA_043673815.1 Chromatiales bacterium
ACTACCGGCAACCCGCGCTCAGCGCCGCCGCGGGGACCGATGCGCACGCGCATCATCACCACCCGGGCATGTCCATGGATATGCAAGGGGCGGTGATGGGCGAAAATAAGGATCGATTACCGCAAGACTGCCCGCAAATCACCGAGGAGGTGAAGGTGACCGTACATGCGGGCAGAAAGTATGCACGCCGCTTTCCGGGACTGATGTTTGCCTATGACCAGCAAGAATGGCGCGTGCGCCCCTGTAGCCGGGTGACGGTCACCTTCGTCAACGATGACGATATCCGCCATCAATGGATGCTGCACGGGCTACCGAAATATATCCATCCCCAAGGGATGTTTCACCTCGAAGTCACGGGGCCGGGTGAGAAAAGCGGGACGTTTATCGTCCCTAGCGGCGACAAGACGTATTTCGTGCATTGCGATATGGCACAGCACACGGAGAAGGGCTTGAAGGCGCAACTCAAAGGGGGCGCGGGAGATATGGACTTGCCGAGCATTCCCGGCTTGACGGCCACCATCAACGTAGACAACTACCCGACGGGCTGGGGCGCGGGCTCGGTCGGTATGGTGCTCACGGCCGGATTCGCCGGGGCTCTTCTTGGGGTTTTCTGTTTAAACCGCCCAGCGGGGCGCCGGGAAAAACACCAAGGGACCCATCAAATTGAATCGCTCTAATTCTTTGGAATCAGCGTTCAAAACCACTAACAGGAGGATTAAATGAAAAGAAATTTACAGGCATTAGCGTTACTGGGTTCTGTACTTGGACTAGCCGCGTGCGTCGGCGAAGACGCTGATTCCGAGGCGGCCGCGAGCCCCGATAGCTTCAATCTCGGCGGCACCTGGGAAGCCGCGTTTCCCGATCGCAGCGACTCGTTGGGAACCCATAAATCCAAGGGAAAGGCGGCGCTATCGGGCGATACCTATATCTACTCGTGGTACGAAAGCCTCATCGGACCCAATGGTCAGGTAGTGTATGAATCGACCGAAACGGCGCGCGAGACCGGTTCGGTATCAGCCACGCCCGACTATATGGAATGGACCGCCGAATCGTTCGGCGAGGCGCAATACAATCAGGCAGCCAATACCTGGAGCGCGGTCGAGATGAAGTCATCGAAGAATGAATACGCCATTCAGTACAAGCTAGAGGGAGATAAGCTGACGCTCAAGGAAGACATCAATATCGATGGGGACTTCGACGATGTCTTCCAGGTGCCCGAGACCCTTACTTACACGAAAGTCAATTAGGGGGGCAATGTCCCTGCGTTTCAACCATCTACCGTGCTATTAATGATCTCGCAGTCATATAAGCTAGCACGCCGAATCGTGGTGGGAGTCGTCGGCGCAACGGTCTTGCTACTAGGTATTGCGATGATCGTGCTCCCCGGCCCGGCCTTTATAGTGATCCCGATCGGTCTGGCGATCCTCGGGATTGAGTTCGCCTGGGCGCGGCGTTGGCTGGGTATGGTTAAAGCCACAGTTCAGAGGGGGCTTGCTAAATGGGCCAACCGATCAAAAACAAAGGTGATGCACGGCACTCGGAATTCGTTGGCCGGTGCGAAGCACCAGTATGTTATTACCTGAAGGGCTTGGATATGAAACGCACATTTCTGTTCTTACTCACCAACCTTGCGGTCGCGAATCGTCACTACCTCTGGGTAATCGTTTACTGAAACCTCTTTTTGCAGAGAGCTGGCTGAATAGCGAGCGTTTATCATCTCCCCGTACAAGGCGGGACCAGGAAATAAGGCGCAGCGCCCATACGAATATGCAGTGCGGCCATCGAAGAGCACAGGCCGGACGCGTTCCAACGGATCAAGATGATGTTTATGCAACTTGCAGGCGGAACACCCGGAAAGCGCTTTGTCAAGTATTATCGATATTAGCAGGCACACACAATCGCGAACACAACTGGAAGAGCTGGATCTATATCCTTCTCGGCGCAATGCTTACGATCGCCGGGCGCCGTAGGGTGATCGCGGTCCCTTTCAGGTAGCAACGCTATGGCTCAAGAGGTATCCGCTCGACCTACCACGGTTGGACTGCGGGGTCCGGGCGGCACGAACCTTAGTGAAGAAAACACTGGTTAAGTAACGGAGTGCGGATCATGTCGGATTGGCATTTTGTATTGGTCTTATTAGCCGCAGTGGCAGTGATCGCCTTTGCGATTCTTTACGCGAAAGACAAGAGGAACGCATCAAAAGATAAACCCGCCCGCGACGATCGTGACAATGTAAAGGTTGGCAAAACGAGTTAAGCCGGGCAAAATATCAGTCACCTCGAACGAGGTAGTCGCGCCCGGGGCGTCGTGCGGCTCCCGCCGGCTTTGACGCGCATACTGTTTTGGCCAATCGTATCTTCGGTGGGGAACCACTTCGGTACTGGGCCAACGTATGCTGGCCTGGTTTGAGGCGCTACTAGACCGCCTTCCCCACCGGAATAGCCACAAGGGCAGGGCTTTCAACCCATCGTCACACAAGGCCGTGATTCGCCTGTCCACAGGAATGCTCCTTCTTTGTGGAATTTAGTCTCAGTAGAGTCTTTTGTGGACGCTTTTTGGCTTGATAACACCTTATGAGCTGTCTCAACCACTGGCAGGTAGCAACTTGGATTAAGCCTTCTTCGAAGAAGCCGGAATAATGGCTGGAAGACTGTCAGTTTCGCTTTTGTTGCTGTTCCTTGTATCTAGCGCCTCTGCCGAGGAAAGGGACGTGATCTTGGTCGTGGATAACTCTGCAACGATGAAGAGAGTGGATGCGAAGGGACTGGCCAGAGCGGCGGTCGGTGGATTCGTTAAGAAGCTTAAAGGCGATGTTCGGGCAGCGATAGTCCTCTTTGATGATTCTGCTACTGTCTCGGTCCCGCTCACCGCGGTCACGGACGAGTCCCGACTAGAGTTTCTCGAGGCCCTTCAAAAACTCAATTACCGCGGAAAGTATCCGGATATCGCGATAGCCCTGAAACAGGCCATCCGTGAGCTTGAGGTCCACGGTCGAGGAGGGGCGGAGAAGTCGATCATTCTATTGATCGGTGGCCTTCCGGACCCAAGCGACACGGCGCTAGTGCAATCGCGCCTGCGCGCCCTGGGTTACGGGGTGGCTCCGATCGACGGGATTATGGGGCTAAAAACAAGGGACGCCATACGCCAGTTTCAGAGGCAGAGGGGGATACCGGCCGATGGAAAGCTAAACAAGACACTCCTTGTCCGTTTAGAAAAGGCCTATGAAGCAAGATGGCAGAGGGAGTTGGCTGCCAACGCTGCTCGCGCAGGAATCAAGATCATCGCGGTGGTATTGGGCGAGGGTTTCGCCCGGGGTCAGGCGTTGGCGGAGAAGACCTTCGGGGAATATTTTCAGATCCCGAAAGCCGAGGTCCTGGCGCGCGTATTCGAACGCCTAAGCAACGCCTTCAGTCAAGCAGTGGGGGTTCCCGCAGCAGCCTTAGCGGTCCGCACCATTCAGGTGCCTGAGAGGGTAGAGGTCCTTCCTGCGCGGCCGGCGGAAGTAGCGCTGCCAGAGGACAGGAATCAGGTAACGGAGTGGCTAACCGATCCGGCAATCTGGGTCGGTCTTCTAACCTTGGTCGTGCTGGAGATCATTCTCGGCATCGACAATCTTATCTTCATCGCCATCCTGGCGGATAAGCTGCCACCGCACCAGCGCGATCGAGCGCGAGTCATCGGTTTGAGCTTAGCGCTGCTCATGCGTCTCGGATTGCTCGCCAGTATTTCCTGGGTCATGTCGCTGACGGCGCCGTTGTTCACTGTATTTGCACTGGAGATCTCTTGGCGCGATCTCATCCTCGTTCTCGGTGGGGTGTTCCTGCTGATCAAGGCCACGATAGAGATACATGACCGGCTTGAAACCGGGCCACCCGAGCACGCGGACAGCGTCGCTCATGCCCGGTTCTGGCCGGTAGTCGCGCAGATCGTGGTGCTCGACGCGGTGTTCTCGCTCGACTCGGTCATCACGGCCATCGGCATGGTCGACGAGATCTACGTTATGATGGCGGCGGTCGTGATCGCGATGATCGTGATGATCGTCGCGGGCAAGCCGCTTACCAAGTTCGTGAACGCACATCCGGCGCTGGTCATTCTCTGTTTAGGATTTCTGCTGATGGTGGGCTTCGTCCTGGTCGCCGATGGCCTAGGCTACCACGTTCCTAAGGGTTACCTGTATACGGCAATCGGATTCTCTGTTCTCATCGAGACGTTCAACCAGCTTGCGCTGCGCAATCGCCGTAAATGGGCAGCCTCGATTCCGCGCCGGCAGAGCACGGCCGACGCGGTGTTGCGACTTCTTGGCGGTATTCCTGTGCCATCCTCGGCCGCAGTAGGCGCAGACGTGAGCGCAGTGATCCCGGAGGCCGCGACGGAACCGGGTTTCGCACCTGCAGAGAAGGCAATGGTGCGCGATGTCCTCGCGCTCGCCGACCGGCCGGTGCAAACGATTATGACGCCCCGGCCGGGGGTCGCCTGGATCGATCCGGGCGATCCCAAGGAAACCGTGCTGGCCGAAGTTCGCAATAGCGCGCATCGTCAGTTCTTGGTGAGCCGCGGATCGGTGGACGATGTCGTCGGTATCGCACGTAAGGAAGACATCTTGGCGCTCTGTCTCAACGACAAGCCGTTTGACCTCATTCAGATCGTGCAGAAACCCATAGCGGTGCACGAGGGCGCGTCGATTCTCGATACGCTCGCTATGTTCAAACGGGCGCCGGTTGATATGGCGTTGGTGGTCGATGAGTATGGCGGTTTGCAGGGGATCGTCACACAGACCGATTTGCTCGAGGCGATTACGGGGGATCTGCCGGACGCAGAGCACCCGGAGCCGGAGGTGAAAGAGCTGGAGGACGGCTCATTCCTTGTCGATGGCACGATGTCGATTTACGACGCGCAGCAGCGCTTCGATCTTGGCACGCTTCCGGACGGCGACTTCAACACGCTTGCCGGTTTCGTTGTGTTTCTTTTCGACCGGATACCTGCGGTACGCGAGCGCGTCGAGTCGCACGGCTGGAGCTTCGAGGTATCGGATATGGACGGATGGCGGATAAACAAGGTGCTCGCACGGCGCGTTGGTGCGGATGTTGAATCATCTGGGGTGGATTCAACTCTAACGCCGCATCTTCATGATGCTTGATAGCCCGCAACGGGTGCTCTTTGGGCACCCGTTTCTCAGGTGACAAGTAGCTGAACAAGTACCCGTAGAAATCCGATTCACCGCGCATGACTCTTCCAGTACAACGTACGGATCGGCGCCCGCTTGGCCACACACCCTGCCTGAACAGGGGTCGTCCTCTCTCGAAAGAGGCAGCTATGGTCGTACCGCGAGAGGGGGATCGCTCTCCCGCTTTCACGGTGTGTCCAAGTCCATCTTTTGCCAGATATCTTAACGCCGTTCAGACGGCCATACTTTGCATCAACGGAGCTCGAACGATCACGCGAGAGCTTCGGAGTTACGTATAAATTACCGTCAAAGGAGACACTGTCATGAACGCATTCATGAGTTATGTATTAACGCTGTGGGCTTCCCCGGTGCAAGGAGTGATCGTTTTCGCGATCTTGGCCGGCGTAGTGTTCTGGCTATACAAGTGGGCCAAGCACGAGCCTCAAGCGCCGGACACCGAAGAGCACATCGGCGAGGGCGTATAAGATTCAGTTACGACAGGAGAGGGTTGGAGATCATGCGAAAATGGTTGGCATCAGTCGTTGTGTCCATAGTCCTTGCGTTGGCATTACCGAGTCCGGGCTATAACACGTATGCGGAAGAGCGTATAGCGCAGCGACAGCCCGTTAACGACATGGTCGTTAGCCGCTCGGTCAGATCTGCTTTGCATGGAGATCCGACAGTGCGAACCGGAGCCATCAACGTCGCGACCCGCTCCGGCCATGTGGTACTAAAGGGTCTTGCCTTGAATAGGAAGCAAGCGGAGCGGGCGGTTGAAATTGCACGCGCTGTCGGAGGCGTCAAGAGCGTGCGCGATGAGCTGGTGATCATGAACCGAAAGTGAATGGCCCACACTTCAACATAGTATGCTTAAGGAACGGTTATCCTCTAACCCGCATTTCTCACCAATGTGTCGATACATGGGCTAAAGGCATTGATGAGGACATCAGAAAAGAAGACCGCTTGAATTAGCCGCTGCGGTTGACACGCCAACGGGACCAAACGAGTAAT
>JBIMKD010000181.1:0-32174 GCA_043673815.1 Chromatiales bacterium
ACGGTGAACTTTGCGAGGAAGGATCTCATGTTATTCTGATTGGCCGTCTGAAAAGCACCTTCAGACTCCGGCGGCCGTGCGGAAAATCACGTCGACGCGCAGGCCCGGCGCGTTATCGCTGAGCCTCAGTTCCGCCTCGTGCAGTTGTGTGACCGCTGCGACGAGACTCAAACCTAAGCCGCTGCCAGGGGTCGTTCGACTCGCTTCGAGGCGTACGAAACGCTGTAGAACGCGCTCACGATCCTCGGGGGAGACACCCGGCCCAGTGTCCGCTACGGTGACCGTGGCCCGTAGCCCCACGGCCGAAACTGTCAGGCCGATAGCGCCGCCTTGCGGCGTATACTTAATCGCGTTGTCGATGAGATTAGCGACGGCATGGGAGAGTAACTCGCGGTGTCCTAAGATATGGACATCCGCCGGGGCATCCATGGATAAGCGTAACCCTCGCTCTTCCGCCAGAGGCTGATATAAGTCCGTAACGTCATGGGCGACGGCAGACAGATCGACCCGCTCCATTTCGATTGCAAGCGTGCCCGCCTCGGCCTGGGCAATATGCAGCAAAGTGTTCACGGTGTGATGCAGCCGCTCGGTTTCCATCAAGGCCGTGTCGAGAGCCTGCCGATAGGATTCGATGCTAGGAGGTTTGCTGAAAGTCAGTTCGATGTGGCTGCGAAGGCGCGTGATGGGCCCCCGTAGATCATGCGCCACGCTGTCGATGACCGTTCGCATTCCCTTGCTCAAGTGCTCGATCTGATTGAGCATTTGATTGACATTTTCCGCTATACGATCGAATTCATCGCCGATCCCTTGTATCGGTAAGCGCTGGCTCAGATCGCCTCGAATGATGCTATGGGTGGTACGGGCGATCGCGTCGACACGCCCGAGAATATTGCGACCGGTAAGGATGCCCCCGATGCCGCTGAGGACAACGAATATCGCGAGCGAGGCGGTGAGGAATACCGTAAACGTACCTTGAAAATCGACCCGATCTTCGATATCCCGGCCGACGAGCAAGCGATGGCTGTCGGCGAGATCGAAGATCTTCGCACGCGCCGCGTGCATTACGGGACCCGACGCTTCCGGGATCTCCACGCCAAACTGGATCCATTCGCCCGCGTTGGAGTCAACCGTGGGCCAGAGGGCGAGATTCCCCGCCACGGGCCGATGGTAAAGATCGATCAGCAGGTACAGTTCCCCAGTCCGGGTATCGCCGTTCAAGCGTTCGGTGATGACTCGTGCCAATCCACTGAGTCCTAACTGCGCGTACTGCTCCGCAAGCCCCCGGTAATCCGCTTCGATCGTGGCGTTTGTTTCTCGATCGATGAACGCCACGGTCGCATCATGAATGAACAGGAGCAGCACGCTGGCCGATGCCGCGAAGGCGGCCATGTTGGCGACCGAGAGCCGGAACAGTGTGGTCTGGAATAGCCTAAGTGTCTTCACGCAAGGAATAACCCGCGCCCCGGATCGTGTGCAACAGCGGTGTCGCGAAGCCTTTATCTATTTTTTGGCGCAGGCGGCTGATATGTACGTCAATCACGTTTGTTTGCGGGTCGAAGTGGTAGTCCCAGACGCCATCCAAGAGCATCGTTCGTGTCACGACCTGACCCGCGTGACGCAGCAAATACTCGAGGAGGCGAAATTCCCGCGCTTGTAAATCGATCCTGCGCCCAGCGCGCGTGACGGTGCGCGTCAGCAAATCCATTTCCAAGTCCGCGAATCCCAGCTTGGTCGTAGGTGCCGCGGAGTGACTGCGCCTTAGCAGCGCCTCGATGCGCGCGAGTAACTCCGAAAACGCATACGGTTTGGTCATGTAATCATCCCCGCCCGCACGCAAGCCGCGCACACGGTCATCGATCTGTGCCAGCGCGCTGAGGATGAGGACGGGCACTTTATTTCCTTGTGCCCGCAGTGCTTCAATTACTGCGAGACCGTTTAAACCCGGGAGCATACGATCGACAATCAGTAAATCGAAGTCTTCGCTCGTCGCCAAGAACAGTCCGTCGCGCCCCTCGGATGCATGTTCGATGGTATAGCCGCCTTCACGCAAGCCTTTCGTCAGGTACGCCGCGGTGTCGCGATCGTCTTCGATGAGGAGAATACGCATAGCAAGAACAGCTCGGCGTTTGGTAGTATGATCGCGAAGCCCGTTAGTTAAGGGCGCATGGTGTTGATGTAGGTTGCCACCCTAGCGAGAATGCGTTACGTCCGGGGGCAAGATTACAAAAATTTAATCAATCGTTAATCTAAAGGAAAGGGCCGGAGTATTATCTTGCTCTGAGCCTCGTAGTTTTGAATATCTCCTGTGTCGGGAGGCCGGGCAACCGGTCTCCCGATTTTTTTGGTCGTTGCCCGAACGAACGCCACCTTATGATTTCCCAGTTCTTGTTCCGTTGAGGCCCGCTTCCGCCATCGCGACCGCGCGAAAAATGGCGCGGCCTTTATTGAGGGTTTCCTTCCATTCCAGGGCCGGTTGCGAATCGGCGACAATTCCGGCACCGGCCTGGACGTGCAACATGCCGTTTTTGATCAATGCTGTACGTATCGCGATCGCTAGATCCATGTTACCGCTCCAGGATAGGTAGCCGACGGCCCCCGCATAGACCCCGCGCTTTACCGGTTCTAGCTCGTCGATGATTTCCATCGCCCGTACCTTGGGTGCGCCGCTCACGGTGCCGGCAGGAAAGGTCGCCCGGAGCACGTCAATGGGGCTTTCGTGGTTGTCAAGCCGGCCAGTGACGTTTGATACGATATGCATGACGTGCGAGTAGCGTTCGATCATCATTCGATCCGTGACCTGCACGGTCCCGATCCGCGCCACTCGTCCGATATCATTGCGCCCGAGGTCGATGAGCATGAGGTGCTCCGCAAGCTCCTTAGGATCGCGCAAGAGCTCCTGCTCGAGCGCGAGATCTTCCTCTGAATCGCGGCCGCGGCGCCGGGTCCCGGCAATCGGCCGGACCGTAACGGTACCCTCATCCAAGCGCACAAGGATCTCTGGCGAGGATCCGACAATAAAGAAATCGCCGAGGTTCAAATAATAGAGGTAGGGAGAAGGATTGAGGCACCGCAGTGCGCGGTAGAGATCAGTGGCGCGGGCGTGAAAAGGCACCGACAGGCGCTGGGACAAGACCACCTGCATCACGTCACCTTCGAGGATATAGTCCTTGATGCGATGGACAGCGGCCTCAAATTTATCGCGTTCAAAGCTTGAAAGAAAATCCCCTTCGAGCACGGTTCTTGGCGCCGCTGGAAGGCTCGAACTTATCTGGCTGCCGTTTAAACCGCGGACGAGTTCATCGATGCGTTCTTGCGCGCGTTCGAGGGCGAGCGGTTGCGATGGATCGGCATGGACGATCAGGGAGAGCTTGCCGCGCAGGTTATCAAAAACTAAAATCTCCTCGGATACCATCAAGAATATATCCGGGCAGTCGAGCGGATCGGGGTTGCGCGTGTTGCCGATGCGCTGCTCGACATAACGGACGGTGTCATAGCCGAAGTAGCCGACGAGCCCGCCGCTGAATCGCGGTAGGCCGTGGACTTGTGGAACGCGAAAGCGCGCGCGAAATCGGTCGATCCATCCCAGCGGATCCGCGGTGATCGTCTGCTCGACTACTTCGCCGTCCGTTTCCACCTTCACTCCATGGCCATTCACGCGCACTACCGTCCGCGCCTGCAGCCCGATGAAGGAGTAACGGCCCCATTGTTCGCCGCCTTGCACGGATTCAAATAGATAGGAATGCGGTCTATCTCCGAGCTTAAAGTACGCGCTGAGCGGGGTATCCAGATCCGCGAGGATCTCTCGCATGACGGGGATCCGCGTATAGCCGTCCTTTGCTAAGCGGGTAAAATCGTTGGGATCCATCGTCCTTCGCGAGCGCCGTTAGATCAAAGTTACGAGCTCGGCCAACGACTCAACGATGGCATCGGGTCGAGTGTCCGCAATGTCTTCGCCGTTATTGTATCCGTAGCGCACGCAGACCACCGAAAATCCGGCCGCACGGGCGGCTGTTACGTCGTTGACCGAATCCCCGACCATTAGACTTCTTTCCGCGGCGATCCCGGTTGCGCCCGCGACGTGCAAAAGAGGCAGCGGGTCGGGTTTCTTGGTGGCCAAGTTGTCGCCGGCAACCACGACCGCGAACTTCTCGAAGATCCCCAATGATTTCAGAAGTGGTTGTGTGAACCGCTCGCGTTTATTGGTGACACAACCAAGCTTGCGATTCGTTGCGAGGAGATAATCGAGCCCTTCGCAGACGCCTGGGTACAGGTGGCTTCGCCGGCATGTGTTCTGACCATAAATATCCGAGAAGAGCGCAACAGCAGTTTGGAAAAGTGCTTCCTCAGGTTCGGCATAGAGATCTCCCGTGAGAGCGCGTTTAACCAAGCGTTCCGCCCCGCTCCCGATCCAGGTCCTTACCCGATCCTCGCCTTGCGGCCGCAGCCCCAACTGGATCAGCATCGTGTCGATGCTGTAAGCGAGGTCGGGGGCGCTATCGACCAGCGTACCGTCGAGATCCAGCACCACCAATTCTGGTTTCGGTAAAGACATCCGTCCTACACCTGAGCCGTCATCGCCAGCTCCGCGCGCATGGTCTGTATCGTAGTGCTATAGTCATTGCTCCCGAATATGGCGGTTCCCGCGACGAAGGTATCGGCGCCGGCGGCCGCGATTTTTTCGATATTCGAAACCTTAATCCCGCTGTCCACCTCGAGACGGATCGGCCGACCACACGCATTGATGACGGAACGCGCCGCGCTGATTTTGGCATAGATCGCTTCGATAAACTCCTGTCCGCCGAAGCCCGGATTAACGGACATCAGCAGTACCATTTCGATGTTATCGAGAACCGGCGCGAGAACAGCGAGGGGGGTCGCTGGATTGAGTACAACTCCGGCTTTGCAACCGACTTCATGTATCAGGTGTAACGTGCGCTGCACATCCTCGCTCGCTTCGGGATGGAAGGTGATATAGTTCGCACCGGCCTTCGCGAAGGCGGGGACGATGCTGTCCACGGGGCTAACCATGAGATGGACGTCGATAGGTGCCCTAATGCCGTAGCCTCGAAGGGCTTTACAGACGGACGGCCCGAAGCTTAGATTGGGTACGAAGTGATTATCCATCACGTCGAAATGAATAAGATCGGCGCCGGCATCAATGATGCCGATAGCCTCCTCCCCGAGTCGAGCTAAGTCCGCGGCGAGGATGGACGGCGCAATGAAATACTCGGGCCGCATGCTGGTTTCCTATCACCACTTGACGCAATGAGGGCGCAACTGTACCTTATCGGCTAGCGATTTTCAGCAACGCCGCGGTTTGGCTATGATGCAGCGGTAAATGTCCACCGCGTCCTGCCGATACATCTCGGGCAGGCGCCGGGTCCGATCCCCCCTCCCCGCGATCCGGCACTGTACACCCTCGAAGGGATGCGAGGGTGTTTTTTATTCAGTGCTCGCGCAACGGATCGCCGCGAGGGTCGCTTGGATTCGCCGTCAGAACGTTTGGCTGGGGGACTAGGATTCGAACCTAGGTTGACGGAGTCAGAGTCCCGCTAACTCAACGAGTTACAACAAGCAACAACAAGTCACACAAAGGCTTACGTCGGCTTGCCCGTTGTCTTCGGTTGTGGATAACTGCCGTTTTTTGCCGGTGAGTGTCCCGCCAGTGTCCCACAGAAAAAACCGCCCCCTGTTTGTCTCCCCTGATTTTCACGAGGCAACCGAACAGCAGATAGCCGCAAAAATACCCGCACCGGGGATATGCTCCCTGCCCTTGATGCGGGTATCTCACCGCCCGTCACGCCGCTTGCGTGCTACGCGGCAAGCGTCGCGCCGGGCTACGCTGTGCCAAGGTTCAAGCCCGCCAGACTGCCCTCCGTAAACTCCGGCAGACTGGCTCCGTGGCTTCGTTCAACGCTGTCCCCTCCGTTTCCGCCCGCACTCCGCCACGGCGCCCTTCGCCCCAAACAGCGGGGCCAAGGGCTTGCGGCTCCGTGGGCTCCGTTCGACTTAGTCATCCTTCTTTGCCGCTTCCCCGCCAGCGTGCGTCTACTGCTTCGATGAACTTCGGTGCCACCTGCCCAGCCAGGTTCGGAGGTCGGCAACTCAACATAATGCCCGGAATTATGCGCAGCACTCCGCTACGCTCCGTGCTGTCCGGCTCGCGCCCGCATAATTTGCATTATGTGTAAATTGCCTCCGGATTATTCTTGAATCCCCCCGCCCGCCCAGCGTGTCCGCTGTGCGCGGGGCTTCAGCCGCTTCGCGTCTTCCGCTCCCCGTGCTCGCGCCGCGCCGCCCGTCCGCCCCCTTCGGGGACTCCCATTTACCGCGCCTTGCGCCAGTTCCACGATAACGGCCCCCGATTTTGCGAAACAGATTAGCCGATCGTCGTCCGCCAGAGTTTCATCTTATCCGCTAGCCCAGCCCATGATAGTGCTTCGGCGGCGTCGGCCTCGGCGGACAGCCGTTCATAGGTGCGCCAGTGCATCCCCTTGGGCTTGTCCGGCATATCAAGGCAATTCGGATCACCGCTCAATCTCGCGTAGATTTTCCGCGCCCGGCACAATGCCCGAGAATGCGCTGCTTCCCGCTGGCTTTCATAGGCCAGCCGGTAGCAGTGCCGACAGGCGAAGATCCCCCCGCCGTAAAGGATCGCCACACGCCGCCCGCAGCCCACCGCTGGGCAGATGAACCACGCTCGCGTCCCGCCGTAGGTGCATGGCGTCCGGTCAAGGCGAACCGGATATTCTTCGGCCTTCCATTCCCCGGCGCCGCTGCGGTGCCGATAGTTGAGAATCACGCGGTCGGGTTCCACCGTTACGCTGATAGATGCCAGGGTTTCACCGTCCCGCGTCCATTGCCAGCCGAACCACCGGCCCGGCTCAAGATACCCGTCCCGCTGCCAGTGCCGCACGTCAAGCCGGCGGTAATGTTCCACCGTGTCCCGCTTGTCCCAGCGATACCAGTTCCCGCTACCGATGCCGCCCATGATGCGCCGTCGATTTTACCGAAATCATCAGCCAACCTTGCCCTATTTCTACCCCCTCGAAATCCCCGAAAAACCCGTCCCCATTGGCTTTCCGCCCGATTAACAGCCGTGGGATTTTATGCGGTTTCGATGCCCTCACCGCCCCGCCCCGAAGCCGCCAGTTACCCGTTCGGGTAACCGTTGGGTAAGAGCTATGGGGCAAACGACCTTTGAATGTGAGGCGCGCCTCATTAATCTGGTCTATTCAGTTGGGAGCAAAGCCCCCAGATCCGCGAGTGCTTCCGGCTGTAATCGCTCAAACTCCTTTTGTGGAACCTTGAGATACTTCCACGCTTTGGAAGTCAACTCGCTCGCGTTCGCGCACCAGAGCGTTGCCGCATTGGCTTTGTGCTTCGTTTCCTCCGTCTCTTGACCCTTGGTCTCCAGCAACCAATTCGTGCCCTGCGCATCAATGGCCACGAAATCGGGGTAATAAGCGCGAAGATTGCCGGACCCGTCGGTATAGTCAATGGCAAACCCGAAGACTTGGGGTAATTTGGCGAACGCCTTCACGTCATCAGCCAGGTCCAGGTACTTCGCAAAGGCCCTTTCAAAGTCGTTGTCGCAGGCGACGAGATTAAAGACGCACCTTCTCGCTTCATAGATCGGCCGGGACCAAGGATAGGGCTGGGTGGAGGACAACATTCTGTCGGGACCAAGCAATTGCGGCTCTTGCTCAGCGATGGCGGCGCCGAGCAACGCTTTTCTGAAGGTCTTCACACAGACATAATGCGCGACCTTGCTGCTCATGGCCTTGACCACCTCCGGCGCGTCGAGATTGACGGTCTTCCCAAATGCCTTGGACTCGAAAAACTCCCGCACCTTTGGCGCTAATGCGGCGAACTGCGACGGCAGCTTAACCTCCTGGGCGATGCGGCGGGCGTAGTAGCCGATGACTTCCTGGGCGGTTTGCGGCTCGGGCATGACATACTCGCGCTCGATCTCCTTTTGCAGCGTGATGATGTCATAGCCTTCGTAAAGAAAGGTTTTTTCGATCGCATCGCCGGGTTTGAACGGCAATACGGGGCAGTCGAAGTCCATGACATTCAGCCCGGCGATCTCATCGGCCAGGCTCTTTTTGCGGACCAGCGTGGGCGTCAGCACCGGTAGCCCGATATCAAATTGCGCCTTCTCAGTCAGCGGTAGTATCGTGACTATCTGGAGGTTGTCCTTGCCCAATTCAAAGGTATCAAGCTTTAGCTCCTCGATCTTTTCGAGATCCTCGACAAAATCCAGAAACGCCTTGTTGCCGATGATGTCCACGCGCTCGGTATATCCGATCGGCAGTTCGCGGAACATCAAGCGCAACCCTCGTCCTATGGTTTGCTCGGGTAGGATATTGGCCTTGGCCGTATAGGGCCGAAGCCCCACCACGACCGTCACATTCTGCACGTCCCAGCCCTCACGGAGCATCAGGACGCTCACGATCACATTGACCGGACTGGTGCCATCATCCACTTCGCGGGCGGCCTTGCGGGCAGCCTCAAGTTCCTTCTTGCTGATCTCACCGGATTTATCGGTATGGATGATGAGGGTTTTGTCGCCGCCGAATTCCGACGGATAGGCCGTCCGCAGCCAGTCGCCGACTTCATCGGCCTCGCCGGTGTCATTCAACATGAGGAAGAGGATCGGTTTCTTCTTGAGCGGCTCCAATTGCTCCCGGTATTCGCGCCAGCGTTCAACGCCCGCCGTGAGATGCGCCTTATAGCGCACGCTGGCGATATCCGACTTGGCCTCCTCGATCTTCGCCACACCCTTCATGGGCCGCTTGACGATGCCATCCAGGATCGCCTGCTTGAGTGGATAATCAAACACCGTCCACGGGAAGATCGCACCCTTCTGAAAGCGTGGTGTGGCCGAGAAATCAAGCTGGGCAGTGAGCGGGGTCTTGGGATGCAGTCCGCGGATCACATTGTTCCACTCGCTTTCTTCGTCGTGTGTGTGGTGGGCCTCATCGTTGATGACCAGCAAATACCCATCCCGCAAGGCGATGCGCTCAGTAAAGTCGGTGATCTCAAGCTTCTGCGCAGGCGGCCGGGGGCCGAGCATGTCCGTCATGATCTGCGGTTCTTCTTCATTTTCTCGCCCCGGACGTTGGTAAAACTGCTGGATATTAGTCAGGAAAAGCGTCCCCAGGGCATGGGCCTTCTCCCCCTCGCCCCGCAGGACGCAGTCAAAGTCCCAGAATATTTCCAGGGGTTTGGGGATCAGGGGATCCGCCCGGAAGATCCGGCCCCCGGCGAAATCGGTCTTGAGCCGCTCGAAGACGATCACATTGGGCGCAATCAAAAGGAAGGTCTTGGCGTAGTCCCGCGCAATTTTTTCTTCCTCCCGCACGGCATTCATGAACTGCCAGACCATCGCGAGCGACATGACCTTGGTCTTGCCGCTGCCCGTCGCCATCTTGATGCAGTAGCGGGCGAACTCATCGTAAGCGGGGAGCCGCACACCCGCGAGGCTTTGGGCGTAGCGCTCAAGCAGCCCTTTGCGGCTGCGCACCTGTTCGTACTCCCAGACAAAGATGAGCGTCTCGATGGCCGCGCGCTGGGATACGTGATAGGCAAACGGCCGGCCGTTCCGTAACCGATGATCGGTGTTGAACCAGTAGTTGAGGAGAAGCCGGGTGGTCTGCGTCGTGGCCTTGTAACCGCCCGCGCGCCAGGCCTTCACCGCCTCGCGCAGCGCCGGCACGCAGGGCGCGGTGCGAAGGCGGGAGGTGACATCAAAGAGATCGTCCTGCCCACTCAAACCTGTTCTTTTTCTCGGCCGGCCCATTACTTGACCTCCACCTGGATGGTCGTCGTGGTGTCGTTGCCCAACAGATCAATGACCTTCACCACCACCATGTACTCTCCCGGTTTCTCGTAAGTATGCTCTGCCTCAAGCTGCAACGTCGGATCCCCGCGCGTGCGATAACTCTGCCACTCGTTGTGGAAGGTGTCGTCCTTGTGATCCCAATCGGCCGCCCAGTAATCCACTAATTGGCTCCAATGCCGGACCGCTTTGCGTGCATCGGCCGGTATGTCATCCATCGGCACCACAAAATCCTTGAGCGTCAAGGTGACAGTGCGGCCCTTCGTTTTAACATCCGTGGATAAGGCGCCAAGTTCAAAGAACTGGATGTCGCCCTGCTCGACCGCTTTTTTCTCCAGCACTTCGCGCGGGATCTTCTTGAAGGATACATCCACCCGTGCTTCCGCCGCCACTCGCCGTGCGAGTTCATTGAGTTCAAAGGCAAACTCCCAGCCGAGAATGTCCACGCCTGCTGTTCTCGGCGCCTCCTTTCCGCTCCCCACCGCACGCCAGACCTCCGCGGCGATGGCCTTGACATCAGCCAGCGTCACCGGGGCATCCACGGCGCCCACGTGGATCATCCGTCCGTTGTTTGCGCCATGCAGCCAGGCATAGCCCGTGACCGGTTCGGCACGGTAAAGCTCAAGAATGAAATTCCGGTACCGGGCTTCGCGCTCGCGCAGGTTCTCGGGAGATTCAAACTCAGCCATCTGCCAGGCCTGGCGCTCGTACTTACCAAGGTTTTGTACAACAAAAGGGCGGACGCCGGGAATGGAGAGCAGCCGCTTGCGGGTGGTGTGTATCGCGAACCGGCCCAGGTCACAGGCGATCCAGCGGCGATTGAGCCTTTCAGCTACGACGGCGGTTGTCCCAGAGCCGCAGAAACAATCCAAAACCAAGTCGCCCCCATTTGATGAAGCCCGCATGATGCGTTCAAGCAAAGCCTCTGGTTTTTGGGTGGGAAAGTCTATGCGCTCCACTGCCATTGGATTAACAGGCGGAATATCTGTCCAGATGTTGTGGACGACTGAACCCTTCTTTTCATCAAGATACATTTTGACGGCAGGTCTTCCCTCTTTTGTGAAAGCGATGCGACCTTGGGTCATTAATTCATCTATTTTGTCCTGGCTAAATCTCCAGTGCGTCCCCGCAGGCGGTTCAAGCACTCTGTCTCCAAATCGTCTCGCCGGACCTTGGCCTTTTGCCAGTATGTCAGCCATCTTGTACCGACGGCCATCAGGTTCTATGCTTCGGAAATGGCTTTCGACATAAGATTCCTTGATTGGAACAACTTGAGGATTCCACGTCATCTTCGATGTCATTGAGTAGAAAAGTATCTCGTCGGAGACTATTCCAAATCTCTTTGCATCAGCATGAAAGTTAAAGCGTTGCCAGACTATCTGATTCTTGAAGTTATCAGCACCAATAACCTCATCCAGTACTGCTTTTATATAATGCTCAGCATGCCAATCACAATGAATGTATATGCTCCCGTCCTCCGCAAGCAGGTCGCGCAGAAGGGCAATTGTTTCGTAGAACCATTGCAGATAGGAATCGAGCCCACGTCCCCAGGTGTCGCGATAGGCCTTCTGCTCTATGATGCTCGGCTTCTTGGCGAACGAGAATGCGTCGTCCCCCGGCGTGTCGGGATGGTCGGGGACCGTGGCGGTGAAGGAGAAATCTGCGCCGGTGTCAAACGGCGGGTCGATGTAGATCAAATTCACCTGGCCCGCCAACTCGGGCAAGAGGCTTGGCAAGACGTATTTCTTGTCGCCCCAGATGAGCCGGTTGCGCCACTCGCTCTCCCGCCCCGAGGCGAATAAATCGAGCGTCCGCTGCCGGTCCTGGGCGCTTTCGTTAATGGTCTCGATAGTCTGAAACGGCAGTGCGATCCTGACCGGCCCGACTCTCTTGCCGTCCTTGTATTTTCCCTCCCAGGTCAGTTCAGTCATGCGTTCTTGATTCTTGTGATGTCTTCAAATGTCGCTTGTATTCGATGCAGATGGCGATACCCCGCAACCGATTCCCGGGGCTCCTGGCCCCCGGCAATCTTGTCTTTCAGGCTGCCATCTTCTGATTTTATAGTTCTTCATTGGAACCGCCGCGAAAGGCGTCTAGCGCGGTTTGGACGATGGCGGCCTGCCGCCCGTTGATGTCCTGTGTGGTGAGGGCGCATTCCAACAACTCGATGGTGATGGGGTCAGTTAGCACGCCGATGCGGTTGATCTCGCCTGAGAAGTGGCGTTGTAACAGTTCGCTGTCCCTGAATTCGTAATACTCGTCCAGGCAGACCCACGTCGGCTTGGCTAAACAGCAGCAGCCTTGCACCAAGTGGAAGTTGGGAAACCGGTGGTCGGCTTGGCAGCCGTAGTCGTTGCGGTAGCGCCGGCCCTGCGAGGTGGTTTTGACGGCGATGGTCACGCCCTGGCCACTTCCCAGCGCAACGATAATTTTCTTGCCTTCTTCGCCGTCGTGAAAAACGAATTGTGTGTCGAAAAAGAGGGTGCCCGGCGTCATGCTTCGCGGAAATGCTCAATGAACGCCTGACGTTCATCGATCATGTCACGCATGTCTTCCGCTTCTTGCTTGCGCAAGGCTAATTCGTAGGGGATCAAATGCTGCCGGTGCCCTTCTTCGACATAGATTTTGTGCCAGGGCTGGTTTTCCAGGTGCGTAGTCTCGATCATGTGTTCGGCCAGCGTTTCGCGGAATTCCGTGGCTAAGCTGTCCATGATGCGCAGTTCGCGCTTAGAAAACAGGGAGTCATCAAAGCCGACTAAGGGCTTGACGACAAGCATCGTGCCGCGCCGGGTGGCCTTTTCGGAAAACTCCACCTTCTGGGACATGTCCGGCTCCGGCATGTCCACTTCCTCATATAACTCAACTGGAACCGGACCCATCTTCCAGGCATAATAATCCATGCCCGTGACCGACCGCCCTGTTTCCTGATAGTGCTTGAAATCCAAGAAATAGAGCAGCTTGAACAGCTTAGTCTTACCCAAATAATGGGTCTTGTGGGCAAAGAAGATAATCGTGTTGATCAGCTTCTCGCGCTCATGGCTCAGCAACATGTTGACCACTCGCTTTTCGTTGTTTGTCAACTGCGCATTATTCTACACAAGTGGGTATCCATTTCGCGCAAGTAGCCCCTATATTTTGTGGTCAAGCGATTGCGGTCTTCTGTAGTGTCTCAGTTTGAAACTGCGCGAGATGGCCAGGCGATTGCCGGACAGAACTATGAATCAAACCATGGAAGCTGTTTTCCGCCTTCGGCGGCTTCTATCAGCTCTTTGATGGTTTCAAGCCAATAATCTGGATATGTAGCGAGGATCGGAATTGTTATGAAACAGCCACCATGCGTTTTCCATGCGCGCGTGGTGGCTGTTTTTTCGTCGGTCGAGGTAAGGCGCCAGCGTTTTTTGATATCCGCCTCGAACTCCTTCCTTGAGTAGAGGCGCATTGCCATGATTTAGGCCGCTAGTGGAAAAGCTGCAAATAGTGGTTTTGAGGGTCTGGAATGTTCCAATTCACTCAAATCAGTGATCAAAAATCGCACTTCGACTTTCATTTTATAGTTCAACAGAAATAACAATCTTATTGCCTCTGGTAAGTCTTTTCTTAAAGCGTCTAGGTCTTGGCCACCTAAAAATAACCCTGGCAAATGCTTACTTGTTATCGTCCAAAACGCTCCTTCCCCGAACCGTTCCTGAATCTCTACCAGGAATGATTTCATGGGCATAACTGCTTCCTCATAATAGAAATCGCCTAGAGGTAAGTGCAAGTAGCGTGCTAGAGTATCGGCTACGCTACGGCGTATAGCTTAACTTATCGCTACAAATATGTCATCGACCAGTGAATCCGCGGGCAGTCGATGCATGCGTCGATATTCCTGGTCCACCTCCCCATACTACATCTTGGGGTAACTTGCTCGAAGTGGATACCCGCTTCTACACATTTTCCGGTTGCTTGATTATCGGTCCGTGCGAAGCTCTTTCAGCTTCACCAGCATGGCAAGCGTGCGCTCAAACTTGCGGTCCAGGTGCGCCTCATAGCGCGCCAGGTTGTCCAGACGCTTGGGCTTGAATCCCTCCCCCAGCGTTTGCGCCTTGATTGCCTCCACGTGACGAATTTCCTTCTCGCTACGGATGCAGGCTGGCAGCAGATGGTCGTTGATAAATGCGGCCAGCCCATCGGCATTCGACTCATACTCGTTTTCCTCTTCCTCAGCGCCGTCAATGCAGTCCTGCCACCAGTCGCGGGAATCGGGCAGCAGAGCCTTTAGCGCCTTGTCGTAAGCGCTCGCGCCGCCGCGCCGCAGGATCGCCGCCGCTTTTTCTGTCGCCTCAAGGTCGCGCTTCGCTTCCCGCTGCCGTTCGGCGATTTTTTCCGGGGTCGCGCTTAACAGCTCGCGCAAGTCATCGCCCTTGCTTGATAGCCCCGGCTCAAAAGGGACAGCCGCCGGTGCCGGGCTATCGTACGTATCCGTCGCCACGTCATACAGCCCGCGCCGAATCGCCGCGCCCTCGCTCATCAGCACGCGCCGCTTGCGCCAGACACAGCCCGCCAGTTCTTCGACCAAGTGCATTTCCGTCGCGCCCCCCGGTTGATGTTCCACCGTGAGCGCGGTCAGTAGGTCGGCGTACTCCACGCCGTCCTCATGCGGCAGTACGGTATGACGTGAAAGGATGCCATGCTGTACGGCGTTGAATCGTGAGAGTTCGTAGCCCCCTTTTCCCGGTAGCGGATCAGTCTCGGTAGCCGGAAAAGTAATCACGGCGGTTTCCGGTTCAGTGTTCATCGTCGCCCCCTCTTATATAGCAGACCCCGTGCGCGCGCCCGTCCGCTGATCGGGATCGCCTGGTTTCGGCTTGAACCCCGCGCAACGCCAGGGAATGTCCTTAACCGGCGCCACTTGGGGCTCGCCGCCGCCCAGCGGCAACACTCCCCCCGC
This sequence comes from Chromatiales bacterium, assembly GCA_043673815.1. Classification (GTDB taxonomy): domain Bacteria; phylum Pseudomonadota; class Gammaproteobacteria; order JACCXJ01; family JACCXJ01; genus USCg-Taylor. The sequence goes on from JBIMKD010000181.1 coordinate 14,775, forward strand.
TCTCCGGTAGGCGACCCCTACTTTCCTTCCTTGCAACCAGCCAGTTTTTCGAACAATACGCCAACCCCATCAAACGCTACTGATTGCATCGAGAGCTCGTGAGGGGAGTAGTAGTAGAGATGCATCTGAACATCGAAAGTCCTAAGTTTCTTGCCCAGAAAGGTGTTCCAGTGGAGGAAGTTGGGGTCATTTCTGGACATGAATACCTTATGGATGCAACCATCCACGTCAACAGTCTTTGCGCTTGCATACCGCTTAGCCCACTCCTCGTCTGAAACGCCGGAAACAACCTTGACCCCTTTAAGATAGGGACGATCCTTCCACCTAGTGTCGCCCTTTATGACGCTTTCGGGTTTTACCGCTTTCTGAATTGGTTCAATGAATGCCCAAGTAAATGCTGCGTCCTTGTGATGGACAGTGATATGAGAAAGGTACACGTCCCCATCACCTTCGTTTGCGAAAGCATAGAACCTCTGATCGTAGGCAAGGACTCGGACACTGTCGTGCCAGCTTATTTTCCGACGCACGTCTAGCACTGTTGAGCCCACGTACGTGATGATTCCGGCCGCCACGCTCGCAATACCAAGTGCGCCCCCAAGGTAGCGCACGTTGTTCTTCCAGCGCGCTTGAAAACTAGAGCATTTGAAGCACAGCGTTGCCGACACCGGTATCGGGGAGCCACATGCGATGCATGGCTTGTCAGCACCCATAATCCTGCCCCACCATTAGGCTCTTGTAAGGCCAAGACGCGACCCCCAAATTCACTTTGGGGCATAGGAAAAATAAACGCCCTTTTTCGTCAAGAGGCAGAGTAGTGCGGGGCTAGTAAGTTGTCAAACACGCGGGTCCTCGGTCCAGGATCGGGGGGCCATTCATCGGCCCGAGGCGCCAATTTTCGTGACAGTTTGGCGTCTCCGGCGAGTGCAGGCCAAGGGGGATTGTCTGCTCAGCAGACAGGGCGGTGGGCCAAACCCCGTGCCTGGCAACAGATCGAGTTCCCGATCGCGATGGTGGTGTTTGGGGAAAGCGAGGTCGGAGCGCGGCGAGAGGAGTAAAAAATGGGGCATCGGATTGGACCCGATGCCCCGGTGCTTTTGCCTCTCAGGCTTGGAAGGGTACCCGAAGCCAACAGGCACGGACGCCCCCACGCGCCCAACGATTGGTAGCGTCTGAGACGAGGGAAACTGAAGCAGGCGGCAACCAACCTAACTGAGCAAATAAAAACTCATCCCACAACAGCTTCCAGACCAGGCCAACCACGGCCCGGTGGTAGTCTTATCTAAGCGGATTATCCACTGTAAAGCGAGTGATCGTCGCAATTGTCTTACTCATGGCTAGCCTCGCTCGGTGAAGTCCCGGCAAGCCCGGTCTACTCGAGGCCACAAGGCCGGTTGCCCCAGCCCCGTTCCTTCGCCCTGGACCCGGCACCACCCTATCCCGTTACCGTCCCCTACGGTGTCCCGCTCGAAGTGCCGGCAGTCGGCACAGCGCACGCGCGAGGTCAACATGACTTTGGGAATGACAGCAGCAAGCACCGTGATCCTTCCTGTGCGTATGCCCTCAGCGAAGCTCCTGGCGTAGGCCCTCAGCGTCACCATGGGGATAAACCCGCCCTCGATGTCCTGCACGTCCACAGGACTGAGTAGCGCCCGGAAGGCCGCAGCGTCGATGCCCTCAACACCCTGGCAGGCTGTAGCGAGGAGGGCGTCCAGGTCTCCCGGCGAGGGTGGTGTGTCAGGAAGGTCAAAATCATGGTTTGAGGATGCCCCCCTGCTAACCTTGCTAATATTGCTAACCTTCGATGCTGGGTTAGCAGGGTTAGCGGGGTTAGCAAGGGTACACTTCAATTTGTTAATTTCGGTATCCAGGTCAAAGGCAAAGCTCATAGCCTTACCCTCCATGCCTCAAAATAACGTTTACCTCGATACTCAACGCCATCCCCCACCGGGATAGCCTCGCCATGGTCGACAAGGATTGCCATCAGTTCGCGCGCCTTAGCAGCGGTACGGATCGGGTTGGGGCCATGCTGATAAACCTCAGGTAGCGTGATAATGGCCTTGCCTTTAGCCTTCAGCCAGACCAGGAGCTTCTGCGCTAGAGTAAGTGTCGGGTCTTGAATCCCCGCTTCATACAACCGCAGGGCTTCGTTCAGATAATGGGTAACAAGCTCAATTCCCGCCTTTATGTGCTCAAGGCGGATACAGGGGCAGTGCAGGTCATCGCCCAGCGCCAACACGCTCGCGAGTCTTGCAGCATGCTCCGGTGCCTTGTTGCCAAGGCCGCGGATCGGCGCAAGCTCGCCTCCATCAGCCAGCTGCCGCTCCACGTGATCATGGAAATTAATCCAGATCCGTTTGGCATCTGGTGCTAACGGCAACTGACGCGGGTTCAGCTCGTTGCGGGCACCTTCAGTGAGCGGTAGCGGGGTTTCGAGGATTGCCGATATCCTCGCGGTGTATTTCGTGATCTCCGGTGATACCGACAGGTCTTCTTCACAGTAGAACCGTGTTCCAGCGGTCGATTCCGGCCACGTCACCAGACAGCGAGACAGCAGCCCTTGCGCGATCAATATTGAGTTTGAAAGCATCAACTGCGAGATCTCCGGCTGCACCATCAGGTGACAGGACACGCGCCGCCCGTACAGCTTAGTTGCGCCATCGCCGCCCCGCACGCGGTCAACTGGCTTGCCGTCCCACAACCCTGACATGCCCGCCGCCGTCTTCAGCAGGTTATCGGGGTTCATGCCGTGCCCACCGATGAAGCGCCCGCCCTCATCGCTGAACAAGCCGACCGACGGTTGCCCCGCAGCCAATAATTTTACCAGTCCTTCATAGGTCGGTTCCTCGCAGAGCAGCAGCGGTTCAAGCGGTGGCAACGGGACATCCCCCAATTCGGCGAGTGCCCGCCGCTTCGCGTCAAGGCAGTTGTTCTGCTTGCTACTCAATACCTCCGACTTGGTTTTATCGTAAGCCTCGCGATCACGCTGGTAGCCGATCACGTCCTGCTTGTATTGCTCGCATAGGCTGCGCTCGTGTTTCCGGTGCGGCCACTGCGCTGCCTTATCGACTTCCGATTTCCGCTCACCCGATTCGCCGATGGTCAGGAATATCTCGGATACTGGAAATACACGGCCATCAATCACCACATCGGCGTGTGCCTGTACTGCTAACGCCGCTGCCGCTAATACGCTATTGCCGCAGATCGCAGCCGGTGCCCGGATGATTGCCTGCATCTTGTGCGCCGCAGGTGCCAGTATGCCTCCCAGGGCGTCCAGCGGAAAAGGGTTTGCCGGTGGCAACTCACGTTGCAGTGGCTTGCGTTCCGGCCACTCCCGGCCCTTGAAATCGTCCGCTGTCGCGTTTCTGTCGCCCGGATCGACTTCGACGAGCCGCGTATTGGGATCGATTTCCAGTACGCGCCCTGTCATGCCACTTCTCCTAGCGGCATGCGGGGTCGATAAGACACCGTATCCCGTTCTTCGCCAAGGACTAACACCAGATCAGCACCTGTTTGGATCAGGAGTGCAGCGAAGTTCTCTGCCGTCGCGTCAGATAGGCCGCCGGTGTCATACAACAGGCAGTCATGGCCCGCCACGATCCGCCAGTCGTAGACCGTTGCATCGGTGTTAGGGGGCAGGACTAAAAACGCGCGATTGGTAATGCTGGCGCGCTCTGCCCACTGTCCGCCGTGATCCCACGCATGATCGCCCGCGGCGATGAAGATCGTCCCGGTCCAATCAGCTTTCCAACCAGTAGCGAATTTGTCTGAAAGCCGCTTGGCGTAGGGTGGTAGGTGCCTACGGGCCAAGTGACCCTTTGCCGAAGAAAGTGCGGTTCGCACGGTGGTATAATCAGCGACGGAAAACGCCGGCTTCCCAAAAGCAGCCTTCCCAGCGCCCACCCCGACAGGTGGGCGTTTGTCTTTCAGGGTCATGGCCGCCCCCGTCAGCCCTGCACCTTGTGGCCCTCAAGCCACCGCTCGAACGCTTCGGCGTCGATCAGCAGCTTGCGGCCCACGGCCAGAACGCAGCGATTGAATCCGTTCGTATCGCCGTTGAACCGAAGCCAACGCAGCGCGCCCTCACTGAAGGCTGGATAGGACTGTGCGGTCTGCTTGAAGGTAAGGACGCGCTTGCCAGTTGCGATAGTGGATGTTGCGGTATCGGTCATGTTCACGGTTCCTATGGATGGATGCCGCGGAGGATGGCGGCTTGCCGTGAACTTTAGCAGAGCGCTTTATCGTGATAGAGCGCGAGATCGGGTGTATTTCGTTGGGAGATCTAGGGTAATACGCGGGGAGTTCTGGGGTATTTCGTGGCGGGTCAACCCGAGAATTTTCCAGCCAGCAGTTCCGCCAGACAGCTTAGTTCATACCGCTTTGGGCCTGGTTTTACCGCTACGCTAATCTGGCCTAAGTCGTCAGTGAATGTGTCCAGCGCAACCGTGTGCTCGGGGTGGCGCACAAGAAACAGCGTGCGGAGGTCCTCCACCGACACCGGTAACGGCTTACGGCCGTTGTTGTCCCCTAGCGCATGACCGTTCCTCTCTAATGCCGTATAAACGTCATCGATGAACCGCGTTAGATCGCCGAGGCGGTCTTTTTTCCTGGTCACGCGTTTCAAGGTTGCCGCGCCGGTGCGTTTTCCGCTGTGCGTGCTGTGACAATTGGTCGCGGCTTCCTCGTCCGCCATCGCGAGCAATTCAGGGGGCGCCTGCCATCCTATTTGTTTGACCCATGCTGCAAATTGCGGTAGCGAAACATCGGATGCCCTACGTGACCCCATAATGAGCGATCCAGGCGTCAGCGGTTTGTTTTCCCCGAAGTTGGTTTCAGCCACCAATAGCCTGTCCTCGAAATCCTGCCCTTCCTCAAAAAGTGGCCTCGCCCCCGGCCCAGCCATCCAGCCATGGGGCACAAAGCGCACCTTCCGCGGTTCTATATCCAGCGACAGCGCCACGGCTTTCCATAAGCTCGCTTCCGGGACGAGTCGCCATACGTCCCAGTTCGGTTTCCTGACATCGGATACCCTGGGTCTTGAAATGATGCCCCCACCACGCAAAGGCTTGATCGGTTCGTACGCCATCGCCATTCCCTCAGCCGAATATCTTCGCGTTCATGCTCGCGACCACGCGCGCCGTGTGCGCCTCGGAAAGATGCGCGTAGCGTTTTACCATCTGAAAGGTCTTGTGGCCCAGCACTTCGGCGATCTCCGCCAAGCTCGCGCCGTTCATCGCAAGATAGGATGCTGCACTATGACGCAGATCGTGAAACCTGAAATCCTCGATAGCAGCGCGTTTCAGCGCCCGCTCGAAGATGTTTTGAATGGCAAGCGGTTTTGGAGGAGTGCTCCGAGATGGGAACACGAGATCGGTGTTGATATGTCTCAGCTTGGCGCGCTCACGCAGCAGATCTAAGGCGTGGCCCGCGAGCGGGAGCACGCGCCTTTCGCCGTTCTTCGTTTCCTCTAATAGGATGACCCCACGATTCGGATCTACCTGGCTCCAACGGAGTGAAAGAATCTCCGTGCGCCGCGCCCCTGTCGATAAGGCTAAAACAACGATGGCGTAGAGTGTGTCACTATGCTCCCTACACGCTCGGAGTAACTGTTCGCGCTCTTCGTCGGAGAGGAATCGCACGCGCCCGCGCGGCTCCTTTGGTTTGCTTACTTTGCGCATGGGGGAATCGTCCAGCCAGCCCCATTCCTGCACGGCGAGCGTTAGTGCGCGTGAAAGCGATGCGAGGTACCGACTCACCGTTGCCGGTGCGCGCATGGTTCCTCTTTTGGTGATTCCGTTCGCGAGCTTGTCGCGATACTCGGCGATCAGGGCCGGGGTGATATCGGATAAGAGTCGTGCGCCTAGCTGCTCTTCCCACCAGGTTGCATGCTGGGATTGATCGCGTAGCTTCTTCGGATGCTTGGCGAGATCGTCACGCCGATAACGGCCTAGCAATTCGGTGAGCGTATGCCGCCTGGCTTCGGCCGTCTTGAAGTGACGGCCCTCGCGGATAGCGGCCTCGGTCTGTTGCGCCCAACGCTTGGCGTCAGTCTTACGCTCAAAGGTGGAGGTCTGCTCCGGGTAGCCTCTTAGACGAACCTTGACCCGGTGGGTGACTGCGCCGCCCGGGGTCCGGCGTTCTTCGATGGTTGCCATAGTGGTGCCTCATTCAATCCTGCACGAAAGGCTACAACAAATGGCAAAAAATTGCAATAACGGATGTATACTCCGTCTATCTACGTATGTAAGTGTTTGATACGTAATAAAGTAATTACTGTCCCACGAGCAGTGTGGGACACTTATGGGACATTCGCTCTAAAAAGCGGCCAGGCATTTAGCCGCGTCTGAGAGGTTTACTGTGGGACTTTGTGAATGTGAGGAAAGACCATTGCTGGGAGAAAGTGTCCCAATAATGTCCCGCGAGGCCGAGGCAGGGTGCTTTGTATTGTTTAAGCTATTGAGTTATTTGGCTGGGGGACTAGGATTCGAACCTAGGTTGACGGAGTCAGAGTCCGTAGTCCTACCGCTAGACGATCCCCCAGGGGGAGCCCCGGAGCTTAACGCTTCGAGTACTGCGGCCGTTTACGCGCCTTATGCAGCCCAACCTTTTTGCGCTCGACCTCGCGCGCGTCGCGGGTGACGAAACCAGCACGGCGCAGGGGACTCTTGAGGGTATCGTCGTATTCGATGAGCGCTCGTGTGATGCCATGGCGGATCGCCCCTGCTTGCCCCGACGAGCCGCCGCCTTTCACGGTAATGAAGAGGTCGAATTTCCCGTCCAAGTTCGCCGTTTGCAACGGTTGGCGGACGATCATGCGCGACGTTTCGCGCCCAAAATAATTGTCCAAGCTACGCTTGTTGATCGTAATCTGCCCGTCGCCGGGCTTAACGAATACTCGCGCGGTCGCGCTTTTGCGGCGGCCAGTGCCGCGATAGATCTGAGCTGACATCGTTATAGTTCCAAGATTAGAGGTTGCTGGGCGCTGTGCTTGTGCTTCGGCCCCGGGTACACTTTCAGTTTGCGAAACATCTCGCGTCCAAGTGGGCCCTTCGGGAGCATGCCCTTGACCGCGCGCTCGATGACACGGTGCGGCGCCCGCTGGAGGAGCTTCTCGAAGCTCGTCGACTTGAGACCACCGGTGTAACCGGAATGGTTGTGGTAGATCTTTCCCTGGGGTTTGTTTCTCGTTACCTGTATCTTTTCGGCATTGACTACAATGATGTAGTCGCCGGTGTCCATGTGCGGTGTATATATGGGTTTATGCTTACCTCGCAGCCGTTTGGCAATCTCACTTGCGAGACGCCCCAACACCTTGCCCTGGGCGTCGACGACGTACCAGCTCCGTTCTATGTCGGAAGGCGTAGCGCTAAAGGTCTTCATAAGTTTATTGCTTTCGAAAGCGATCAATCGTAGTTTTTGCTTTTATTGCTGTCAATAACAATACGCTTGCGATAACCGAGAGGACAAAAACGGGCCGGCTGCAACGGGCATGACGATGCGTTGGACCATTGTAAGAAGACTGGCCCTCGGAATGGGCGCCATCATCGCCCTATTCCTGATGAGCGACCTTATCGTCTACTGGCGCGCTCGTGAGTTTAACGCGCTGGGTTCGGGCTTGCGCCTCTGCGCGTTGCTGGCCGGCGTTGCCCTTGGGTTCCTGACCCTGCGCGGCATGACCCGGCCGGTACGCTCGCTTCTCGCCGCGACGCAGGCGCTGGCGGCTGGCGACTTGTCGCGGCGGGTCCTACCGGAGTCCGACGACGAACTCGGGCGGTTGGCTATCGCGTTTAATCAAATGGCCGAGGTTCTCGAACGCAATGCCGTTTCCCGGACCTATCTCGATAACGTGATCCGCTCGCTGTCCGAGTCGCTGATCGTGGTCTCGCCCACGGGCATCATCGAAACGGTCAATCCCGCAAGCTGCTCGCTCTTGGGGTATCCGGAGCGCGATTTGACGGGCTCTTCTATTCAGCGCGTCCTGGGCTTAAACGATACCGCGCTCACACTGGAGTTTCTGTTCACTGGCGAAACCGAACAGGAGACCTATTATTATCGCCGGGATGGACAACGCATCCCGGTATTGTTCTCGGCCGCTCCCTTGCGCGCTCGCGACGGCAGCCTGCAGGGCGCGGTATGCATCGCCCTCGATATCGTCGAGCGGCGGCGCACACAGCGGACGCTCGCCGCATCCCGGGCGCAACTACGCAAGCTCGTGCAGTATCTCAATCTCAGCCGCGAGGAAGAACGTACTCAAATCGCGCGCGAGCTCCACGACCAACTTGGACAGTCGCTGACCGGGATCAAGATGGACATCGCCTGGATCCAGCGCCGGGTCGACGATCACGAGGCCAGTGACCAACGGATAGCGGAACGTCTCAACGCCATGTCCCGGCACGTCGACGCGACCGTGAGCCTGGTGCGCCGCGTCGCCACCGAGCTGCGACCGGCGGTGCTCGATAACCTCGGCCTAGTGCCGGCCCTCGATCTCCTGCTCCGGCAGTTCCACGAACGCACGGGGATCGGCGTCGAGCCGAGCTTGGATGCGTCGGTCGATTTGACTCCCGCCCAGGCCACCGCGCTCTATCGCATTGCCCAGGAAGCCCTAACCAACGTCGCCCGTCATGCCCAGGCGCGCGGCGTCCGGCTGCGGATGGACCACTCGCAGGGCATTGCGCGGCTCGAGGTCCGAGACGACGGGCGCGGGATTGAACCCTCTGAACGCGAGCCCCGGGGATCACTCGGGCTGCTCGGGATCGAGGAGCGGGCTCGGGAGCTAGGCGGGATGCTAACCATCGGCGGTCCGCCAGGGACGACATTAACCGTTACATTTCCAATCAGACCCTCGCCTTAGCGGCAGCGGCCTTCACACGAATGCTAGCCCCCTTTATTAATCCGCCAACGCCACGCCCACAGCGCGCGCGGCCGGCGCACCGTGCTTGGGATGAGCAGCGATGCTAAAGTTTCTGATCGCCGATGACCATCCTTTGATGCGTCGCGGGATCCGTGACCTGCTCCGGGAGGCGTTCCCGGATTTAGATGTTGGGGAGGCGGCCACCGGCCGGGAGGTCGAACAGCTCGTGCGAACCGGGCTCTGGGATCTGGTGCTGCTCGACGTATCCATGCCGGGAGGTGACGGATTGGAAACCCTGGTGCGGGTCAAACGGGCGCTCCCGGCGGTCCCGGTATTTGTGCTCAGCATGCACGCCGAGGAGCAGTTTGCGGTGCGCGCACTCAAAGCCGGCGCCGCGGGCTATCTCACCAAAGATCGAGCTCCCGAGGAGTTGGTGACGGCAGTTAAGCGGGTTCTCGCTGGGGGTCGCTATGTCACGCAATCTTTGGCGGAACGGCTTGTTACCGAGATCTCCGGTGGTGTCGAAGCAGCGCCCCACGAGCGCTTGTCGCAACAGGAGTACCGGGTGATGTGCCTGATCGCCGCCGGAAATACCGTAAGCGAGATCGCGGAACTGATGCATCTCAGCGTCAAGACCGTCAGCACTTACCGGGCGCGCATTCTTGAAAAACTGCATCTACGGACTAGCGCCGAGTTAACTTATTATTGCGTGAAGCACGGCCTGGTCGCGTAGCCGTGTTTCCTTGGTTTCGATTAACGGCGCGGCGTAGGACAAACGCGGACCCCTGCCGTACGTTGACCTACGCGAAATTCGAACTCCCACCGACAGACTTTAGAACCGGCCGCGCGTAGTCTTACCTTGCGTTGACATTCATTTAGTAGTGTTGGTCGAACAGCGATGGTTATGCGAAGCAAGTGGCAATGGAGAGGCGCCGTTTAGCAGCCCCGTTGAGGTCACAGGGGGCGCACGCCCCGCAAGGGTAAGGTTTGTTGAATGCCTTGCGATCGGTGGGGGGATAGGCACGCGTGGTTTTGTCGCTTGCTTCGCGCTTTACCTCCTGCGTCGTTGTTCTCGCACACGAATGTCGACGCCTCCTAAACTTTCCTCCTGACCCTTGATGCGGCTACAATACATCGGATCCGGGCAACCTCCATAGCAACGTCCCTTGCCCGGCCGACGCATCAAGGGTTTTTTATCAATCGCGGAATGCCAGGCCGTGAGCTGGCTATGTTAGAATCCCCGCGAGCCTCATCTGCTCTCGATAATAATGGAAGGCCGCATATACTCTTCCCTCGATAGCGTCCTGATCAATCTCGATAAGGGGATTCGAACCGTCTTCAGCGTCCAGGATAGCTCGGGGGCGCCGGTGCCGGGCACCGATCTCCGCGAGCTCGATTCCTCGAAAGAGCACCGCCTCCGCTCGCAAGGACTCATGCGCGTAAACCACGCAGGCGAGGTGGCTGCACAGGCCTTGTACCATGGCCACTCGCTTGCTGCCCGCGATCCGGCAGTACGGGAGACGATGGCAAAATCGGCCAGCGAAGAAAACGATCACCTCTATTGGTGCGAAGATCGCCTGCGTGAGCTTGGGGGACGCACGAGCTTCTTGAATCCGTTTTGGTATTTTGGGTCCTTTATGATCGGTGCCATCGCCGGTATCGCGGGTGACCGGTGGAGCCTCGGATTCATCGCCGAGACCGAGCGCCAGGTCGTTCGGCACTTGGACGAGCACCTACAGAAGTTACCGCCAGACGACATCCGCAGCCGCGCGATCCTGCAGCGGATGAAAAGGGATGAAGCACACCATGCCACGGTCGCCATCGAGACCGGCGCCGCGGATCTGCCTGAAGTCATCAAAATGCTCATGACGGCCGTCTCGAAAGTGATGACCACCACGGCCTATTGGCTCTAAACCGGCGCAAGATTCTCCTTGCGTTGGGCTGCGCCGGACGCGACCGCTTCATCAAGAAAGCAGGGAGGCATCGCCCTTGAAATACCCAAGAGCGGCTATATATCTCCGCCAAGCCGTCATAAGACGGGTAACAAGCTTGATGGAGAAAGACTATGTTAGTGACACGTTATGAGCCTTGGAGCGTATTGAAACAAGTTCAAAAGGAGATGAATCGCATGTTCGCGTCGGCCGATAGCTCGAATGCAGTCACCAATACGTGGATGTCGGGCGTGGATATCAAGGAAGAGGATACGCGGTTCGTACTCTCCGCCGATCTGCCGGGGATTGATCCGAAAGACATCGAAATCACGATGGACAATGGGGTGCTGGCGGTAAAAGGTCAGCGCAAATTGGACAATGAGGAGGTGCGCGCGGGTTACAAGCGTGTGGAGCGGGCCTACGGGACGTTCTACCGCCGCTTTAGCCTGCCTGACACCGTGGATGCGGAGCACATCGAGGCGACCGGCCGGCACGGCGTTATTGAAATCGTCATCCCGAAGCACGAACGCGTGCAACCGCGAAAAATCGCCGTGCAGGGTTAAGCCCCCAGCGTTGAGTGTTTGGCGGGGTTTTGCCCCGCCTTTTTTCCGATCGCTGGCGCTACTTCCAGCACGGCGCGTGCGCACTGGAATACTTGGTGAAACATCTCGCGAGTGAGACGCCCGGTGAAAGTGTTGCGCTGGCTCGGGTGGTAGGAACATAAGAGCGTCAAGCCGTCGATGCCGTGGGAGCGAGCATGGCCGAATGCCGGCAGGGGTGACGGTACCGGAAGCCCCAGCGCTCGACGCGCGCTGAGATAAGCGTTGAACGCGCTGCGGCCGAGAACGATGACCGCGCGTACTTGTTCTAGACGTTGCAACTCTTGCAACAAGTACTGCCGGCAGGCAGTGGATTCTTCACCCAAGGGTTTGTTTGCGGGCGGCGCGCAGTGAATAGCGGCCGTGATGTAACAGTCGCGCAGCGCGAGGCCGTCGTTGGCGTGCGTTGAGGTCGGCCGATTGGCGAAGCCCGCACCGTAAAGCGCTTCATAAAGCCAATCGCCGCTGCGATCGCCGGTGAACATGCGTCCAGTCCTATTACCACCGTGTGCACCAGGGGCGAGTCCAATGACCAAGAGGCGCGCGTCCGGATCACCGAAGCTCGGTACCGGCCGGCCCCAGTAATCGTTTGTTTGGAAGCGCTTGACCTTGGTGCGCGCGATCCGTTCGCGGTAGGCGACGAGGCGCGGACAGCGCCGGCACTCGATCAGGCGCTGCCTAAACTCGAGGTGCCACGCCGAGTCTGACATGGTTGGCTGCCATGCGTGTATACTATCACGAGCTTACGCGGGAAGTTTGCTCAGCGGCGGCGATGAGCCTGAGATCGGTATCGGTCATTATCAAGGCATTGTGTTTACAACACCTGGACTCATAAGGGCAAATTGCAAACTGGTGCTATACTTGGCGGTAACCGCGGCATGATCCGGTTAGGGGCGAGAACATGAAGAGTCGAACAGCATGCGTTGTTTTGTCCGGCATACTATGCGTCGTCATACCCGCGCAGGCGCGTATGTATCAATGGATCAATCCAAGCTCTGGGAACACGCAACTTTCCGGGAACCCCCCCACCTGGTATCGGAGTCCGCAGGGTGGACCGCGGGTACTTGTCTATGAGAGAGGCAAGACCATCGACGACACTGCCATCGTTGTGCCGGAAAGCACGCGGGATGAGCTTCGAAGCCAAGCATTTCAAGCGGCGGAGTCTACGGGTGCCGCCACGACTGCCCTTGAGGTTTCGGCTGAGGAAGAGGCCGAGACCACGGCGGCCCATTCAACCGCCGCCGAGGCTGGGAGTTCAGAACAGGATACCGTTGCACGAAAATCGGGGTCGGGTGATCTGACGGAGATGGATGCCGGTACAGTAGGACGTTTGAAAGAAATCATCTCAGCCTGGGACCGTATGAAATTGGAGCAGGCGAAAGAACTCATTCGCGGCGCGGCTCCGAACGAACCGAATATGCCGTCGCCAGCGCCCTAGGCGCTACGCTTAGCTGCGGTAGTTCGCAGTGGTTCGGCGAAAGCCACCGTGGCGGTTAGGGGGCGTGTGGCCGATCGAGACGCATCTTGTGCGCCGCGGCAGCCACGGGACTCTGAGCCTCGATGTGGCGCCGCGCGAGCTTGCACACGGGCCTGTGAACGCCTACTTGTCACTGAAAGTGCGCGCTTCACTGTAACCCGCTTTAGGCTATAAACGGACGTATGAGGTTTAGCGGGATCGATTGCTGTACAATCTCAAATTCATAATCGAACTAGAGGAAAGAGTTAATAAAGCCGTGTTACGCGCATCCGTCGCGACGTTCACACGGAAGTTGGCCAATAAGCGATCGAGGGAACCCGGAGCGGACTCATTTCACTCGGTCGCGGTCCAGGGCCATTGGTTGCACGTACACGGGAGGTCGCTTATTTTATAAATGGCGGTAACGGATCCCGTGGGGCCGGTCGACTAGGATTCGGTACGAACAACGCTACTGACTCGGGAAACCGGTGAGGCTGGAGATTAGGCATCAATGAAGCGTATCCGACTTGTTGTCTCTTTTGTCTGTTTCGCGTGGTGCGCGTTAGCACTCGCGGCCGTCGCAAAAGACGCTGGAGAGCTAGTACAACGCACGGCGGACCAGGTCACGGCACGGGTTAAAAGCGAGCGTGCCGTATTGCGCAAGGATTCGGTGCGACTGCACCAGCTTGTCGATGAACTGATCATTCCGCACTTTGACTTTTCGCGTATGTCCCAGTGGGTGCTGGGCAAGTATTGGCGCAGCGCCGATGCGGCGCAGCGGTCACGTTTCGTAGAGGAGTTTCGCAAATTGCTGGTGAAAACCTATGCGACGGCGCTCCTCGAGTATGCCGATCGTGAAACACGCTATTTCCCGGTACGGGCGGAATCGGATGCCACGCTGGTTACCGTGCGCACTGAAATAGAACAGCCTGGCAGCGCTGTAGTTCCCATTAATTACCGCATGCATGTCAAAGACAACGCCTGGAAAGTATTCGACGTTTCTGTGGACGGGGTAAGCTTGGTGGCGACCTATCGTGCATCGTTCGCCTCCGAGATCCGTAAATCGGGGATCGATAGCCTCATCAAGAGTCTTGAAGCGAAGAACGAAAAAAAGTAACTCCAACCATGGGATAACACTCGCGCGCGAGGCTAAAGGAAGTTGGTCCCTGGCGGGAGACGTTGACATCGGGACGGTTCCAAGCATCCTTGATCGAGGCGCCGGGATGTTCACGGATTCTTCGGTTGTTGTGGACTTAAGAGCGGTGGCAAGGATCGACAGCGCCGGGCTTGCGCTGTTAGTAAATTGGGCCCGGGAAGGCCGTCGGCACAAGGTAGCGGTTCGATTTCAAAACATCCCGGCCCGCATGCTGGCGATCGCCAAGATCTGCGGGGTGGACAAGGTATTGCCCGCCGAGGCGTTCTCTGAGGCCGAAGTACGCGGTCAGGGCAGCGTACGCGTAGTTGCAACGTGACGCCACGACAAATCAAAACGCTTATCGAGTCGGCGATCCCTCACGCGGAAGCGATCGTGGACGGTGACGGCCGGCACTTTCAGGCGTGCATAATCAGTCCAGCCTTCGGAGGCCTCGCGGCGCTGCAACGCCACCGCTTGGTGTATGCCGGTCTCGGGACCAAAATGGAATCCGAGATCCACGCATTATCGATGCGCACTTACACACCCGAGGAGTGGGCAGCCTCGAGGCCGCCGTAGCGTCGGGCGTCTCACCCTGCCGTCTCGGTTGAATGGGGACGTCACGATGCGCGCTAGTAGCGAGCACATCCCAAGCACCATGCGCTGACATGGATAAGCTCATTATCACGGGAGGCGTGCCGCTGCAGGGAGAGATCCGCGTCTCGGGCGCTAAGAACGCCGCGCTTCCTATCCTTGCGGCGACCTTGCTCGCGGACAACCCCGTCACGGTGGGCAATGTTCCCCACCTCCGCGACATCACCACGACCATGGAGTTGCTGGGCCGCATGGGGGTCGAGCTCATGGTCGATGAGCACATGAACATCGAGGTGGATGCCACCACGATCAAGGAGTTTTTCGCTCCTTATGAACTGGTCCGCACCATGCGTTCATCGATTTTGGTCCTGGGGCCGCTGCTGACGCGTTACGGCCGCGCCGATGTCTCCTTGCCGGGCGGTTGCGCGATTGGCTCTCGGCCGGTCAATATACACCTTCACGGCTTGAGCGCCATGGGAGCGCAGATCTCGGTGGAAGGTGGCTATGTTCGTGCCAGCGCTGAACGGCTCAAGGGCGTGCACCTCATGCTGGACATGGTGACCGTAACCGGCACCGAAAATTTGATGATGGCGGCGACGCTGGCGCAGGGGACCACCGTGATCGGTAACGCGGCGCGCGAGCCGGAGGTGGTGGACTTAGCGAACTGTCTCATCGGAATGGGGGCCAGGATTGACGGAGCAGGCACCGATACTATTGTCATAGAAGGTGTGGAAAACCTCCATGGTACCAAGCACAATATCATGCCTGACCGCATCGAAACGGGTACCTACCTCGCTGCGGCGGCGATGACGGGAGGACAGGTGAAACTGAAAAACACCCGCCCGCATTTGCTCGAAGCCGTGTTGACGAAATTGGCCGAGGCCGGGGCCGAAATCGAGACCGGCCTCGATTGGATCACGCTTGGCATGGCAAACGGGAAACCAAAGGCTATCGATATCTACACATCACCGTATCCAGGGTTCCCGACCGACATGCAGGCGCAGTTTACGGCAATGAATTGCATTGCCGAAGGTACCGCGGCCATCACGGAGTCGGTATTCGAAAATCGCTTCATGCACGTGCTGGAACTCCAGCGCATGGGTGCAAACATCCGCTTGGAGGGCAATACTGCAATTACCTGCGGCGTTAAACACCTTGCGAGCGCACCCGTCATGGCAACCGATCTGCGGGCTTCCGCGAGTCTCGTGCTTGCCGGTTTGGTGGCCCGCGGAGAAACCGTGGTGGACCGGATCTACCACATTGACAGAGGCTACGAGACCATCGAGGAGAAGTTGGCTCAACTCGGGGCCCGCATCCGTCGCGTACCGAATTAAGAAGCGGTGGCACATCCAATGATCGAACTGAGGCCTCAAGCGGGACCCGTTCGGGGCGTCGATCGCGGATCGACGTTGGCCATCGCGGTGTCGAAGGGCCGTATTCTCTCGGAGTTCCGTATCCTCCTCGATCGCATGGGAATCAAATCCGCAGAGGACCCGGAGACCTCGCGCAGTCTCGTGATCCCGCTCAAGGATCGAGAGCTACGCCTAGTGATCGTGCGCGCCGCGGATGTGCCCACGTACGTCAATTACGGCGCCGCCGATCTCGGTGTCGCCGGAAAGGACGTGTTGCTGGAATACCGGAGCGAGGGATTCTATGAGCCGTTGGACCTCGATATCGCACGCTGCAAGCTCGTGGTCGCGGGGAAGGCCGAACCTCTGCCGCGCGCCGGCCGGCTGCGCGTCGCGACGAAATACGTGCAGACGACGCGCCGGCATTTCGCGCAGAGGGGAGACCAGGTCGAGGTTATACATCTTTATGGATCGATGGAGCTCGCGCCCTTGGTTGGATTGGCCGACTGCATCGTGGACTTAATAGATACCGGCAACACGCTTAAGGCAAACGGATTGGTGGTGCTGGAGACAATTGCGGAGATCAGTGCACGGCTGATAATCAACAAAGCCGCGATGAAGGTGAAACACACCGCGGTGAAGGCGCTCATCGCGGAGCTTTCGGCGGCGGTGGATAAGACCGCGACGGATCGCAAGCTGGCCCTATGAGTGAGCGTGAGCGCTAACGAGTTTTGCTTATGAATATTCGACGCCTAGACACGGCAGACCCGCAGTTTGATGATGAGCTTAGCGCTCTCTTAGGCCACGATACTTCCGCCGACCGCGAGATCGCCGAGAGCGTGCGCGCGATCGTCGACGATGTGCGCCGGCGCGGCGATTCCGCGCTCATCGAATACACTGTGAAGTTCGACCGCCGGCCGGTGGCTGGCCCGAGCGATCTCGCGCTCTCCGACGAGCAGCTACGCAACGCGCTGGCTTCCTGTGAGTCGCGCGTACGGGATGCCCTGGAGACCGCGGCCGACCGCATTCGCCGCTACCATGAACAGCAACAACAGGCTTCCTGGAGCTATCGGGAGGACGATGGAACGGTGTTGGGGCAGCGACTGACAGCGATAGATCGGGCCGGTGTTTACGTGCCAGGCGGCAAGGCGGCCTATCCCTCGTCGGTTCTGATGAACGTCATTCCCGCTAAAGTCGCGGGCGTGAACGAGATCGTCATGGTGGTGCCCGCGCCCGAGGGCAAGCTCGAACCGATCGTGCTCGCGGCGGCGGCCATTGCGGGGGTCGATCGGGTGTTCACGGTGGGCGGGGCCCAGGCGATCGCGGCGCTCGCCTATGGGACCGAGACCGTCCCACGTGTCGATAAGATCGTCGGGCCGGGGAATAGTTATGTCGCCGCGGCAAAGGCGGTGGTGTTCGGAGAGGTTGGGATCGACATGATCGCCGGGCCCTCGGAGGTGCTCATCGTCGCCGACGGCGCGGCGCCCCCCG
>JBIMKD010000182.1:0-27827 GCA_043673815.1 Chromatiales bacterium
GAAAATCAGCGCCGCTGAGGTGACGTCAGCCACGGCTATGTAGTGCAGACCTATTGAGGTCCCTGTGAGCTATATCAAGCACTTAGGCTCTTGATACCCCACGAATCCGCTAAGTCGGGCTAGGGAACAAGGCGCTGGTCGTGATAGCGGCTCAGGTCGATGGAGAGCGCATTGGACGGGTCCGAATGCGGCGGGTTCCCGACGCCTCCTCGCGCAGCCTCCTGTCCTTCGTGAACGAGGCCGTCGAGCCAGCAACCACGGTGGTCACCGACGGGTGGGAGGACTACGAGGGACTGAAGAACCGAGGGTACAAGCACAAGTCAAGGTGATCAGCGGCAGTGGGAAGACGGCCTCGACGCTCCTGCCGCGGGTGCACCGGGTGGCCTCACTGCTTAAGCGGTGGCTTCTGGGCACACATCAAAGGGCCGTCTCGCGGGATCATTTGGACTACTACCTCGACGAGTTCACGTTCCGATTCAACCCCGGACATCGAAGCGTCGAGGAAAGCTCTTCTTCAGGCTGGTGGAACAGACAGTACTATCGGTCCCACTACCTTCGCGCAACTCGTCACTAGGTCCGAACACAATCTGTAGGGGTAAGTCCAGTTAAGTGAATACCCCTCAAGGGCGAATTCATATGGATTGGCATTTAGTGAGGCAGTATACTAGCTCGCAATACCCGTTTAGTAGAGAGGATCGTGATCGACAAGGAACTCGAGGTGCTTTTTGAAATCGGCGCTCACCTCCGGGTGTTTTAGCGCATACCCTACCGTCGCTTGTAGAAAACCGAGTTTCGACCCGCAATCGTAGCGTTTCCCTTCGAACTCCAACGACAGGACGGTTTTCTTTGCGAGAAGCTTCCCGATGGCGTCTGTGAGTTGAATCTCGCCGCGAGCGTCCTCTGCCGTGTGTTCGAGGACCGCCATGATGTCGGGCGTAAGAATGTAACGGCCGACCACCGCGAGGTTCGAAGGAGCGTCCTCGGGCCGGGGTTTCTCGACGATGCTGTGTACCTTGCCGACCCGTGGTTCAATGGCTTGAGAGACCACAATGCCGTATCTGCCGGTCTCCTCTTGCGGTACGGGTTCGACGGCGAGGACCCCGCAGTTATAGCGCGAATACAGATCGACCATCTGCGAAAGGCAGCCGGCATGATTACCGTCGATCAGGTCATCGGCGAGGACGACGGCAAACGGTTCTTTGCCAATCACGGGTTTAGCACAAAGGACAGCGTGACCGAGCCCTAAGGCTTCGGGTTGGCGAATATAGATACAGGATACGCCCGGCGGGAGAATGTTGGTGGCGAGATCCAGCATCTTGGTCTTATTGTGTTTCTTCAGCTCGGCTTCCAGCTCATAAGCCTTGTCGAAATGATCCTCTATCGCACGTTTATTGCGGCCGGTAATGAATACGAGCTCCGTCACGCCCGCCGCTACCGCTTCTTCGACGGCATATTGAATGAGCGGTTTGTCCACGATGGGCAGCATCTCTTTCGGATTGGCTTTCGTCGCCGGGAGGAAACGTGTCCCTAGACCGGCCACCGGGAAGACTGCTTTTTTTACCGGTCTATTC
Organism: Chromatiales bacterium; assembly: GCA_043673815.1. Taxonomy (GTDB): domain Bacteria; phylum Pseudomonadota; class Gammaproteobacteria; order JACCXJ01; family JACCXJ01; genus USCg-Taylor. The sequence goes on from JBIMKD010000182.1 coordinate 1,572, forward strand.
ATGTAGTAGGCTCCATATTCTAGAAAAATTGGCGAGGAACTGACCGCTACACGCGATGGTATGCGTCCGCGAAGCGGACGATATCGTCTTCGCCCAGGTACGCACCCGATTGCACCTCGATGATCTCGAGCGGGATCGTCCCGGGGTTTTCCAGTCTGTGCTGGACGCCGAGGGGGATATACGTCGATTGATTCTCCGTCAGCAGGAATTCCTCCTCCCCGCGCATGACGCACGCCGTGCCCTTGACGACGATCCAGTGCTCCGCGCGGTGATGGTGCATCTGCAGCGACAGCTTCGCGCCGGGCTGCACGACGATGCGCTTGACCTGAAACCGCTCTCCCTGGTCGATGCTCTCATAGCTTCCCCAAGGCCGGTAGACGCGGCGGTGATTCACGCGCTCTTCCCGGGCGTGTTCCTGCATCCACACGATCACCTGCTTCACCCCCTGGGCCTTGTCTTTGGGGAGCACGAGCACGGCATCCGCGGTCTCCACGACGACCAGATCATCACACCCGAGCACGGCGAGGAGACGCGATTCCGACAGCAACAAGTTGTTCCGCGCATCGAGCGCGCAGACATCGCCAAAAACAGCATTACCGTCGCTATCACGCTCGGCAATGTCCCACAGACTCGACCAGGCCCCGACATCCGACCACCCTGCATCGAGTGGCACCATTGCGGTGCGGAAGAAAGAGTCGCCGGAAACCTTCTCCATCACGGCGTAATCGATCGAATCGCTGGGACAGGCTTCGAAAGCCTGGCGCTGGATACGATAAAAACCGCCGTCGAGTTGCGCCTCGCCACAGGCGCGCTCGCACGCGGCCAAAATATCCGGCCGGTAATGCCCGATGGCTTGAAGCCACTGCGACGTCTTCATCATGAAGATCCCGCTGTTCCAGAGATAATTCCCGGCGTTGATATAAAATTGCGCGCGTTCCTCGCCGGGCTTTTCGGCAAAGGCCTCTACGTGAAAGGCTTTGTGCGTAGCGATTGCATCGCGACCCGTATCGATCTCCGCGCCGCGCTCGATGTATCCGTATCCGGTTTCGGGTTTGGTGGGCGCTACCCCGAAGGTGACTAAATAGTCATCCTGGGCCAATCCGATGCCTTTGAGAACGGCCCGGCAAAACCCCTCGGGGTTTTGAATAACATGGTCGGCCGGCATCACGAGGACGACACACTCGGGGCTGCGCGCTTGGCACACCAGTGCGGCACAGGTAAGCGCGGGCGCCGTGTTGCGGCCCACCGGCTCGAGCATAATGCGGCTTGGCTCCACCCCCACCTGAGAGGCCTGTTCGGTCACGAGAAACCGGTGGTCCTCGTTACATACGACGATCGGCGGCGGCAATGTCAGAGAACAGGAGGCGCTGTCCGGCAGCGAAGCCAGACCATCCAGCCGCCGCAGCGTCTGCTGCAATAACGTCGCCGCGCTCCCGAGCTTCAAAAACTGTTTCGGGTACTGCTCACGGGATAGCGGCCAAAGGCGCGTCCCGCCGCCCCCCGCAAGTATGATCGGAAACAGCGTGGTCATGAGATTTTATGCACAGCAATCGGTATGCCGGTGAACCCTCTTCCCGTATGTTAATCTCGATCGGGCGCGAGAACGTATTAAGGGAACCTAAAAATACCCTCTCCCACTGGGAGAGGGCTAGGGTGAGGGATGTAAATAATTGATTTTAATATTAGAGGTTTCCTTAAACCGCGCGTCCTCGGATACCCTAGCGCCGTCACAGCGCGTAAACGACGCGGCTTCCAAGCCCGTACCGTTCCTATATGATGGCGCCGATCTTCGAGTAGTGTGAGCGATCGACCCACCACGTCGTGTACGATGCATCCCTGAGAAGCCCAGGCAATGCCGCGTCCACGATTCCCTCGCGCACCAACTCCGACACCTCCCTATCCCCTGGCCGCGCCGGTACCGATTTAACCAACAGCAGATGCCGAGCGGCGAGCGTATGGGCCAACCAAGCGGCAAGACTATCGGAGGTCACGCCCCAGCAGCGCGGAATTCCATCCTGCCCCCGCATCATATCCCGCGGCAGCCACACCGCGACGCGCCCCGAGGCGAGCGCATTCGCGATTTGCGCCCGATCCCGCACTGGCGCAAGACGGGGTTCGATTCCCGTCATCATCAGACCGAACTGTTCCATCGCAAGCACCGCCATCGCGTGCGCGGCCTCATCCGAAAACTTCCACTCGGATTGGGCACGGCGCACCTGGTCGGCAAACGGCCCGCCCCCCGGCACGATGATCGCTCTCCCCCCAGCCTCTTCGACTAGCGCGCTGAGCCACCGCGGTAGCTCGCTCGCCCATGCTAGGCTGCCGCCTAACTTAACCACCCACATGGGTCGCGGGCGCGGCGCTCAAGAGCTTCAGCATGGCCTCGGCTTTGTCCAAGGATTCCTGGTATTCGGCGCTCGCCTCGGAATCGTTGACGATGCCTCCGCCTGCCCAGCCGTAGATCCAGTCATCTTTGATCGCCAGTGTTCTGATGGCGATGTTGGTGTCCATGCCGCCGTCAAAGCCGATGTACCCGATGGCGCCGCAGTAAACGTTGCGGCGATGCGGCTCTAGCTCCTCGATGATCTCCATCGCGCGTAGCTTGGGCGCTCCGGTGATCGATCCGCCCGGAAAGCAGCCGGCGAGTAAATCGAGCGCATGCCGTCCGGTCTCTAAGCGCCCGGTCACGGTGCTGACGAGATGGTGCACGGTGGCGAAGCTTTCCACCTCGAACAACGCCGGGGTCTTGACAGATCCTAGCATCGAGCTCTTGCCTAAATCGTTACGCAACAGATCGACGATCATTAGATTCTCGGCGCGATCCTTCGCGCTCATGCGGAGCTCCTCCGCCAGCGCTTGGTCGCGAAGCTTGCTCGCCGACCGCGGGCGCGTGCCCTTGACGGGCCGCGTCTCGATTACGCCGTCGCGCACGTGCAGAAACCGCTCGGGCGACGAGCTTAGCACCACCAGATCGGGCAGGCGCAGGTAAGCCGAAAACGGCGCGGGATTGAGGTACTGGAGCGCACGATAGGCAAGCCAGGGATCGCCCTCTACGCAGGCGGAAAAGCGCTGAGCAAAATTGACTTGATAACAATCCCCCTCAAGGAGGTAGCGCTTGATACGCTGAAAGCCGCGGCCGTACTCGTGCCGGGTCATATTGAAGTGCACCGGCGAGACAACCCCAAACGACCGTCTGACGGTGTCGCTCACCGAGCGCCCTAATGCCGCTCGTATCTCGAGCAACGCAGCGCGGGAACCGTGATCCGAGGCGACCAAAAAGCTTCGCCGCTCGACATGATCGACCACCACCGCCCAGTCATAGATACCGACGGCCATATCGGCCACATCCAAATCGGCTGCCGCCATGACCGGCAGGCGTTCTAGCCGCCGCGCCAGGTCATAGCCGAAATAGCCCATGGCCCCGCCGGCGAACGGGAGACCCATCGGCGCGGGACGCGGATCTCCCAGCGATCGCTTGACCAACTCGAAGGGACACTCTTCCGAGATCACGAGCCCGCGCGGAGTCTTGATTTCAGTCCGAAGACCCCGAGTCGTCAGGGTTACCGAGGGTTCAGCCGAAAAAATATCGTACCGGGCGCGCTCACCACCGTAAGCGCCGCTATCGAGAAAGATCGACCACGGCCGGTCGGCAAGCGCAGCAAACACCGCCCCGGTATCCTGCGTATAATTAAGCTCCTCTATGCTCGCACCCATGAATGATCCTGGATGAGATACGCGACGGCAACGGCAGGTGCGCATAGGGCCGCTCCTTCCGCGTAGGCGCCGGCTTCGGGCAACAAGCTGGAGAAATCGATGTATCGATGGTTCAATTGCCGCGCGAGATCACGGACAATAAATCGACCGACCCCGGCGCCGACCAAGGGTAGGGCCTGCGCGGCGGGCCGTCTGGAAAACATGCGCTCCAGGGCCTGCTGGATCCGATCCCGCTGCACCCCGGCAATATAACGTGCCAGCCCACGCCATTTATCCGGTTCACCTGCATCGGCATCGCGCCCTAGCATCCGCGCCAGGCGCCGCGCACACGCCTCGATGTCGCTACCCCCGCCGTCGGCGGTCTCACGCGGTCCCAGAAACTCCAATGCGGATTTATGCAAGTCGCCGGTAAGCGTGTAGACATCGGCCATGGTCGCGAAACGCTCTGCGGTGACGGACTGCCATTCGCCCCGAAACGGCGCCCGCGACACCACGGCAAAAACCGGAGTTCGTATGACACCGGTGTACACCAGCTCCTCACTGCCGAGCCTTTCAGCATCTGTGTAACCGCGAAAACAAACGTTGCCCCGGCTGAACTCGACGATATCGGTGGTTGTACTGCCGATATCCACCAAGATCCCGCAATCACAATACCTTGCCGCGAGGTGCGCGCTTGCATGCCAATTGGCCGATGCGATCTCGAAACAATAGCGCGCGGAGTCCGCCGCGGCGACGAAACCGGCCTTCCCCGCGTACACGCTGAACGGGACATCGCCGAGGACCGCCATCGACCGTTCCAACAAGCGCCGCACACCCTCGCAGCGATTAGGGAAGATGTCTGCGAGCTCGCCAGTCATGGTCACCGCATGTGCGTCCCCGTGGAACTCATTGACCACCGACCCGAGCGCCTGATCGAAAACATCCAAGCCCTGCCATAAGGGGCACGGAATTTGTTTGACCCCGAGAAGGCGTCCACCGTTTCCCACCTTAGCCACCTTGAGGTGCGCTCCGCCAAAGTCCCACCCCATGTATGCATTTGCTGCCATCGGGTCCTGCACCTGATTCTGAATACCCCGCCGTGGGCACTTTAGCATTGGGGTTTCCAAAGGGGAGTAGTGCAACTCTCCCCTTTGGTCAAGGGCGGGGTTCATACCCCGCCCGCGAAATAAAATCTATTCTGCGCCACGAGACGAATACGCGCTTACCGCACCGGGATCCGCATACAGGCATCCACCACCCGTGCGGCGGGATTAAACTGCAGAGACTGCCGCAAACCCACGTACGCCTCTGTGAGGCGCGGATTGATCTCCATCACGATGGGACCCGACTCCGTGATCACGAGGTCGATCCCTATATAGCCCCGCAGCCCCGGCATCGCTTCCAGAATTCGGCTTGCCAATTCCTCGAACTCATGCCGGCGATGCGCTAGCGCATTGACCGCCACGCCAGAATATACGAGCCGGTGATTGGTTATCTGTATTCGCTGCGCGTTGCATGCGAGTAAGCTGTGCGATCCATCATAGCACAGCACGCTCAGACTGGCCGGGATCCCGGGTATATACGGCTGAACAATCAATTTTACTTCGCGGGCGGGGTATGAGCCCCGCCCTAGACCGAAGGGGAGAGTTGCACTACTCCCCTTTGGAAACCCCAATGCTAAAGTGCCAGCCGTAAACGGCGGGGTATTCAGAATTAAACCATGGGTCCACTTTCCGGAACTGATGACGTCCTCCGCGCGCCGGAAATAATAGGTTTCTTCACACCCAGCGCCATCGTCCGGTTTGATTACCCAACCGCCATCGCTTGAGGGCAATTCCGTGTTCAGGTACGCAGTTTCCACCACCGGTATATGATGCCTCTTAAGCTCGCGCGCCGTGCGAAACTTGCTAGCCGTAACCTGGACCGCTTGAGGATGGCACCCGATCAAGATCCGGTTTTTATCGAGCACGCAGCGGTTCAAACGCTCTAAAACACCCCCCGTCTCGGGTGCGATTGGCCATACGGCATCGGCAGCCTCGATACATTGCTCCCAGCGCTCCCAAACCGATCCTTGAGGCAAAATGACCTGGGTCTCGATGTCGGGATCCAACGATACGAGACGTGGGTCACGTGTGGTCGCCGTCTTGACGGTGGGGATCGCGCGGAGATCGTCGAGGAGTGCCCGTAACATTGAATCACCCGCCGCGGCGAGCGCGACCGGGAGCGCCTCGCCCGCGAGCCCGCCGCCGGTAATATACTCGCACACGAAGATGCGCGGCATCTCGGAAAAAACATGCCCCGGTATTGGCTACCGAGGCATGTCACAATCAACGCCGTGTGGGGAAGACCACGGCTACCCGTTACACGTGGTCAGCAAAGGGGTGTGCCGTATTCTTCTTGGCGACGACGTCCATCGCCTTCGGCAAACGCTTGACCGCACGTTCGATGGATTCCTTGGTCGCCTGGTAGTTGAAATCCTGGATTTTCTTGTTGTCCTCGGCTTCCCAGTGAATGAACACGCCCACGCAGATGAAGATATCCTCCGCCTCGCTCGCGGGGATAATACCGCTTTGGACCGAATCAACGACGGCCATGGCCACCGCGCGTTGCGCCGGACCGAACATCTGCACGGCTTGCTTGGCGCCCTTGATGGTGACCTTGTTAAAAAGGATGGTGTTGGGTTTACACGGCAAGTTTGGCGATACCACCGCCAGCAAGGTGCTGTGCCCGTCCTTCTGGTTGCTCAAGGCATTGCAGAACGCGGCCTCGGCGGCGCTGCCCCGCGGTCCCATGATGAGATCGACGTGCGCGATCTCGTTGCCATCCCCGACTAAGGATTCCCCCACTAATACTCTGTCAACGACTGCCATAGTTTTAGCTCCTATTACTTCTCCAGTTGAAGTTTGTCCGACAAGTGTTCTGAAGATAGACATCGCTTGCCACCTTATTTATTACGGAAAAGGAGCTCACCCCATTACCGAGCTACTGTAGCCGCAACTCTGATCGCGATTGAGCCCCGCCAGGAGGTATTCTAAATGGAACGCTAGCAGGCTCGCCACGGTCAGATCGGCGCTGGTCCCGGGATTGAGCCCCTCCCGTTTTAAATTATTATCGAATTCCTGCAACAAAGGCATTGCATTGATTAAATTTTCGCACGCCTTGAACCGGGATGCTACTTCTTTTGCAATTCGGCGCACTGCTTCGGCCCGTGCCGATCCGTATTTGCGCTCGATATGGCTGTCCCGGAACGCGGCCAGAAAATGTAAGTAACAGCCCACGGTCGCCCACTGGAGCGCCATCGCGTCGTTGCACCCTGGCTTGATGTAGCGCTCGATACAGGGCACGCCGATGTCAAAAATCTCGATAAAATCGTTGGCGTATTGGAAGGCGATCCTATCCCAGGTCTGAGCTTCGGTCATCGCTGCGCGCAAGCTAAGGGTAGGATCGCTGCGCACATCGTAACGCTCACGCCGGCCAAGCCCCGCGGGCGCGGCCAGCGCGATCGCGGCAAAGACCCGACTTGTGTCATCCTGTGTCAGCGAGCGCAGTACTGCCACGAGCCGCGGCCGCAGCCGCCCTTCCGGCGATTCCGTGAGGACAGAATGCACCAGCGGCGCGCATAGCAGCACGATGCCGAGATTGGTGTTGCATCCGACGGCCCGCTGCGTTGCTTCAATGCTACGCAGGATGCGTTCGCCAACGCTCAAATCCTGCGCGCAGAGCAACGGCGCCGCCGCTTCGGCACTACGAATAAAATCGGCGGCGCTCATTCCGTGCCCAGGCGCCTGCACGCTGACGTTGCCCGGCTTCAACACCTCGAGATCCAGCCGGCAGCTCCAAAGCCAAACCTCGGCGACCGCAGGCGCAGCGATCCGGATCATGATGAACGCACCCCATGGCGGGGCCGGACCGCGTCCATGCACGCCAGAAAATGGTCCACGAGCCGCTCGGCGATATCGAAGCTCGTGACGCCTTGCAGGCCCTGCCAGGCCGGAACGCTATTGACCTCGGTGACCAAGAAACGTCCGTCTTGGTCCTGCATCAAATCGACGCCTGCGTAATCGATGACCACCGCCCGCGCGGCTTCCTCGGCCAGCATGGCCAGCGGCGCATCGAGAGGGACGGCAAGGCAACGGCCCCCGCGCGCCCGATTGGTGATCCAGTGCGCGCTGCGGCGCTGCATCACCGCCACGGCGTGGCCATCAATCACCAACACCCGCCAATCGCGCCATGCGCTGTCGCGGCTGTCGATATATCTCTGGAGGTAATACACCTGGCCGAAGGCTTCCGGATCCGGTAAGGCCTCGGCGCGATCGACCAAGGTGACACCGGCCCCTTGGGAGCCGAACAAGGGTTTCATCACCAGCGGCGTATGTCTCGCCAGCTCGCGTTCGACCAACGCGCGCGCTTCCGACTCGGTTTCGAGCACCCAGGTGTCCGGCGTCGGGATCCCGGCTCGTTTGAGCAAAAAACTGGTCATCGCTTTGTCGACCGTACGCTCAATGGCGCGCCCATCGTTGTAAACCACGACTCCGAGCTCCCGCAGGGCATGGAGGAGATCAAGCCGCAGGATGACCTGTTCCAAGGTGCCCCCGGGGACACCGCGTATGAACACTCCCGCGGGCGGCTCACGTTCGAATCCGGGGATGACGACCGGCTTCGGACGATTGAGATCGAACCGGCATTCCGTCAGGGACACGGTGCGGCACTCGAAACCCCGCGCTTCGAGGGCGCGTTTCAATACCGCCCCGTGCCAACCGGGATCATCCGTGACAATAGCCACGCAGGGCATAGAAATTAAGAAAAGGACTGATCGAGCAAGGCTTCGTTGAATTTGCCGCCGTGGTAGGTCTTTCCGGTCCGGACCGAGCTTATCGTGATCCGCGCCGGGCTGAACAGCCCCGGATCGATCGCGTAGAAATTATACTTGTAATCCTTAAAAATCGCGGCAAAAGGTTTCCCGTAGTCACGCGAGGAGCTGCTCGGCAGCTTGTGCGCCAGATCCTCCGCCTCGCTGTCGCCACAATCGACAAAGAGCTTGACGTAGCCCCCGTACATGATCGCATCGTTTGTGCGGCCCATCGCTACAATGAAGTCGTTGGACGGTGGACAGACCGGCGCCGTCGCTATGCCATCGACGATCGCGGACAGCGGGAAGCCAAGCGTGTGCACCCGATGCAACGACACCTCGAGGGAGCGCGCTACGACTTGCACCGCCCCGCATAGGCTCGTGGTGGGTGTGAGGATAAAGGTCAGGTCCTGAGGTTTGATGGCGCAGGAGCTCGCGACTTTCTCGGCGATTTCGACCGGAGGCCGTTCCTTGACCTCCAAGACCAAACAGGCCTTGTCGAAAGCGTCTCGATACCCGAGCTCTTGAAACAGGGGCTCGTGGCTGCCGATGGCCCGGGCCGGACCCGATCCCAACGCTTTAAAGGCGCCCTTGCCCTCCCCGTATTCTAGGCTCCACCCCGCGTATTGGCTCGCCAAGCAGGCCAGCACCGGGTTCGAGGTAACCACATCAAGCTGCCACGGCGAATGGGAAAAGTCTCCCCCGGCGCGGATACTGACCCGCCCGAGGCCGCCCAGACAGATCTCGGCGATTCGCCGTCCGGCCTCGATCCCGCCCAAAACCGCGATTCCGGCGTCCACAACGACAGTCCCGTTCGTTAAGGTGTCCACCGCCAATCTCAGCGCCACGGCATCGGCGATCAGAGCTTGCACCAAAGGTTGCGCTAAACCATTCACACTGGGTTGCTTGTTCATGGAATTCCCATTTATCGTTCTAGTGGAGGCCATCACCCCGTTTCCTGTCTGCTGTTAGCAGCGCCAGCAACTTTTGACATCGTGTATCCAGGAGCCCCATCACAGCGCCCGGCTCACACCCCGCCGCGTGCACCGTGCAGATCGGCTCCCCGGCGCGCACGCGCCAACCCGTTGCCGGCCGATCGCGGCTCCAGCGGGGCCATGGATGCCGGATCTGCAGCGCATGCGGCGCGTAGAGAACCCGCACCGCAGCGATCTTGTTTTCTTGCGCGCTAATCCCGACCGGCAATCGCCCGCGGCAGGCATCGACGTGGACAGTGAATAATGAGCCATCCCTCTCGTGCAATTCAAAGCTCGCGGTCGGACGCGGGTTGATCTCGAGGAGAGCCCAGCGTTCGTCATCATCGACAATGAAGTCCGCGCCGCAAAGACCGCGCAAGCCAAACGCCGCTGTAAGCGCCGGGACGACCTCCGCCAGATCCGTACGCACACGCCCGGGTAAACTTCGATCCGCGATCGCGCCACGATATGTGAACCTGCCAGGCTCCTGGAAAATCGCGTTATAGCCGATGATCGCCGCTTCTCGGCCGTTCGCCGCGAAGACCACCGAATGGACCCGCCCGGCGACGGCGCGCTGTAAAAAATACCCCGGCGGACATTGGCCATCCGGTCCGAGAGGCAGGACGTGCATGCCGCCCGAGCCGCCGATGCGCTTCCGTAACCACCCGCGCAAGTCGCCGGCGGGGCTCGAACGTGTTTCCGGATACGGGATCCCCAACCGCGAAAGGGCGGCGAAAAATATCGCAGGCTCTTTAACACTACGCACAATCTCCGCCGCGTTACCGAGGAACTCGGCGCCCGCCGGCAGAGCGTCCAACAACGTTGGGTCCTGCTCGAAACCGCTGCCGGCGACCACGCCTGCGATCCGATCGCGCGCGCCCACCCTTTCGATCGAGCCGTACAAGGTCTCACGATCGAAACCTTGGGGTCCCGGACGAACGCGCGCTGCGGTCCGCGCGAACGCATGTGTATCGCGGTCGGCGAAAAGATCGACCACATGCACCGCGGCACGGCTCCGCTGCGCGGACTGGGCGAGAGCCCGGCCCGATTGGCCGATGATGAGGTAGGCGGACTCAGCCAGCGGCGATCTCCCGGGCTATTTCAAATGCCTTGATGTGATCCAGATACACCGGTTTCTCGGCCTGAATCATGAGTTGAAACAGGCGATAATGAACCTGGTATTTGACATTGCCGATCGCCAAGGCGCCGATGCCGAGGGCCTTGGCCGGAGTCGATTCAAGCGCCTTGCCCTTGTCATTGACGCCGACGCCCTCGATCCCGGCCGGGGGCACCGCGTTCACGTCGGCTGCCACCAGAAGCTCAGACGCGGTCGCGAGCTGATCGCGCGACAGGACTTGAAATCCGGCCTTAGCGGCGCCGACGACCACATGGGCCCGCGGTAGGAACGCGCGTATGGCCGCGTCATTGCTGCTGTCGGCGCCCTGAAGTTTGACACCGTAACGTTCGTTGTAGGGCGCCGCCGCCTTCATGGCGGCGTCGGCACCCCGCTGGCTCGCGAGAAACATATTCGCGCCACTCTGCGATCCCAATATTCCCGCGCATACACCGACGGGTCCCGTCCCGCCGAAGACATAGACGTTGGCGCCGGACAATCCCTGCGCGCGGCCTTTCTTTTTAAGCGCCGCTTCCACGCAGGCCATGAGCGCCGCGGCCGTGGTGATCGCCCCGCTCGGATCGGCGAATACGGAAACCTCGAAAGGAGGCACCATGGCCTTTTTCGCCTCCTCCAACATATCGATCGCGAGCCCGAAGTCGCGGCCCCCGAGAAAGATACCGGTCCGCTTCACGCCGGTGGGGCTGCGAGAAAATATCGTGTCTTGGGTCAACGCGTGGATATCCTCCAGGGTAACGTTGGTATAGGGGATCACGCCGTTGAACTCTGCCTCATAGGCCATATTGACATCGAACGGGCTCACGTTCTTCGTCGGGTTGAACATGTGTAATAAATAGGGGTCTTTCATGTTTTATTTCTCTATAATATTCCGCTGCGGGCTTATGGTCGCGGCCTGCGCCGCTTCGGTCTTGACATTACGCGGCCTTTCTACGCACGCCGATCTCGGCACCGCTATTGCGCCCGCCGCAGACCGAGAAGCCTAAGGGCGCTCCCCACTGCTGGGTGGCCCGTTGCCATAGGCCGTGCGCGCGAGAAGCGCTGTCGACGAGCGCAAATCCGGTCGGGCCCCAGGAACTTTGTCCCACCCCTCGCAGGCCCTCGTCCTGCAACCAGCGCAACACCTCCGCGACTCGCGGACTGCTATAACGGCCGCCCTGGTAGGGGGCGAAATAGTCACCGACCGCCTCTTGAATCGCAGTGATTCCGGCGCCGAAGGCCTCGAAGTCATGCTCGGCCAAGGCCGGTAGGACCTGCACCAACAGCACCCGGCAAAGATGCGCCGATACCTGCGTGGCCATCGGCGGCATCTGTTTAAATGCCGCGGCCTCCTCGCTGCCGTTCAACCCGGTCCGGGCTTGATCCGAAATGAGCAGGATCCGCCATGGCGGCGGAAACGCGACCTGACACAACACCGGCGGCAGCACTGTCGCGGGTCCACGACCGCCGTCGACAAGAAATCCGCCGCTCTCGAACGCAGCCAGGCCGATCCCCGAGCGCGCTCCCCGCTCGGCGAGTTTTGCAAGCTGATACAAACCACTATCGAGATCGAACAGGCGTACGAACGCGGAGCAGATCGCCAACGCCAATTGGGTTCCCGAACCGAGACCCACGTGTTCCGGGATCGCCTCCTCGATAGCGATCGACACCCCGCCCTTCAAGCCCAAGGTCCGCAGCAGCATCCGCGCGCACTCCGCCGCGCGCCCGCCCGATGGACCTTGAGCCTGGATGTCCGGCGAGCGCGTGACGCTCAGGCGTGTCTGGATCCCGCTCAAGGTCAACCCGAGCCCCCCGAACCGGCGTCCGAGATCCCCGCTCATGTCGATAAAGCCCAGGTGCAGGCGCGCCGGCGCGGTGACGGTGACGGTCAGGCCATCGTGCTGAGCGCCGAGCGTCTGCTCCGATAGCGGGGTTGCGGAAGGGTCAGGCATAGCGCGGGAAATTCATTCAAGAGGTTAATGATATAATACCCAAGACTCCGATACCTAACACAGACTCGCCTGATCGGCGCGGCAGAACGTTGACGGTTTACCAGGGAAATGTTAGAAGTGCGATCACGAAATGTAGTCCTTTGCGAAGGCCATCCCAGCGCCGGAGAGACGACCCTCTCGAGGCGTAATGATTAACTATTGACTATGGCCGAAATGATGATCCTGGTCCCGGGGCGGAACAACAAACAGGGCACGTCATTAAACGCGGGCAAGCTCAAGAAAGAGTATCGGGAAGTGACCTCCACGGTGGAAATGAACACCGATGAGATGGCGCGACTCGGCATAAAAGAGGGCGACGCGGTGCGCTTAGCCACGGACATCGGCGAGACCGTCGTGCGCTGCAAGGGACGCAAACCCACCGACCTGCCCGCGGGCAAGTTGTTTATTGCCTATGGCCCGCCGAGCTCTCAGCTCATGGGCGGCGATACCGCGGGGAGCGGGATGCCGTTGTCCAAGAATTTCGAGGTCAGCGTGGAGCTTGTCGAAGGCCCCGTCCCTTGAATCCAGTCCATCCGGCCCGTTTATTCCGGCGCCGATTAAACGATCACAGAGCGTAGGATTTCCGAGGTAAAAATATGAGTGACAATATTCGGACAGTGGAACATGCCACCTGCACCTTTTGCGGTTGCGTGTGCGACGACATGGATCTGACGGTCGATCTGGATGCGAAGCGCATCACTAAGGCCAAGAACGCGTGCACGCTCGGACGCGCCTGGTTCGCGGAGCATACCATCGAAGACCGTCCGTTCGCCTTAATAGACGGCAAAGCTGCGACCACCGAGGAGGCGGTCGAGGCCGCCGCGCAGATCCTCGTCGCGGCGCGGCTACCGATCATCTACGGCTTGAGCGACACCACCTGCGAGGCCCAGCGCCAAGCGGTGGCGATCTGCGATCTCATGCACGGCAACATCGACACCACCACCTCGGTTTGCCACGGTCCCTCCGGCATCGCGTTCCAAGGCGTCGGCGAAAGCACGGCCACCTTGGGTGAAATCAAGAACCGCGCGGACTTGGTCATCTACTGGGGCGGTAACCCGGCGGAATCGCATCCGCGCCACTTCACCCGCTACGCGGTCACCCCGAAAGGACGGTATATCCACAACGGCAGGAAAGACCGCTACGTGGTCTTGGTCGATGTGCGGCGCACACCGAGTGCGCCGGTGGCGGACCTCTTCATCCAAATCAAGCCAGGACATGACTTCGAGCTTTTGTGGGCCCTGCGTGCGTTTGTTAAAGGCCGCAAGGTCGATCCGAACCTGGCCGAGCGCACGGGCGTGTCCCTGGCGACCATGGAGGATTTGGTAAAGCGGATGAAGAGTTGCCGTTACGGGGTCTTATTTTTCGGCATGGGGCTGACGATGACCCGCGGACGGCATTTCAACTCCGGCGCCGTGCTGGCACTCGCCACGGACCTGAATGAATTTACCCACTTCGTGGCCAAGCCCGTGCGCGGCCACGGCAACGTGACCGGGGCCGACAACGTCGTCTCCTGGCAAACCGGCTATCCGTTCGGGGTCAATTTCAGCCGCGGCTATCCGCGTTTCAATCCCGGCGAATACACGACGGTGGATCTGCTCGCCCGTGGCGACGCCGATGCGGCCATGATCATCGCGAGCGATCCGGGGTCCAATTTTCCGCGCCCGGCCATCGAGCACCTGAAGCGCATCCCCGTGATCGCCTTGGACACCAAACCGACCGACACCACCCAGTTGGCCAAGGTCGCCTTCACCACTTCGACCTATGGCATCAATACGTCGGGGACGGTGTATCGCATGGACGATGTGCCGATTACTTTGCGTCCGGCCTTCGAGTCGCCTTATCCGAGCGACGAAGAGGTGCTCATCGCGATCAAGAACCGGGTGCGCGAGCTGCTGACTGAGACACGCACGCGGTACCCCAACCGGAAGGTGGCTTAGGCAAACAAGTACCGATGCTACGGATATCGAATGGCCGGATCTACGACCCGGCCAACGGAGTGAACGGCGCAGTCCGGGATCTCTGCATCAAGGACGGGAAGATCGTCGCGGACGTTCCCGCGGCGGCGAAACGCATCGACGCGCACGGCATGGTGATCATGCCGGGGGGCATCGACATCCATTGTCATATCGCCGGACCCAAGGTCAATCTCGCGCGTAAGCTCCAGCCCGAGGACCACCGCCTCGACGTGCATCCCGGCACGGCGATCACCCGTTCCGGAACCGGGGGCGTGGTGCCTTCCACCTTCGCTACCGGCTACCGCTACGCCGCGCTTGGGTATACGACGGCGATGGAAGCCGCGGTCACTCCCATCGGCGCTCGTCACGTACTGGAGGAATTTCACGACATTCCCGTGATCGACAAGGGGTTCTATGTGCTCCTCGGGAACAACGTTTTCTTGTACGATTTGCTTAAAGCAGGGCGGCGCGAGGACTTTCGCCAAGCGGTGGCCTGGTGGGTCAACGCGACCAAGGCGTATGCGGTTAAGTTGGTCAACCCGGGGAGCGATGAGCTTTGGAAGGGACGCCGCAACGCGAACATTACCGATATCAACGAGAATATCGACAACTTCGATCTCACGCCGCTGGACGTGATTAAGGCGTTTATCGAAACCGTCAACGATCTCGGTCTTCCCCACCCTCCGCATATTCATTGCAACAACCTCGGCCGCAGCGGCAACTACACCACCACCCTCGAGACCATGCGGGCGGCCGAAGGTCGGCGGGCACACATCGCGCACGTACAATTCCATAGCTACGGCGGGGAGCCCGGGAAAAACCCGACCTCGAAAGGTCCCGAGATCGCGGACTACATCAACAAGCATCCGCATATTACCGCCGATGTCGGCCAGGTCATGTTCGGTAAGGCCACGGCGATGACCGCCGATGCGCCCCTCGGCTACTTGTTGCGCGGGATCAGCGGCAACAAATGGATAAACGCCGATACCGAGTGTGAGAGCGGGTGCGGGATCGTGCCCTTCACCTATCACGAAAAAGCCTACATGCACGCGCTGCAGTGGGCGATCGGACTGGAGCTGTTCCTGTTATCCGAGGATCCGTGGCGGATCGTCTTATCGACCGATCATCCCAACGGCGGTTCCTTCATGATGTACCCGCGTTTGATCCGGCTGCTCATGGATCGAGAATTTCGCAACCAAGAGATCGGGAAGGTGAATCAAAAGGCGATCCGCAATACCGTGCTGAACGACAAGCTCGACCGCGAGTACACCCTGGAGGAGATCGCGATCGTCACCCGGGCCGGTCCCGCGCGCGCGCTCGGGCTGAAAGACAAGGGGCATCTCGGCGTCGGGGCGGACGCCGACATCACCATTTATGATGAGCACGAAGACAAGGAGCGCATGTTCAGCACGCCGCGCTACCTGATCAAGGACGGCGTCACGGTCATCGAAGACCACGAGTTCCGCTGTGACCACGAGGGGCGTGTCCTGCATACGGCGCCCGCGTACGATGCCGCGATCGAAAACAGCATTAAACCCTTCTTCGAGGATAACTATAGTATTGTTTTTGAGAACTACGCGGTCACGGACCGGTATCTGCACCACCACCAGGTGATACCGACGGTCCTCGAACGATAAGAATTAGAATAAAATCCTCCCATGCGTATTCAATCCACCGAGGTTATCGACACCTTCGCGGAGGCTTTCGCTATGTGGGGCGCGCGGGTGATCATCACCGCGGCCACCCCCGCGTGGGCCCTCGCCGCCGCACGCTCCATGACCGGATTCGCGACCTCGGTGATCGGCTGTAAATGCGAGGCCGGGATCGAGCGGGAGCTGTCCACTGAGGAGACGCCCGACGCGCGCCCCGGGCTTAGCGTGTTGCTGTTTTCGACCAGTTTGGAGGGGGCCGGCAAACGGCTGCTCGAGCGGATCGGCCAGTGCGTGATGACCTGCCCGAGCACCTCGTGTTTCAACGGTCTCGCCTCGGGCGAGGGCGTGAGCGTCGGCGGCAAGCTCCGCTTCTTCGGCGACGGCTATCAGATCGGCAAGTCCCTGGACGGGCGCCGTTATTGGCGCATTCCCGTGATGGACGGCGAATTCGTGGTCGAAGACCGCTTCAATATCCAGCCCGCGGTGGGCGGCGGGAATCTTCTGATCCACGGCCTGGATCAAACCCGGACTTTGGAAACCGCCGAGGCCGCGGCCAGCGCGATGCGTGCCGTTCCCGGCGTGATTCTGCCGTTTCCGAACGGTGTCGTGCGCAGCGGCAGCAAGGTAGGATCGCGTTACAAGGGCCTGCCGGCCTCCACCAACGATGCGTACTGTC
Organism: Chromatiales bacterium; assembly: GCA_043673815.1. Classification (GTDB taxonomy): domain Bacteria; phylum Pseudomonadota; class Gammaproteobacteria; order JACCXJ01; family JACCXJ01; genus USCg-Taylor. Next base: position 18,473 of record JBIMKD010000182.1, read on the forward strand.
CAACCTTGCGGGCGTTTTCCGCGGCGACCGAGGTCCCCCTTGATGCCGGCTGCGTCTTGGAAATCGTGATCGATGGGCTCGAACTGCGGGGGGTCCAAGACGCCATGCGCGTTGGCATCAACGCGGCTTCCGGGAACGGCGCCTTGCGGATCTCGGCCGGGAATTACGGTGGGGATCTCGGCCAGTACAGGATCGGCCTGTACGAGCTTCTTCAAGCTAACGCCTAGTTACGATGAGCCTGAAGCTCGTACTCAAGCACGAACCGGAAGTTCCCCTTGAAGCCGAGGTCATCACGCCAGCGAAGCTCAACGGTTTGAGTATCGGTGAGATCACGAAGCTTCCGCTGCAATACGGGAACGAACGCGTCGAGCTGGGCGAGTTTTTTCGCGTCGAGGGTAGCTATAGCGGTGAAATCCGCGTGGAAGGTGATCTTGCGCGCGTCAAGCTGGTCGGCGCGGGGATGAGCGAAGGCCGGATAGTGATACATGGCCGCATCGGGATGCATCTCGGCGCCGGGATTTCGGGTGGGGAGATCCTTGTCGAAGGCGACGCCGGCGATTGGGTCGCGCCCGAGATGTCCGGAGGCCGGATCGTCATCAAGGGCAATGCCGGACACATGATCGGCAGCGCCTATCGGGGGAGTCCGGCCGGCATTCGCGGCGGGGAAATCATCATCCACGGCAATGCCGGCAACGAGATCGGTCACGCCATGCGCAAAGGTCTGATCGCGATCGGCGGAGACTCCGGCGACTTTACCGGGGTCAGCATGTTAGCGGGAACCATCATCGTGATCGGCGATCTCGGCAACCGCACGGGGGCGGGGATGAAACGCGGTTCCATCGTCTCGATGCGGCCCGCGCAGATGCTGCCGACCTTCAGCTATGCTTGCAGCTATCAGCCGCAGTTCCTGCGCCTGTACCTACTGCATTTGTCACGGCTGGGCCTGCCGGTCACGCCCGCTCATCTCAATGGCCACTACCAACGCTGGAGCGGGGATGCGCTCGAGATGAACCGCGGCGAGGTGTTGCTTCTCCGCGGCGAGACCGCGTAGCGGCGATGCGCGCCGAGCTAGAACGCCGGAACAATAAACCACTATCACTGCGTCGCGAGGAGATCCATATGACCACGATCGTAACCGAAAATTGTCTCCGGTGCCGCTTCACCGATTGCGTCACGGTCTGCCCGGTGAACTGCTTCCATGGGGACGATGACATGCTGTATATCGATCCCGAGGTCTGCATCGACTGTAGCGCCTGCGTACCCGAGTGTCCGGTACATGCCATCCATGAGGGGGAAGACATTCCCGACAACCTGAAACATTGGATAGAGATCAACGCCGAGCGCGCCCCGAGCTTACCCGTGATCGAGAGCAAACAAGATCCGCTGCCCACGGCCGAGGCGCGCCGCGCGGAGTTAGGGTATTGATAGATGGGGGCCTCTAAAAAATTGCGAAAAGTCCCTTCTCCCTCCGGGAGAAGGTTAGGATGAGGGCTTAAAAATCATATACTTACACCCCTCACCCCAACCCTCTCCCGGGCGGGAGAGGGAGCTAACAGAAGTGCCCAGAGGTATTAGAGTCTGTAGATGAATACCGTAGGAACCCCTGAAAACCCATTGCAGGTTGCCGTCGTCGGTAGCGGCCCGAGCGGCTTCTACGCCGCCGAAGCCCTGATCAAGTCCGGGCGCGCCGTGCGCGTGGGCATGTTCGAGCGGCTCGCCTCGCCCTTCGGGCTCGTACGCAGCGGCGTCGCGCCCGATCACCCCAAGCTCAAACAAGCCATCCTCGTCTACGACAAGATCGCGCGCTCGCCCGAGTTTTCATTTTTCGGCAATATCAACGTGGGCAAGGACATCACGCTCGGCGAGCTGCGCCAGAACTATCACGCAGTCCTATTCACCTGCGGGGCGGAAACGGACCGGCGGCTGGGGATCCCGGGCGAGGATCTCCGCGGCAGCCATACTGCCACCGAATTCGTCGGCTGGTACAACGGTCATCCCGATTATCGCGACCGGGTGTTTGATCTATCGCACGAGATCGCGGTCATCATCGGCCAGGGTAACGTGGCGGCGGATGTTTGCCGCATCCTGGCCAAAACGGCGGACGAGCTCAAACATACCGATATCTCGGAGCACGCGCTCGATACGCTGGCCGAGAGCAAAGTGCGGGAAATCCATGCAATCGGACGCCGCGGACCGGCGCAAGCGAAATTCACCAGCCGCGAATTGCGCGAGTTCGGTGAGCTTGGCGATTGCGATCCCTTCGTCGATCCTCTGGAGTTAACGCTGAATGCGGAAAGCGAGGCCGAGCTCGCCGACAAGAACAACGTGGTCAGCGCAAAGAATGTCGAGATCTTCCGTGATTTCGCCCGGCGCACGCCGGGTAAGCACCGCCGCTGTATTTTCCAGTTCCTGCGCGGTCCCGTGCGGCTCGAAGGCACCGGTAGGCTTGAAAGCGTGATGCTGGAACGCAATCGGCTACAAGGGGCGCCGTTTCAGCAGTCGGCACGGGGCACGGGGGAGATCAGCACGCTCGAGTGCGGGATCTTGTTCCGCAGCATCGGCTATAAAGGGGTGGCCGTCTCCGAGGTGCCCTTCGACGAGCGCAACGGGGTGATCACCAACCGCGCCGGAAGGGTGCTCGATAGTGACGGCAGTGTCGTTCCCGGTCTTTATTGCGCGGGCTGGATTAAACGCGGTCCGACCGGGATCATCGGGACCAATCGCGCCTGCAGCGTGGAAACCGTCGGTTTGCTGCTTGCGGATCTCGACGCACTCGCGACACCGGACCCGAAAAGCGGGAGGGACGGTGTCCGAGCGCTCATCGAGCAGCGCGGTTTGCGCGCGGTCAACTACGACGGTTGGTTGAGGCTCGACGCCGCCGAAGTCGAGCGGGGTAAATCCAAGGGAAAACCGCGCGAAAAATTCACCCGGCTGCATGAAATGCTGGCGCTACTCGGATAAAGCTCGCGCGGAGCGAAACTCGCGATCGCCTTCTGCGCCGCCAGCGCATGTCCCCAATGCTGAAGCGCACAGACGTGGAATTCAGCGAGCACTATCCTGCCGCCAGGGTCCGTCCGACCTTATCGGAAACTAAGCGTTCCCGGTGGTGGTTCTCGCGTGCAGCGTCCGCCGCTCAGCCCGCCCTCTGGTGGCGTGTACGCATGAAGTTGCTGCCGGCCAAGGTGAAGACGATATGCGCTGCGATGGCGATCCCCATCCACAAGGCCAGGCTCACCAGGGAGGGCGGAAAATACTTCGCCAGCCGCAAGCCGAGCTCGACGAGGTTCGTTTCCGCAAACCGTCCGGAGAAGAAATAGAAGCCGCCGCTCGAGACGATCTCGCACACCGCCGCGCCAATGAACACACTGCCCGCCAGCGGGATCAACGTAGAGAGTGCGAAACGGTGGCGGCCCGCGTACCAACGGCCGGCGAGCCAGAGCGCGCCGTAGGCCGGCAGCAAAAGGCCGTAGGCGGGACTCACGCAGAAATCGCTGACGCCGAACCAGGCGATGCTCACATAATCACTCACCCCGGCCAAGGCGACTAGCCCGGGAAACGTCCATACCGGACGCAGATAAAATCCGGCGAGGAAGAACACCGCCCACGAGGCGTCGGGCAGGTGGAGCGCCGTGGCGAAATGATGACTACGGGTGGCGGCCAGGAGCAGGGCGAGCGCGAGGCCGATGGCAAGCTGGGATCGAGGGTTCGGGGGAATCATGACGGTCTCCTCCTTTGGTCTACTGTTGCTCGGTGAAATTATAGCGCACCCGGCTGGTAACGGAGCGTGACGAAGAGGTTGATGCCATCCTGGTTAAAGAACTCCGCGGTCTCGTACTCCTTGTCGAGCAGGTTACCGACCTTCCCTTCCAGGAACAGGCCCTTGTAGATCTCGACCCCGGCCCGCAGGTCCACGAGCACAAAGCCCGCGAGCCGGCGGGTGTTCGCCACGTCATCGAAGCGTCGGCCCTCGCCGTAAACCGTGGCGCCGACCGAGAAACGGCCGAAGCGCCGATCGAGGTCGAGCTGAAACATCTGCTCGGCGCGGCGCGGGAGCACGTTGCCGCGATTGGGACCGTTGCCCCGGTTCTCGGGGTCGATGAGGCTCAGGTTGGCCGCGAGGTCCCAGCCGTAGAGGGTGGTTGCCGCCGTCGCCTCGAGTCCGAGAATGCGGGCTTCATCGACGTTCTGCGCGCAAAAGAAATCTGGAGGGGGGCAGGTTGCGGGATCGAACACCCCTACGATTAGATCATCGGTCTCCGTGTGATAGCCGCTCAGCGACCAGCGCACCGTGTAGACCTCGCCGCTCGCCCCGATCTCCCAGCTCTCGGAGGATTCCGGGTCGAGGTTGGGATCGCCGAAGCGCGGGAAGTAGAGCTCGTTGAAGGTCGGGGCCTTGAAAGCGGTCCCCCAGCCCGCTCGCAGGCGCAGCAACTCTCCGAAGCGATACCCATAGCCCACGTTCCCCGTCCAGTTGCCGCCGAACTGCTCGTTTTCATCGAAGCGCGTGCCGAGCACGAGCTCATGGTCCCCGAACGCACCCTGGTACTCGGCGTAGCCCGCCTTGTCGTCGCGCGAGGTCTCCGCATAATCGACGGTGCTGTCGAGTAGATCTTTGTAATAGTCGAAGCCCACGGTCAGAAGCTGCTCCGGTGCCAGAGTCAGGTTGCTCTGGATGGAGGCGCTCTGGCGCTGGCTATCGAAGACATCAATCGATGTCCGGTTGTTGATGCTCTCCAGCTCGTCCAGGCTTCTACCACCTTGGAGGGTCACATCCCAGTTGGCGAGAGGCGAGAAGCGAAGCTTGCCGCCCACCACTTGCTGTACAAAGTCGCTGCGGTTATGAAAGAACTCCTCGGGTGGGAAGAAGAAGGGCGGGTTATCGGCCTGGTCGAACTCGGTGTCGCCCTCGGCCTGGAAGAAATAGCCCTCGAACTCGAGGCCGTTTGGAAATCGATAACCCGCGCGGGCGCTGCCCGAATTGTTCGTATATCCATCGTCGTCGGGCTCGAAGGTGAAGCAACCGCCGGGCTGTGCGAGGGTGCTGCGGCAGGCGTTGAATCCCGCGGTATCGATGCGGCTCGCGTTGAGGTTGAACCACCCATCCCCACCGCCACCCGAGAGCCCGCCCGCGATCTTATAGGTCGCGTGGCTCCCGCCCCCGGCGCTGAAGCTCGGTGTCAAGGGGCCCCCGCCTCGGCGGGTGAAGATCTGGATGACCCCACCGATGGCCTCCGAGCCATAGAGGCTCGAGCGCGGGCCGCGCACGATCTCGATGCGCTCGATCTGGTCGATGGGGAGTTCCTCGAAGGCCGTCGTCCCGTTGCTCACCGACCCGGCCCGTACCCCGTCGATCAGGACCAGGACTTGGTCGGATTCGGTGCCGCGCAGAAACACCCCGGTGAACTTGCCCAAGCCCCCGTTATTAGTGACTTGAAGGCCGGGCACACCGCGCAAGACCTCCTGGACCGAGTTGACCTGCCGGCGCTCGATCTCCTCGCGCGTGATGACCGTGACCGACGCCAGCGTCTCATCGGCCGTCTGAGCGGTCCGGGTCGCGGTGACAATGATTTGATCTAACTCGGTCGGTTCCTCCGCGGCGTATAAAGAATAACAACAAAGCGGCAGAACGACGGCCGCGACTCGGTGTAATAGCATCGTTTTTTCCTCCGCGCACACCCGCGCAATAACGCTACAGAGCGCAAGGCCCGCGGAGAAATGGCGGCAGGGCGGGAAAAGAGATAGCGGCCCGGGCACCGCGGCATCACCCTCCGCAATGCCATTGCAACACCTTCAGGCCGGTCTCCGGGCTCGCAAGTGGGTTCAAAAACCCCGGGAGCAGCGCCTTCCCATGCTTGATGCACAGTGGCGTGATGCTGATTCCCTTACCTGCTTACCGTTGCGGGGGCAGCGCCGGGATTGCGCTCGGGCCGAAACTCGAGCGCGCACCGGCTTCCCGTTTCATCCCTTTGATCGAACGTTCTCAGGGACACCTGAAGCGGGCACAATATGGTCTACGCATTGAGCTGTTGTCAATAGTGCAAAAAGGTGGTCAAGTCTGAAGGGTATTTCCTTAAGAGAAAATCCGGCGTCCGAGAGGTTTTACACAAGCGCAGTAAAACAGTTACACTTTTAAACTTGGATTTTCATCCATGGGATAAGGTTTCGCGTAACGCGAAGTAACAGGGAATCGTGTGCAAATCACGAGCTGTCGCGCAACTGTAAGTAACGCATAAGCTTTTGCCGGAGATGTCCACTGTTCCAGCGACGGAATGGGAAGGGCGGCAAAAGAGTTACAAGCCAGGAGACCTACCTTATCCGCAACGGCGATGCTTCCGCGGTCCGAGGCTCAGTCAGGTGGGGCGAGGTGTGTCTGCCTTCCTCTTTCTGCGGTGACATCGCGAAGTTATCGGTAGCGTTAACCTTGGAAAGGGAAAGGTGCACATGCTCACACATAACCTCGGCTATCCGCGTATTGGTAGCCATAGAGAACTCAAGAAAGCCTGCGAGAGTCACTGGTCTTCGCAGATCAGCCTCAAAGAGCTCCTAGACACTGGCCGGGCCATCCGCCGGCACAACTGGCAGCGCCAGCATGAGGCTGGCATCGATCTGATCCCCTGCAACGATTTCTCGTTTTACGACCATGTGCTAGATCTCTCGCTCATGGTCGGCGCGATCCCCGCGCGCTACCGGCCGCTGCTTGATAGGCCTAATGGGTCTGAGTTGGATTTGTACTTTGCCATGGCGCGGGGCTATCAGAAAGGCGGTCTCGACCTCATTGCCATGGAGATGACTAAGTGGTTCGACACCAATTACCACTACCTAGTCCCCGAGCTCACGAAAGATCAGGCTTTTGGCTTGACCTCACGGAAGGTTCTGGATGAGTTTCAGGAGGCAAGAGCGCTCGGCATCAACGCCAAGCCCATCTTGGTCGGGCCGGTGAGTTACTTGCTCCTGGGCAAGGAGAAAGAACCAGGCTTTGACCGGCTCGATCTGCTCGACCGGCTGATGCCGGTTTTCTTGCAGATCCTGGGCGAGCTTCAAGGTCTCGGTGCACAATATGTCCAAATCGACGAACCCTTCCTCGCGCTGGATTTGCAGGACGAAACGAAGCGCGCCTATGAATCGGCCTATGGCGCAATCACCCGCGCCTGCCCCGAACTCAAGCTCATCCTCGCGACTTACTTTGCTGGACTCGAGGATAACGCGGAGCTAGCTGCGAGTCTTCCCGTAAATTATCTGCACTTGGATCTCGTCCGCGCGCCCGCACAACTGGACCAGGTGCTGTCCCTGATCCCGCCTCAGCTTGGCCTCTCGCTGGGGGTCGTGGACGGCCGCAACGTGTGGAAGAATGATATCGAGCGCTCCTTGGAGTTGATCAGCAAGGCCGTAGAGAGACTCGGCAGTGAGCGCGTGGCGTTGGCGCCTTCCTGCTCACTGCTGCACGCGCCTTGTGACCTGGTGCTTGAACACGACGAGGCGGCGTTGCCTAGCGAGATCAAGGGCTGGCTGGCTTTTGCACGGCAAAAGCTTGATGAGATCGTCACGCTGAGGGAACTGGCGCAGCCCGAAACTCACCGACAATATGCCGACAAGCTCAAGGAAAATATGCTCGACATGGAGAGCCGTCGCGAGTCGGCTTTGATCCACCGACCGGCGGTGCAACAGCGCGTTGCCGCCGTCCGTCCCGACGACCTCAAACGCCAAAGCCCCTTTGGCGTGCGTCAGGTAAAGCAATGGGCGGACCTCAATCTGCCTTTATTTCCCACGACCACCATCGGGTCTTTCCCGCAAACCGATGACGTGAGAAGGCTCCGGGTTCGTCTCAAAAAAGGCGAATTCACGCCGGAACAGTACGAGGCGGTGATCCGCACGGAAACCGAGCAGGCCATCCGCTGGCAGGAAGACGTGGGTCTGGATGTGCTGGTGCACGGTGAGTTCGAACGCAACGACATGGTGGAATACTTCGGCGAGCTCTTGGATGGCTTCGCGTTCACCGCTAACGGATGGGTGCAGAGCTACGGCTCGCGCTGCGTGAAACCGCCCATCATCTACGGCGATGTGGAACGCCAAGCGCCGATGACGGTGAAATGGTCGAAATACGCGCAGTCGTTGACCGCGAAACCCATCAAAGGAATGCTCACGGGGCCGGTCACGATCCTGCAGTGGTCATTTGTGCGCGATGATCAGCCGCGTTCGAGCACGGCGAAACAAATCGCGTTGGCGATCCGCGATGAAGTCTGCGATCTCGAAAAAGCCGGGATCCGTATCATCCAGATCGATGAACCGGCCATCCGCGAGGGACTGCCTCCGCGTCGGGCCGATTGGAAAGACTATCTCAATTGGGCGGTCGAAGCGTTTCGACTGGCCTCCTCCCGAGTGGTCGACGAGACTCAAATCCATACCCATATGTGCTACTCGGAGTTCAACGACATCATTGAGTCCGTCGCCGAGATGGATGCCGACGTCATCACCATCGAAACGTCCAGGTCGCAGATGGAGTTGCTCGACGCCTTCGTAAGCTTCCGTTATCCCAATGAGATCGGCCCGGGCGTATACGACATCCACTCGCCTCGCGTTCCGACCGAGCAGGAGATGACTGCACTCCTGCATAAAGCGCTCGCTGTGCTGCCAGCCCGCAACCTTTGGGTCAACCCCGATTGCGGCCTGAAAACCCGCAAGTGGCCGGAGACCCGGGCGGCGCTCGTCAACATGGTCGCCGCTGCAAAAGCGTTGCGAGAGCAAGTATAGAGGGCACCATCATCGTGCATTCCTATGCCACGCCACGAAGATAAGATTTGTCCTCGCTGCGGCGTAACCTTTGAGTGCAAGGTGGGCACAGTTCTGATCTGTCAATGCTCCAGCATCGATCTCTCAAGAGAAGAACGCGCTAATATCATGGATTATTATGATGACTGTCTGTGTGCTGATTGTTTGAGGGAACTGAAAGCTAGTCGGGTAAGGGTGGGTGTTTAGCCAGCGGCCATGCGGCGTGCTCCTGTGCATAGACAATTTTAGGCTCCTCGGCAAAATCTATGGGTATTCCGTTAACTCCCTCTCCCACCGGGAGAGGGCGGGGGTGAGGGGATAGCGCGAATACGAATACTCCCTAACACCGCGTCAGGATCTCCAAGCATGTCATGATTCCAAATTCGAAGCACGCGATAACCCAATACCTTGAGATATTCCGTCCGTCGCAAGTCGTTCGAGATCTGCTCGGCATGCTGGCGACCATCGACCTGGATGACAAGCTTGCGCTCCAGCAGAGGAAATCCACGACGTAGGGTCCAAGGACCTGTTGAGGTCGAACTTGACCCCCTCGAGCCGTCGACCGCGCAATCAACTCCACAAGCACCTC
>JBIMKD010000183.1:0-20876 GCA_043673815.1 Chromatiales bacterium
CGCCGAGCGCTTCAACCCAGCCATCGCGGGACGGCCCGACATCATGGGCGGGCGCAAGACGCTGACGGTCTATCCCGGTATGGTCGGCATGCTGGAGAACGCCTTCATCAACGTGAAGGGTGTGCATCACACCGTCACGGCCGAGGTGGAGTTGAAGGATCAAAAGACGAATGGCGTCATCATCGCGCAGGCCGGCTACTTCGGCGGTTGGACGCTTTACATGAAGGGCGGCAAGGCGCATCACGAATACAACTGGTTCGCGCTGGAGCGCACGAACATCGGCGGTAAGACGGCGTTGGCGCCCGGCAAGCACACGATCCGGTACGAATTCATCCCGGACGCCGCCAAGCCCGGAACCGGCGGCAAATCGATCCTCAGTGTCGATGGTAAGAAGGTCGCCGAAGCACAGATCCCCAAGACGCAACCTTTCGCCTTCTCCGGCGATGAAGGCGCGGACGTGGGCCTAGACGCCGAGACGAACGTGTCGCCGGATTACAAGCAGAACGCCAACGCCTTCACCGGCAAGATCGACAAGGTCACCGTGGAAGTGAAGTGACAATCTCTTCAAAGAACGAAAGGTATTCGCAGCGTGAAACAAAGAATTAACATCACACTTCTGACGCTCCTGACATTGGCCACGGCGGTCGGTACGCAGGCTGGAGAGTTGGGCCACTATGTGGCCGGCGTCCCCAACATCCTGCTAATCGGATCGCCATGAAAACACTGATCACCCTCTTGACTCTCAACCTCGCCGTGGCATTGCCGTCATTCGCCGCAATGTTCCAGGCAAGTTCACGGCGTTCTGCTCCTACGAGTGGACCATCGGCAGCGCCGCCGCGCTCTGGTTGATCCAACGCATCGCCGCATTCGGACAATGAAGACCAATAAACCCTTATTGCTCCTAAGTGTTCCTTGGGACGACGGTGAAGTCGCGGCGGTGGCGGTCGGTGCAGCGGCGCTGGGTGCCGTCGGAGGCTACGCAGCGGGCCAGTCATCGGCGTCCTCGACGGTGGGTTTACACGGCGTGACCTACTACCGGTGCTGATACACTCAGGCTTATGGAGGCGGTGGCGTCAGCTATATGGTCGTGGCTCCGCCTTCGGGATATTAAACCGTCGGTGCGGAGTGCGCATGACGCGCCCCGCCCGAAACCGAATCGGACCTGCGTGATATGAAGCTTTGGGGCGAAGCTCGGACAATATCTTTGCTTCGCGACTTTCACGGTAACCCACCAGCAACCCAAGAACAAAAGAGGTATAGACTATGGAACGACGGGATGCATTGAAGACCCTGGGCGCCGCGATCCTGAAGGAGAACGGTTACAGCACGTCGTGGTTCGGCAAGGACCACAACACGCCCAGTTTCCAGGCGAGCCAGGCCGGGCTGTTCGACCAGTGGCCGATCGGCCTGGGATTCGAGTATTTCTACGGATTCGTCGGCGGCGACACCAGCCAGTGGCAGCCGAACCTGTTCCGCAACACCACGGCGATCTATCCCTATGTCGAATCATCGAGCTGAAGGACGTGAAGACCGCCGATCACCACGAGGAGGAGCAAGCTCACAAGCTCGCTGCCCTGAAGAAGGCGCTGGCCGATTGACACGCCCGGTGGTGTGGGTAGGGCGCGTCCTGGTGGGGCTCGGGTGCAGCGCCATGCTCGGATGGATGGCACTGGCCATCTACTTCGATTTCTCCCTGCTCGGGCCGCCGTGGCTCCGCGCCGGGCTCGCTGTCCTCGTCCCGGTGGGCGCGGTGTTCGCTCTGTGGCTCGTGCGCCCGCGCCGGTGGGCGCTCGCCGGGATCCTGGGGGCGTTCATCGTGGTCCTCGGCGCGTGGCTCGCCATCCCGCCGTCCAACTATCGGGACTGGCAGCCCAACGTGAAGACGCTGGCCTTCGCCGACATCCAGGGCGATCGCGTGATCGTGCGCAACGTCCGCAACGTCGAGTACCGGACCGAGACCGACTATACCGTGCGCCTCGAGGACCGCGCGCTGGACCTCTCGAAGCTCCGCTCCCTGGATCTCTTCCTCATCCACTGGGGCTCGCCCATCATCGCCCACACGATCATGAGCTGGGGGTTCGAGGGCGACCGGTACCTGGCCATCTCCATCGAAACGCGCAAGCGGAAGGGCCAGGACTATTCTGCGTTGCGTGGATTCTTTCGCCAGTACGAGCTCGTCTTCGTGGTCGCGGACGAGCGCGACGTCGTGCGCCTCCGGACGAATTTCCGCGGTGAGGACGTCTACGTCTACCGGCTCGACGTGCCTCCGGCCGGCGCCAGATTGCTGCTGCTGCGGTACCTCCAGGAGGTCAACCAGTTGCGCGAGCGGCCGGAGTGGTACAACGCGCTGAGGGAGAACTGCACGACGGCGATCCAGCGCCTCGCCGGGCCGTACGAGCGCCGGTCGTGGTGGAGCTGGAAGCTCTTCCTGAACGGCTACCTCGACGAGCTGGCGTACGACATCAGCGCCATCGATCGCTCCCTGCCGTTCGCCGTCCTCAAGGCGAAGAGCCATATCAACGAACGGGCCAAGGCCGCCAACGACGACCCACGATTCTCGGTCCGGATCAGGGAGGGGCTTCCGCGAATGTCCCTCAACCGCGGCGGTGCGGGGTGACGCGATGAGTCCGATGCCTCGCCGGCGGTTCGCGCTGCTCGGCGCCCTGTGCCTGGCCCTGGCGGCCTGCGCGGGGCCGGTGGGCACGGTCCGGGTCGACCCCAAGGTCGTCCTTCGCGACCTCGGCCGGAGCGCCATCACGACGGGCGAGCCGAGCTTGCCGACCCGCAATGTGCTCTACGAGCGCGGTCTCTTCGACGCCTTCGATGCGCATCCTGAGGCCACCATTGCCGAGCTGCACCGGGCGATGGTCGCGTCGCGGGGGGACCAGGACCTGCTCTTCGCCTTGGCCGAGCTGTCGTTCCTGCAGGGCCAGGCGGCCACGAAGCCGGACTACTACCTGGCGGCCGCCGTGTACGGGTACGCCTTTTTTTTCCCCGAGAATGCCGGGGGCGCGGCCCCGGGGCGGTTCGACCCGCGCGTTCGGATCGCGGCGGACCTGTACAACTGGGCGCTGACCATGGGGTTTGCGTCCGACGACGGGTCGGAGGTCGTGCCGCGTGGCGGTTCGTTCATGCTTCCCTTCGGCCGGATCGAAGTGGCATTCGACCCGGCGGAGCTGCGCGCCGGGGACCGCGAGCTGTACCGGTTCATCCCCGTCGCGGAGCTGGACGTGTACGGCCTCCAGATGCGGTATCGCTGGCCGGGGCTCGGCGCTCCACTCGCCGCCTCCACCCGGCCCATCGACTCCTCGCGACCCAGCGGGGACATGGTGGCCCCGCGCCTGCAGGTGCCGGTGACCGTCCTCCTCCGGATCCCTGACGCCCGGCGTGCGCTCGTGCAGGGCCGACCGCTTACGGGCACGCTGGAGATGCACCTTGCCTGGGACGCGGAGTCGGTCTCGATCGCCGGCGAGCAGGTTCCCCTCGAGAACGAGCCATCGGCGGCCCTGGCGCTCACGTTCACCGGCGTGCCGATCATGGAGCTGGAGACCCTCGGGCTCCTGGGCCGACTCACCGGGCTGCTGCGGGACCGACCGCCTCTCGTCTCCGCCACGCCGTACCGTCCCGGGCTCATCCCAGTCGTCTTCGTGCACGGCACCGCCTCGAGCGTTGTCCGCTGGATGGAGATGTACAACCGCCTCCTGGCCGACCCCGAGATACGGAGCCGCTTCCAGTTCTGGTTCTTCCAGTACGACTCGGGCAATCCCATCGCGCTGTCGGCGCTCCACCTGCGCGAGGCGCTGACCACGGCCGTTGTGCGGCTCGACCCCGAGGGACGGGATCCCGCCCTGCGCCGGATGGTGCTGATCGGGCACAGTCAGGGCGGGCTCCTGGTCAAGATGCAGGTCATCAGCAGCGGGGACCAGCTCTGGAACGCGGTCAGCCGCAAGCCGCTCGATCAGTTGCAGCTCTCCGACCAGACCCGCGATCTGCTCCGCCGCGGGTTCTTCGTCGAGCCATTGCCCACGGTGTCTCGCGCAATATTCATCTGCACTCCGCATCGCGGGAGCTACGTGGCAGGGCGGCGCGTCCTCGCCAACCTCACGCGGCAGCTATTGACCCTGCCCTTCGCCCTCACCGGGATGGCGGCCGAGATCAACCGGAACCCGGACGCCGCGAGAGTAGGGTTCGTCCCGACGGCTGTCGACAACATGTCGCCGGGGCACCCCTTTATCCTGGGTCTGCAGGCGATCCCCGTCGCACCGTCCGTCACGGTCAACTCCATCATTGCCGTCGAGGGGGACGGGCCGATCGAGCAGGGAGACGATGGCGTGGTCAAGTACTCCGCCGCCCACATCGAGCCGGTCGAGTCTGAGCTGGTCGTGCGGTCGAACCATTCCGCTCAGGGGAATCCCCACACCATCGAGGAGGTGCGACGCATTCTCCGGCTACACGTGGGGCTGACGACGGGCACGGGCCCGCCGGAGGCCCGATGACAGCCGAAGACCATGGCCGGGACCCACAGCCATGCCACAGGATGCGGTCGTCGTGTCGATCCCGGAGGACCCAAGCACATGAACAGCTCCGTCGTGGGGTACCGACGTTCTGGTCGAGGAGATCCGCGGCATGGGACTGCCAGCAGTGCGGGGTTCGAACAGTCAGCCGAATGTGGACGATTTCCCGACTCGACGGCTTCTGGATCGTTCGGTTCGCCGCGGCGACGCTCGCCGCGGCGGCCTGCGGCGCAGACGCACAGGACCTCGAACCCAGGACCTACGCCAACACGCCGGTCGGCATCAATTTCTTGATTGCAGGCTACAGCTACTTGCAAGGCGGCGTGACCACCGAGCCCACGATCCCCTTGGAGAACGCCCAGTTGCAAATCCATAGCACCATATTGGCCTACGCCCGTTCCCTGGACGTATGGGGCCGCTCTGGGAAGTTCGACATGGTGCTGCCAGCGGCCTGGCTATCCGGCAGCGCCATCTTCGCCGGCCAACCTCAGGAGCGCAATATCTCCGGGCTTGCCAACCCGAAATTCCGTTTCTCAGTCAATTTCTACGGCGCCCCGGCGCTGTCCCTCGCTGAGTTCCAGAACTATCAGCAGGATGTCATCGTCGGTGCCAGCGTGCAGGTATCGGCGCCCGGCGGCCAATACGATTCCGACAAGCTGGTGAACCTCGGCACCAATCGCTGGTCCGTCAAGACCGAACTGGGGATCTCCAAACGCCTGGGGCCCGTGACACTGGAGCTTACCGGTGCGGGGACGTTCTACACCGAGAATGACGAGTTCCTCGGCCATCAGACCCGTTCCCAGGACCCGATCTACTCGGTGCAGGGACATGTCATCTACAGCTTCGGCTTCGGGATCTGGGGCGCGCTGGACGGAACCTACTACGCCGGCGGGAGCACCACCGTCGACGGGACGAAGAACCGGGACTTCCAGGAAAACACGCGCTTCGGCGCCACGCTGGCGCTGCCGGTGAGCCGGAACCATTCGCTCAAGCTGTACGGCAGCACCGGCGTGCTCACCCGCACGGGGACCAATTTCGATATCGTGGGCATCGCCTGGCAATATCGCTTCGGCGGGGGGCTGTGACCAGTGTATCGATGAGAAAAGGCGGGGCGGGTGACGCTCGGGCAGGGCAGTACGAAGGAACATGCCGAGCAGCGCACCGCCGAAGACACACGCAAACACGATCGAAGCAATTGCGATAGGGGCCACATGCTCCTCCATTTCGCGATGGGCTCAGGAGCTCGGCTCGGCCTTCCGGGCCTTCGCGACGGCCTCGGCCCAGACCGCTCCCGCGCTCCGGCCCTCCGTCTGCGCCATCTCCTCGAGGTCCTCTCGAAGGTGCAGCAGCAGATCTCCGACGTGGTTGCGCGCTGCGTTCACCGGCGCCAGAAGGTCCGAGAGCGTTGCCTGGTTGCCCAGCTCGCCGGCCGCGAAGCGCTCGAGGGCTTCGCTCTGGAGCTGGAGCAGATCGCGCTGTAGCGAGATCACCGGCCGGAGATCCCTGCTCGCGGAGAGCTCGAGCTCTACGGCCTTCCGCTCGACCTCGGCCACGCGCAGCATGTACGCCCCGAACAGATGGTCCGTCCGGGCTTGCCTTCGTTGCCGCCACGCTCTCCAGAGGAAGATCGAGCCGCCGACGAGCGCGCCGAGAACGCTCAGCGTGTTGGCGAGGTCGTTGACGCTGTCCCCCGTGATGATGGATTTGTCCCGGTTGACGAAGGCGATCGTTCCGGGATGCAGCTCGAGCCGCTGCGGCAGTGCGAGCACGGAGCGGTTCAGGGGAGGCTCGACCACGTGCGCGAAGCGGGAGGTGAAGGCGGCGTCGAGGAAGCGCGCGACGGTCTCGGGGGATACGCGCTCGTGGCAGACCAGGAGCAGCCGTGTCCCGAACGTGTGCAGGGGCGCCGGCGGTGATGCTGGATCGGTCCCGTACGCGAATCCGGGGATCACGGTGTCTACCACGAAGGGACGCTCGATCTCCCTCGCCAGGCCATCCGTCGGACCCGCGCTGACCAGCGCCGACAAGCGGAAGGCATCGGCGAAGGGGAGCGGCACGAGGCGATATTTCCCCGAGCGCACCAGCTTCTGCGCGACCTTCGACGGCACGGTGGCGAGGTGGAAGACGGCGTCCGGCAGTGCCTTGCGATCGCCGCGCTCGACGAGCGCCTCGAGATCAGCGAGCTCGAGCGAGCGGACAGCGGCGCCTCCGGTCGCCGCCCCGTCTGCGAGGGGCACCCCCGAGAAGGCCAGAACGGCGAGGGCCAGGCCCTCGGTTGCCGCGTCGTGCGGACCGATGTCGACCACGCGTCCGCGCAGGTCGGCGAGGCTCGCGTCGACCGATCCGGCGTGCTCCTCCTTCACCAGCAGATGGAGGGCCTCGACATAGAGCGGCGCGACCTGCCGGACGTGCGGGTAGCGCTCGATCCGGTACGCGCCGGAGATGAGCGCGAAGTCGATGCTCCCCGACTCGACGCCCGAGAGCTCCGCCTGCGCGCCCGACCGCTCGACGACCTCCACCTCGGTGCCGAGCGCCGAGACCTCGCGCGCGAGGGCATGTGCGACCACGACACGAGTGGTACCCTCGACTCCGGAAGTGAGGGTGACGCGCCTGGCAGGCGGAGAGGTGCTCGTGACGGCGACCCACAGGGCGGCAGCGAGCGCCACGAGCCCCAGCGCGAGGGCGAGCTGTCCGCCTCGACGCCGGCGTGGGTCGCTGCTCACCGGCGTGCCCGACAACGCACGCCCCTCATTCGCTGAGGAGTCCGAGGCCCCGATCGAGACGTCCGCAAATCGCACCTCGAGCGCCTACCGCCTGGAACGATCGAGCGCACGCACGGCTCCAGCGATGTCTCGGCTCAAGCGTGCGAGCGCGCGGCTGTGAGCGGCGGCGAGCGCGTCGTAGCTGTCCTCCCGGACCGTCTCGCGCACGCTGGTGCGCCGCGTCTCTGTTCTGCCGTCCTGCGCCCGGCGCACGGTCCAGACCGCATCCAGCACGGCCGCCTCGCCGGGCGCCGATCGGAAGCTTTGCACCTCGATCGCGACCCGATAATCGGCGTCCGCGCCCGACGTCTGCGGAAACAAGGTCACACGCGGCGTGCCGAGCATCGCGACTAGGTTCTCGGCGATCACGCGCGCAATGTTGTTCTCCAGCGGTGACGCCCAGCGATTGAACTCGTCCAACTGCACCTGGTTCGGGCCCGTGCTCACCACGATCTCGGGGCGGTCGACCTCGGCGGGTATCGACACCGGTCCGACGGCCACGAAGAGGTTGGATGACGTCGTGGCTTGTGTCGGGGTGCCGCTCAAGGTGTAGAAGCGCGAGGGCGGGGACGCGCACCCGGCCGCGAGGGCGGCGAGGGCGCACAGGGTGGCGATGGCAGCAGGGCGATGCATATTTTTACTCCTCGATCTTACCGCGGATCAGTGCTTCGGGGTGGCGCTCCAGCTCGTCGGTCAGCACGCGGACCGAACGCGCGGCGCGGGTCACTTCCTGCAGGGCGTCGCGAAGCTCCTGCTGGGCCGGGGCGTCCTTGCCGAGGAGGGTCGCGTCCGTGTCCTTGAGAACGCGGTCGGCGGTGGCCATCATGCGGCGCAGCTCTACGAGGGCCGTTTTCAGCTCGGGGACGGTATCGACGTCGACCTGCTTCACGAGCTGGGCCGCGTCCTTCAGCGTCTCATCGAGCGTCGCGAGAGCCTTCCTAAGATCGGCGCCGATCGCATCGATCGGCATGTTATCGATCTTCGTGAGGATGCTGTCGAGCTTCGACTCGATGTCCGCGACTCCGCCCGGCACCACCGGTAGCTCCAGCGGATCCCGGCTCCAGTCGATTTTCGGCTTGGGCTCCTTCGGGAAATACTCGAACGCGACGTAGAGCTGCCCGGTGAGGAGGTTGCCGCTCCGCAACTGCGCACGCAGCCCATCCTTCTCCACCGCGCGACGCACGAGCTGCAAGCGGGCCTCTGCGCTATGCGCCGCCATGGTTTCGGCGGCAGCTTTTTCCTCTGAGGGCAACTGCTCAATGACACGCTCTAAGAAGAACGTGATGTTCGCACGCGGGCCAAAAACCAGCGTGGCGGGGTCGAAGGTCAGACCGACTTCGGTGACCTCGCCCACCGGAAAGCCGAACAAGGTCACCGGCGCCCCCACCTCCAGCCCCCGCACCGACTCGGTGAAATAGAGCACATAGCGCCTGGCGATAGCGTCCGGCTGCTTCATCGCCGTGGCGCGGTCGGGGTAGAGTCGGAACGCGGTGTTCTCGGCGGCCGGCTCGTGCGGTGGCAGGAAGGGGGGCGTATCGAACGCTAGACCGCCCGCGAGCAGCGCCAGCAACGACTCCGTGCGAACGTCCAGACCATCGGCGCCGACCGAGACGTCGATTCCACTCGCGTTCCAAAAGCGCGTCTCCGGATTGACGTATTTGTCGTAGGGTGTGTCGATGAACACCGTGATCTCGACCGACTTACCGTCGGCTGCGAGATTGTGCGCGGCGACCTCGCCGACCTGCAGGCGGCGGTAGTAGATCGGCGAGCCGATCCCCAACGATCCGAGGTCGTGGGCCTTCAGTACGAACTTCCGGCCCGGTTGGTCGGTGATGGTGGGTTGCACGTCGAGCCCGGTGAAACTGCGCTGCTCCTTGGCCGACTTGCCGGCTTCGAACCCGATGTAGTTGCCCGCGAGGAGGGTGCCGAGTCCCGAGACTCCGCCCAGGGTAACGCGCGGCTCGACGACCCAGAACTTCGCGTCCTCCACCATCAGACCCGCCGCGCTCTTGTCGATCTTCGCGGTCACTTCCACCCTGGAGTAGTTCTCGGCAAGCTGCACCGCCGTCACCTGGCCGATGTTCACGTCCTTGTACTTGATGAAGGTCTTACCGGCCTCGATGCCTTCGGCGGCCGCGAACACGATGGTGATGGTCGGGCCCTCGGTCATGACGCGCTGGATCGCGATCCCGATGGCCACCACCGCGGCGAGGATCGGGATGATCCAGACGACCGAGATCCGCGTGCGTTTCGGCGGCACGACCGCGGCTTGCGGCAGGTTGGCCATGTCGATACTGTCAGCCACGTCGAGGTTGCTTACCGGGATCCAGCAGGCGCGGATCGAAGGACTCGGCCGCAAGCATCGTCAGCACCACCACCGCCGCGAAAAACAGCACTCCCAGAGAAACGCATAGACCTTCCATCGACGCGCTAAATACCGTGCCATGGAACTTTGGCCCCATGGCACCGCATGTGAGGCGATACTATGATGCAGCAGTGGCGCCGGCACACCAAACCCAGTTACCTACCGCGACTTATCGGCGTTTCTCTCCTTGCAAAGCGGGTGGGTCCATATACGCGGGTTTACGGAAAACGTTATTCTTTTATCAACGTGAGGTAGCCGAGCCCTGCGGAGGCTCCAATTCCCTCGCTTGCCTCCAAGGCCAGGGGACTGAGGGCAACATTGGATTGTCCGCCACCCACCAGCACCTTGGCGCCTGTACCGAGGCCAAATGCCGCCGAGGCGGTTCCCCCCGTGTAAGTGCCGACCAACGCACCGGCCGGTAATTTGGTGCCCTCAGCCACTCCCATCACCGTATAAGCAACGGTGTCTTCCGTCGTCCAGCTCAGGTCCAGGCCGAGCGCAATGCCAGCTTCGCCTTTGTACTTTTCTTGGAAACCAGCCGGGGTCTTATACACGCAGTTAAATCCCGCACTCGAGTGGATCAACAGGTTTTTTTCCGAGCCTGGGATCTTTTTGCAGATCAGGATCCCGAGTTCGGTGCCTGCTTCCGCCTGAGTGAGGGGCAGAAGCAACATGGCCGTGGTGGACACTAAAGAAAATATAGCCCTTTTCTTGAACATTTTTGTCTCTCCTGAATTTAGGGAAACCTCTAATAATTCAAAATCCCCTTCTCCCTTCGGGAGAAGGTTGGGATGAGGGTATTAAAATCAATTATTTACATCCCTCACCCTAGCCCTCTCCCAGTGGGAGAGGGTATTTTTAGAGGTCCCTTTAGGTTGAAAATAGCTCTGAACAAGCGCGCTCGGAGCAGAGGCTTGCATCCCCAGCGTCGTTAATGCTACCACAGGTTGTCCATGTCGGTAATGTTAGCCATGTCGAGGTCGCTTCAGGTTACCTGGATCCCAGATCAGGCGCGGATCGAAGGACTCGGCCGCAAGCATCGTCAGCACCACCACCGCCGCAAAAAACAGCACCCCCGGACCGGGCTCCACCGACATCAGTGGCTGTAGCTGCACGAGGGCAACGGTGAAGGTGTCGACGAACACGTCGAGCATCGACCACCGCCCGATGAATTCCACCATGCGATACAGCCGCGTCCGCTCGTGGCCGCTCACGGCCGAGCCGCGCTGCACGGTGATCAGGAGATAGGCGAGCGCGACCAGCTTGCCGAGCGGGATCATCACGCTCGCGATCAGCACGATGAGCGCAAGCGGCCACGATCCCGAGGTGTAGAGGAACACCACCCCGCCCATGATGGTGTCGGATTCAGAGGACCCCAGCGTGTTGGTGGTCAGCACCGGCAGGGCGTTCGCGGGGATGTAGCAGATCGCCGCGGCGATGACGAGCGCCCAGGTGTACTGGATTGAGGCGTGGCGGCGGAATTCTAGCCGCTCGCCGCAGCGGCGACAGAAGCCCGGCTCCGCAGCACTGGCGGGCCGCGACAGCAGGCTGCACGTCTCGCAGGAAACGAGTCCTTCCTGCGCGGCGGTAAGAGTTGCGCCCGTCAACGCGCCGGCCCTGTGGCGGGGACCTCGGGAGGCATCGGCGGCGGCAGTTCGCCGTCGGCCCACTCGACCCGTTGCCAGATCTCGCGCGGATCGAAGTGGGTCATGATCGCTGGGAAAAGGACCAGGAGCGCGCCGACTGCATACAGGCCGACGCCGGCGTCCACCGTCGCTAGCTCCGCGATCTTGAAGAGCGCAACGAGGATGCCGAGCATCATCACCTCGAGCGTCGACCAGAGTTGTAGATGTCGCGCCCAGCGCAGCATCTCGCCGACCCAGCGCGGCGCGGGCGGCCGCCTCACCGCAAGCAGGACCGTCAGCATGAATAGGATGTAACTTGCGGGGGCGATCACCGCGCAGAATGCGACGACCACGCCCGTGACCGCCTGGCCCTGCACCCACATCTCGTAAGCGCCGCCGATGATCGTCGTGCTCGCGCTGCGCCCGACGGCCGAGAGCCCCATCAGCGGTGTCGTATTGGCGACGATGAACACGATCGCGGCGGCGACCGTGAGAGCGAGGGGCAGTTCGAGCGGATCGGACGGCCGGGTGGCAAGAGAGTACGCGCACCGCGAGCAGCCCGCCTTCCCGCCCGGCGGGAGCGGCGGCATGCGCTGGAGCATATCGCAATCGGGACAGGCAACAGTTTCCACGAGCGGGGTTACCATATCTCGGATGCGTTATGGATCAACGATTTTCGAATCGGTTATAGTCGAATAGCGCCGCTTCGACGGGCGCCCAACGTCGATACGCAGCATGCACGGCGTCACTGTAAGACCAAAAACGTGTGTCGGTGCGACGGATAGCGAAGCGGTCGGCGAGCTTGCGGTAGTCGTCCTCCGAGGCGAGCCCGCGGATCGCGGCCGCGAGCGCGGGCAGATCGGCGCGCCGGACGCGGTAGATCGCGTTCGGATAGGCGCCGATGAATCCCGGTACGACCGTGAGCGTGTTCTCGACGGGGAGGAGTTCCGACTTCTCGAAGAAGATGTGCGAGACGTTGCTGTGGGCGGTGTTGCGGAGCAGGGTGACCCACTGCGGCGGACGCGGCGGGTCGTCCACGCGCACGAACACCGCCTCGGGCAGCCACGCGGTGCTCGCGCCGCGCACGGCGCCGAGCGCCTGCAGATCGTTCCGCAGCGCCTCGTCGGTCACGTTCGAGATCTCGTAGTACGCGTTCAGCACCGGCGCGAGACGCGCGCGCAGCATGCCGTAGAGCTCGCGCTGCGGGTCGGCGGTGCGATAGACGATGCCGGTCTCGCGGTCGAAGTACGCCTTGCGCCCGTAGACGTAGTCCTTCACGTCGCTCGATGCGCCGCGGTACCAATAGTCGCGCGTCGGCTCGCGCGCCGCCTGCGGCAGGAACACGAGGAAGTTGAACTCGCCTTCCATGCGCAGGAAGTCCATGTAGAGGCGGCTCGCGAGCTGGTGTCCGGCGTTGCCGTACACGTCGTAGCCGGCGGCGAGCAGGTAGTAGATGCGCTCGAAAAGCGGGTAGCCGACCACCCACGCGGTTTTCGGCGGCTCGCCCACCAGGCCTTTCACCACCGATGCGCTGTCGAAGTGGCGGAACACGGTCAGCGCGGCATTCGGGTTGCGGCCGTCGCCGTCCCACACGAGCGCGAGGTCGACCTTGGCAGGCCCGGCGAACGTCCGGTCGAGGATCCTGGTCTTCGCCTGGAGGTATTTCGTCTCGAGGTCGGCGTACTCGAGCCACGGCCGGAGTAGCGGCGCGTCGCTGCCCCATTCGGCGGGGAGCCGCAGATCGCTCGACTGCCGCGCGATCAGCTCGGCGCTCACTTCGCTTGCGCCCGACTGCGGGTCCACGAAGAAGACCCAGAAGCGGTCCTCGATCACGTCGACGGCGAGCTGGCCGCGGCAGACCGGGCCCTTGATGAAGTTCATGATGAAGTACTGCGCCTCGTCGAGCATGAAGCGGTAGCGCGAGTCGGCCGGGATGGCGTTGAACGCGACAAAGGGATTGGTCGAGACCTCGACCGCGTAGGACGGCAGCGCGCTCACCTCATAGGGGGCCACGAGGAACCAGGTCCGGAACTTCGCCATGCGGCCGGGCGAGAGCGCGTACGGCATGTGCGTCTTCGCGACGATGGTCTCGCGCTCGGGCACGAGCCGGTAATACACGCGCGGCACGCCCGGGTCGTCGTACGGCCGGCGCGTCGCGATCAGCGCGACCGGTTCGCCCGGCGGGGTGGCCGATCGCACGATGCGGAAGGAACGGCGATCCGCGTCCCCGTCAAAGTACAGGAACCCGAGGAACAGGTGCTCGTAGAGGTAGCGGCTCATCAGCCGCTCCTTCAGCGAATCGCCGTTGAGGAACGCTTCCCACGCCTGCACGTCGCGCGTCACGTTCGCAGGCAGCGCTGCGGGCCCCTGGTAGGGGGCGCCGGCCGCGAGCCAGCGCGTGAGGGTGTCGAGCTCGCGCTGGTCGAGCCCCGGCAGGCCGTAGGGCATCCCGGCCAGCGGGAACTCGCGCTCGTACCACTCGTACTCCTCGATGCGCGGGCACGAATTCGACCGGTCGAGCGAGAAATCGAACGGCTTGGGCAGCACCGCGTCACCGGGCAGCGGATGGGCGCGCTTCATCTCGAGGCTGCGGTAGAGCACGCTCGCCGCGAGGTTGGCCTCGGGCGCCGGCGCGCGCTCGTTCAGGACGGCGAAGAAGCCTTTCTTCCGCCACTCGGACGGCAACTGCGCATCGACGAAGAGCCGCGTCGGCGGGGCTTCGAGCAGACGGCCGCCGTCGTAGACGGTCGCGGTGCTGCCGCCGCGCGCGACGCCCTCCCACGCGCCGAGCTTGAGCTGACAGGGCGCGTCGTAGCAGCCATGGCAAACCACGCAGCGGCTATCGAGCACCGGCTTGACGTCGCGCCAGAAGTCTACGGACGGGTCGCCAGCGGTCACGCGATCGTAGCGCGCCGGATCCGCCGGGCCGTAACGCTCATCGAGCTCATAGCGACCATACACCGCGCAGCCGGCAACCAAGATCAGCGCCCAAATCAGACGCACGCGCCTATAGCACATGAGCAGCCGTTACCTCACTGCATCACTCGCTGGTCCCGATGGGCTGGTCCGCCCGGCCAACCGCGCCGCGGCCCGCCGTCGTGGCGAACCTCTCCGTGCGAGGAGGTACGTACTAGTAGTACGTTTCATAAAAACGTTTACGCATTCAGGTAGGAGAACCACCGTCATGCCAGCGGAAGCTTGCATCCAGGAAACCGGCGTAAGCCCTGAATAACTGCTTTCGCGGGTATGACGATCTACGCCACGGCACCGGATGTGGCGGACCGCGCCGAGGGCCGCGATACCCGCGACCAGCCATATCATTCCGATGGCCACCAGCCGCACGGGAAAGCGATGTCGCAGCAAGAGCATGGTGGCCAGGGAGGATTGAGGCGAGCCTAATACTTGGGCAGCGGAAGTGGCCCGAAGAATGTACGCAGCATCTTTTCCCTGCCGATCACACGCACCAGTTCGCGCGTCGTGCAATACATCAGGATCAGTACGAGCAGAATGATCTGGATCGCCCAGAAGTGCGGCCAGACGATTTCCGCGAGCAGTCATTGCCGGCGATGAGACTGCCGGCCTGCCGCCAGAAATCGATAAGCCGCTCGAGGTAATGGATGAGCGCGGCGACCATGAGGTAGATAGTGGTTTTCCACGCCACGTTATAGATCAACGGCTTTTCCGGAAAGCGATTGATAGCGGGTAGCATGTCCGCTATCAACACGGCCTTGCCGAGAATGAGGGCCGCGACGATGATCGAAATCGAGGATGACGGCGCGATGCCGGTTCCCTTGTTCATCAACACGCGAATAAACACAATGACGTGCAACGAAACAAAGAAAAAAATAGTCGGCGGAAGCAACGCCAGAAACTCCTCTTTGATCTTGGTCAACACGTTGCTCATGGCGTTCCCCTCGTTCAGTGCTCCATTTGCGCTTCGATCCAGCCCTTGCGGATGGCGTCCATATGATTGGCTCCTCCTCGCGCGTTTGAACCGCGCCCGTTATTTTAACGACGTATGGGTGCCGCGAGCCCTTTAAGCCGGAATCCGAGGACGATGAGCATGATCCCGAACGCGATAGCGTAGCTCGCGATTATCCAGACGACGGCGAGCGCCCCCGCGCTTGGATCCAGAATCATCAGCACTCCGAAGACCACCGAAAGGACCCCCGAAAGACCGAGAAACCACTCGTACTCGATCTCCTTGCGCAAACGGATTGCGGCGACGATCTGCAGGACGCCGATGATCACCGCCCAGGCCGCGATGAACACCAGTAGAACGATGGCGGTCATGCCGGGCCAAAGAAACGTTACGATGCCGGCCCCGATGCCCGCCAAGCCGATCAAGATGAGCGTCCACACGGGGACCGCTCGATCACGGTTCCGAAATGCCGCAACGAGTGCCAGGATGCCGTCCGCGAGTGCGTAGGCGCCCCAGAGCAGCGTCAAAACGCCCAGCGTCACCCCGGGCCAGATAAAAGCCACTACCCCGAAGATCACGGCAACCAGCCCGCGCAGCGCGATCCACTCCCAGTTTTGCCCCAGATGGTTCAGCAGCAGTTTCTCGTACATGTCGTTCTCCTCGGTCTGTTAATCTCGAACCAACCTCGCTCATTATCTCCGGAATGGCGCGCCGATACCGCTTGGTCGGCATGGGCCCGAGCTTGATCACCGTGTCTAGCTGGTTAGTTAAGCTGCTGCTCGCCTGCCCGGTCAAAGGGCTGGTTCAAGTCTTTGGAGTGGACCTGAGACGACCACGACATGAAGCCGCCCCCTCGTCGACGCCAATGTGCTGAGCGAGCCGACCAATGCGTTTTTGGATATTTCTGAGGAGGTGCGCTAATCGTTTTTCTGCTTCATGAGAGAGGTTACAAGTCCATTTCATGTCTTATTTGTTGCCACGGTTTCGACGCTCCCTGTTTCATCTGCCGAACCCCCCTCCGCGCGATTTTTTCCTCTTCAGGTGTAAGGACATCATCGGCATCAACCAGCTTCTTGGGTTTGATCACCACCCTCCCGCGGGCCTCAACGATCTCGAGCCCAAGAGCATCGCATATCGCTTTTGGTATGACCACTTGCCGACGTTGGCCCGGCTCGCTGATAGGCATTACTCCATCGTGTAAACCACAGTATTCATACTGTCAGATTATCAAATGAGCAGATCGTGTCAAGAACTCCATTAGGGGGCTAAGGCGCTCAACAAGGATCTTCCCGGGGCCGACGCCGATCTTGGCGAAACGCTGCATCGGCGCCTTCTCGCTCGAGTGTGTAGGCGCGAACGCGGACATGAAGTTGAGGCTGTCCTATATCGGTATCGCCACCAACATATCTGCCGGGGTTGGCCGCTTCTACTGGCTCTTGATGGTCCCGGTGTTCGCGGCGGTCATCCTCTTGTCACAATGGGTGCGGCTGCGCGGTCACGAGGTTCACATGCTTCCCTGCCCGGCGACCTTTCCGAGGGTGGATTTACTTGACACATCAGGACCTCGGGACTAGTCTACTGAACCTCAGAACAGCGAAGCCCGTTGGGTTGGTGATCCCGTTCCTGCTGCGTGCCGACGAGGTACGTCCGGGGGAGGGGGTACAACCAGATACGGCCACCGCCTATGGAAACGCCAGGGGAACAAAACCTGGAGGAGGCACAATGAAATCGATGCGCGCAAGCATGTTGGCCTGCGGTCTGTTGGGGGGAGTTCTGGGATTCTCGACGGATGCGCTCAGTGATTCACACTTCGTTCCCAACTCGCAGAAGTTCTGGGATTTTTCCAAGAACTGGACGACGAACTACGGCCCGGCCTATCGCGATACCGTGGAGGCACGCTCGAATTTCCTCGAGTGCACTGGCCAGTTCGCACTGTGCTTTCACTCGGGCGCCGAACCCCTCCCCTGCAAGCTGACTAAGGATGGCCGCTTCGCGAACTGCACGTGCACAGTGCAGAACAGTACCAACTTCGTCCTGATCACCGCCATCCTCAATCGGGAGGTGTACGAGAAGACAGTCGAGCTGTGTGGCGCCGATGGCTCGGGGTGCCCGGACCCAGGCGACGCTCCGGTCTGCGAGTTTTTGGACAATGGGAAACTGATCCCCGGGGCGCAGGTGATCTCGACCTACGACCCGGACTCAACCAACGCGATCAAGGACGCCATTCCGCCCGGGACCAGCCTGCTGACGAACTGCAACGGCCCGTTTGCGGGCTGCATGACCGCCCCTTGCAGGCTCAAGAGAAACGGTGACGCGGAGTGCTCGTGTCCAGTCTTCTGGGGCAACTTTCAGCTGGTCGGTCCCAACGCCGCGTGTACCCTGGAGGACGGTTTGGTGCCGTCCGCTTCCTACAACCCCAAACGGGACCCCACCGTGCCGTAGGAACGCCTCAGCGTTGACGCCGCAACTTGGGATTTCAGAGGACGTGGATTCTGAGATGAGTGGTACTCACCTTCGCGCTGACGCCTGCTCGCGGCCGCTCCGAACCTGGCGCGCGGCCGGCTGCCGATAAGGGAGACGCTTGGGGGACAAGGAGCTATCATGACCCGGGAGTCGAAGTCGAAGCTCGTCCTCGTCGCGTCGCTCGTCGCGCTAGCCCTCGCCGGAGCGGCAGGGGCGGCGGAGCGGAAACCCAACATCCTCGTGATCATGACCGACGTCGTCGGCTGGGGCGATATCGGCGCCTTCGGCGGCGGGGTGATGCGCGGCGCGCCGACGCCGCACATCGACCGCCTCGCGGCCGAGGGGATGCGCTTCGTCAACTACTACGGCCAGGCGAGCTGCACCGCGGGCCGAGCTTCCTTCATCACGGGGCGCATCCCGATCCGCACGGCGCTCTCGCTCGTGCTGATCCCGGGAGACCCGGACGGGCTCACCGCCGAGTCTCCCACCGGCGCGGAGTTCCTGAAGAAGGCCGGCTACACGACCGTGCAGCTCGGCAAATGGCACCTCGGCGACACGCCGGAGAGCTACCCGACCGCGCACGGGTTCGACGAGATGTATCGCATGCTGCCGTACTACGCGGGCGTGTATGCCTACCCCGATCCCGAGCTGAACCCGGCGTGGCCGAAGGACGACCCGGTCGCGATGGCGATGTGGAAGAAGGTGAACCTGGGCGAGTGGGAGCAGAAGCCTGGCGGCGCGCCGACCAAGACCCGGGACTACGGGTACCGGGACATGGCGAGCGGCGACACGCTCGTGCGCGAGGCGGCCGTCGAGTGGATCAAGGCGCACGCTAGGGACGAGAAGCCCTTCTTAATGTATCTGCACTTCATGAAGCTCCACCAGCCGAACTTCCCCTCGCCCGAGTGGAAGGGGAAGTCGCCAGGGAAGCATCCCTACCTCGACTCGCTGATGGAGCTCGACGACAACACCGGCCGGGTGGTGCAGGCGGTGAAGGACGCCGGCATCGACGAGAACACGCTCATCGTCTGGACGACCGACAACGGCGCCTGGGTCGATGCCTGGCCGGACGCCGGCTACACGCCCTTCCGCGGCGAGAAGGGGAGCGCCTACGAGGGCGGCTTCCGCGTGCCCGCGATCGCGCGCTGGCCAGGGAAGATCGCGGCGGGCACGGTCGCCACCGAGATGATGTCGCACATGGATTGGTGGCCGACCTTCGCCGGGCTGCTCGGCATGGAGCCCCCGCCGCACGTCTGGAAGGACGACACCGGCAAGCCGATCGTCTTCGATGGCGTGGACAACAGCGCCTACCTGCTGGGGAAGGGACCGAGCAAGCGGGACACCTTCTTCTACTACACCGACCAGTCGTTTGCCGGCCTGCGCGTCAAGAACTACAAGTTCCTGTTCACCACCAAGGACACCTGGCTCGGGACGAGCATGCCGCTGGTCACGCCGGCCGTCTTCAACCTGCTGTGGGATCCCGCCGAGCAGTACGACATCCTCTTCAATGGCGCGGCGCCGACCGAGGGAGGGATGAAGACGTCGCCCGGCCGGTTCGCGGGCCCGGACCACGGCTGGACGCTCACCATGTACATGACGCCGGCCCTCTACCCGCATTTCGCCGAGATCCAGAAGATCCCGAACAAGCCGTCGAAGCTGCGGGGCGGGCCCTTCTTCATGATCCCGCCGGAGAACCGGCCCTAGCTCTTCGGGTGCGCTTGCGAGGGTGGAGTTGACCCCGTTTCGTGGACACTTGATCTTTTGGGAGTGGAGGAGTCCACGATGTCGAAATGAAGAAGTGCGTAAACCTGTGCGGTACGCACTTCGTGCCGACGGGTTACGCCGACGGTGTGCCCATATATGGGTCCGGGCAGAGTACTGTCAACTATCAATTGTCACTCAACTAAAATTCCTCACAACGGGAATCATTATCCATTGCCACCAGGGTGCCGCATATCTGTGCTTTGGCTTATTCGCAACGGCTGCTTTTACTACCTTCTTTGCAATGCCGTCTACATTCTGAACTTCCAGTTTTATAAGCGTATCATCACATTTTTTAATAAACCCCATATTGTTTTTATACAAACTATTTTCGTTCATCCATTTATTTTTCTTATTAATGTTTTTTTCATTGAATCCGGTATCATAAGCACCCGGATTAACCATCACAACATAAATACCAAACGGCTGTAATTCTTTCCTTAAAGAGAATGCTACATCTTCCAGAGCAAACTTACTCATTCCGTAAGGCGCAAGAAACGGTGTCGGGACAAGTCCGTACATAGAGCCGATAATTATAATTCTTCCATTTCCTTTTAACATCATTTTTTTCCCGACTAACTGCGTCAACTCGATTGCAGCAATTACATTTGTTTCAAAAACGTCTCTGATCTTCTGCACATCAATTTCCATCAATGGTCCTGAATCTCCAATGCCTGCATTGTTTATCAATACATCGATGTCCCATGCGGCGGCTTTTTCTCTGTCTTCTACAATCGTAATATCCAGCTTTTCTACGATAGCATTTTTGCCGAAAGGTTCTACAGCTTTTTTTACTTCGGGAATAGATTCTTCTCTATGAACCGTGGCAAAAACTTTATGTCCCAGCTTTAAAAGTCTGACGGCAGCAGCCAAGCCGATACCACCTCGGCATCCTGTAATAAGAATATTTGACATAGTCTTTTCCTTAAGTTTAATTTTTTTAGAAAGAATTCTATTCTAGTTCTTAACATAAGAAATATAATCCTTAATTAAACTCAAATTCAACTTTCTCAAGCTTAGGAGACCGTGTGAAAACAAAAAAAATACCTCAAATCCGCCGTGGCGGATCAAAGGCTCAAAGCATCATACTTTCCGTATGGAGGCTTTCGCGGAGGTTGCCGTTTACCGAGTGGCAGCTTACGCAGTTGTTGCCCGCCTGCACCATCGGCTCACTTGCCGCCTTCTGGCTCCTGGAGCGCTTCCGGAGCGCAGTACAGATGCGCGGATAGCTAACCATCAAGCTGGTGCCGCCGACACAAGGAAGAGATTGATGAGAAACAGAGAAATTTACGCTGCCGGCCCATGAGGTTTTTAAGCAAGATACATACGTAAGATCTTTAAACTTATTGATAAATAAGAGGAACTTTGAGTGCTCCACCCGATCTGATCGTTTAACGAGTATTAAAACCAAGCGATCAGGAGGTTTCGGATGGAGCGCAAGCACCTTAGCACAGTGGCACGTCA
>JBIMKD010000184.1:0-19625 GCA_043673815.1 Chromatiales bacterium
ACCTACAGTCCCGAGACGGACAATGCGCCGTTGATAGGGTTGTTATTGGATCATGGGGTGGAGATCGAGGCGCGGGCGCCGGAGAATCAGGGGGTTTTGATGCAGATTTTTATCTCCTGGTTCCCGATGTTGTTATTGATTGCGGTATGGATCTTCTTCATGCGGCAGATGCAAGGGGGTGGTGCGGGCCGGGGGGCGATGTCGTTCGGGAAGAGCCGGGCGCGGTTATTGGGTGAGGATCAGGTCAAGGTGACCTTTGCCGATGTGGCGGGGGTGGAGGAAGCGAAGGAAGAGGTGGTGGAGATGCTGGAGTTCCTTCGTGATCCGGGGTAGTTTCAGAAGTTAGGGGGGAAGATCCCGCGCGGGGTATTGATGATCGGATCGCCCGGGACGGGGAAGACCTTGCTCGCGCGGGCGATTGCGGGGGAAGCGAAGGTCCCATTTTTCACCATTTCGGGGTCGGATTTTGTGGAGATGTTTGTGGGGGTGGGGGCTTCGCGGGTGCGCGACATGTTCGAGCAGGCGAAGAAGCATGCGCCTTGTATTGTATTTATTGACGAGATCGATGCGGTCGGGCGGCATCGGGGCGCGGGTTTAGGGGGCGGGCATGATGAGCGGGAGCAGACGCTCAATCAATTGCTCGTCGAGATGGATGGGTTTGAGGGCAATGAGGGGGTCATCATCATTGCGGCGACCAACCGGCCCGATGTGTTGGATCCGGCGTTACTGAGGCCGGGTCGGTTTGACCGCCATGTCGTGGTGCCCTTGCCCGATATCCGGGGGCGGGAGCAGATCCTCAAGGTGCACATGCGGAAGGCGCCGGTCTCCGAAGATGTCAAGCCCTCGATCATTGCGCGTGGGACGCCGGGGTTCTCGGGGGCGGATCTGGCGAATCTGGTCAATGAGGCGGCGCTCTTTGCCGCCCGTGCGAACAAGCGCACGGTGGAGATGCAGGATTTTGAGAAGGCCAAGGACAAGATCATGATGGGGGCCGAGCGTCGCTCGATGGTGATGAGTGAAGAGGAGAAGCGGCTGACGGCCTATCATGAGGCGGGGCATGCGATCGTCGGGCGGTTGATGCCGGCCCACGATCCGGTCTACAAGGTGACGATTATCCCGCGCGGGCGGGCCTTGGGGGTGACGATGTTTCTGCCCGAGCAGGATCGGTTGAGTTACAGCAAGGAGCGGTTGGAGAGCCAGCTTTGCACGGCCTTTGGGGGACGGATTGCGGAGGAATTGATTTTTGGGGCGGAGAAAGTGACCACGGGGGCTTCCAACGATATCGAGAAGGCGACCGAGATTGCGCGCAACATGGTGACGAAGTGGGGCTTATCGGAGAAGCTCGGGCCCTTGGCCTACAGCAAGGACGAGGGGGAAGTCTTCTTAGGCCATTCGGTGACCCAGCACAAGCAGGTGTCCGATGAGACCGCCCATGCCATCGACCAGGAGGTGCGGGCACTCATAGACAAGACTTACGCGCGGGCGAAGGCGTGTCTACAGGCGCACGTGGGTATCTTGCACAAGATGGCCGAGACGCTTATCAAGTACGAGACCATCGAGAGCGCGCAGATTGACGATCTCATGGCCGGCCGCACCCCCAATCCCCCCAAGGACTGGTCGGAAGAGGAGCGCAAGGGCACACCGAAAGACGAGACGCCGCAAGTGGTTGACAGCGGAGACCAAAAAGCAGACGGCGCGATCGGGGGGCCGGCAAGCTTGCATTGAAACCTTAATAGAACAAGCTCTGGTGAATCCCCACCTCTCTGTGGGGGTCTTTTTTTTTACGCGAGGGAGCCGGCGATGGGGCACGAACGGCGGTATTTTGGAACCGATGGCGTGCGCGGCAAAGTGGGCAGCGCGCCGATTACGCCTGATTTTGTCATGAAGCTTGGCTGGGCGGCAGGCCGTGTGCTCGGACATGACGGCGCCAGCCGTGTGTTGATCGGCAAGGACACGCGGATCTCCGGATACATGTTCGAGTCGGCATTGGAAGCGGGTTTTTCGGCCGCCGGCGTCGACATCCTGCTGTTAGGCCCGATGCCCACACCCGCCATCGCCTATCTGACGCGCACCTTTCGGGCGCAAGCCGGAGTCGTCATAAGCGCCTCGCACAACCCTTACTACGACAATGGGATCAAGTTTTTCGGCAGCGACGGTATGAAGCTTGCCGATGCCGTCGAATCGGACATCGAAGCGGCGTTGGATTGCCCGCTGGCGACGGTCGATTCGAGCAAGCTAGGCCGGGCGCAACGCATTGTGGACGCAGAGGGACGGTATATCGAGTTTTGCAAGAGCACATTCGGGACCGGCGCCAATCTTAACGGACTCAAGATCGTCGTGGATTGCGCTCACGGCGCCACGTACAACATTGCCCCCAAGGTCTTCGACGAGCTCGGGGCCGCGGTCATTGCGATCGGTGCGGCGCCGAACGGTCTTAACATCAATGATCAGTATGGGGCAACCAAACCGGAGAGGCTTAAAGCCGAGGTGATGTCACGGGAGGCCGACGTCGGCATTGCTCTCGACGGTGACGGCGATCGGGTGATCATGGTGGATCATCAAGGCGAAGTTGTCGATGGCGACGAGCTACTCTTTATTATTGCCCGTGAGCGCCAGCGGAGGAGTAAACTGAACGGAAGCGTGGTCGGTACGCAGATGAGTAACCTTGGTCTTGAGCATGCGCTGCGAACGCTCGATCTCGATTTAAAGCGGGCTAAGGTGGGCGACAGATATGTCTTGGAGATGATGAAAGAGGGCGGGTGGACGCTCGGCGGCGAATCGTCGGGCCATATCATCTGTTTGGATATGACGACCACCGGTGACGGTATCGTTTCCGCCTTGCAAGTGTTGGAGACCCTCGTCGCTACGGGGCAGCCGTTGAATTCATTGAAATCAGGCATGAGGAAATACCCGCAAAAGCTCATCAACGTGCGAATGGTCCGGCGAATGGATGTCGGCAATGTCCCGGCGGTTCATCACGCCGTACGGGATGCGGAAGAGCGGCTGAGAGATCGGGGGCGAGTGCTATTGCGGCCGTCAGGCACCGAACCGCTGATCCGTGTCATGGTGGAAGGGCCCGACGAGGGTGAAGTCAATCAGGTGGCGACAACGCTCGCCGAAGTTGTGACCGAGGCTTTGCACCATGCCGGACCGGGCGTTGCGGCGGCATAGCCGCTTCAAGTTTAAACCCCACGTTAGCTCAGAGATCGCGCAATAGCTCGTTTATCCCGACCTTAGCGCGGGTTTTCGCGTCGACCTGTTTCACTATAACGGCGCAGTATAAACTGTAACGTTGATCAGCCGAAGGTAGGTTTCCAGACACCACGACTGAACCGGGCGGAATTCGCCCGTAAATCACATCACCGTTTTCACGGTTATAGATCTTGGTGCTCTGCCCGATATAAACACCCATCGAGATCACCGACCCCGCGCCCACGATCACACCTTCGACGATCTCGGATCGAGCCCCGATGAAGCAGTCGTCTTCGATAATGGTAGGGGCGGATTGCAGCGGTTCGAGCACCCCGCCGATCCCGACCCCTCCGGACAGGTGCACGTTCTTACCGATCTGAGCGCACGAACCGACCGTGGCCCAGGTGTCGACCATGGTGCCGCTGTCCACATAGGCACCGATGTTCACGTAGCTCGGCATCAAGACAACGTTCGGCGCAATATAACTCCCAAAGCGCACGGTCGCGGGTGGCACTACGCGGGCGCCAATGCTGGCGAAGCGTTCACGGTCGAAGCCATGAAACTTAACCGGAACGCGATCGACGAAATTCGTGAAATCGCCGTCTAGGACCTGATTCTCCTCCAGCCTGAAGTAGAGGACCACGGCTTTCTTCAGCCATTCGTTGACGATCCAGCGGCCGTCCTTGTTCTCGGCGATCCTGGCCCGTCCTTGATCCAAGGCGCGGATACACTCGGCGACGGCATCGCGCAAACAATTCGGTGCGCTCGCCGGGGTTAATTGCTGACGCTCCTCGTAAGCCGCATCAATGATCTTTTTTAGATCTTCCATTGTCACACCTCAATGAACCAGGGTTGCGCACCCACCAGTAGCGTCTCCCCTGCATAAATTTGATAAAATGGATTGGGTATTACGACGGTCATGTCGTGTCTGAAAGCGTTGGGGATCTAGGCGCACCCAAGTATAGGTGATGCGTAGGTGTCGGCCAACGGTATTAGCGAGTGCCGAGATCTCGCCGGGTTGTCTGCCGCTGACCAAGCTCTGTGGAGCCGGACAGTAAATTGCTGGGTAAGTAATGTTGAAGAAGATTCTGGTCCTTCCGGGTGACGGCATAGGTCCCGAGATCACAACGCAGGCGGTCAAGGTGTTACATGGGCTCCCATCTCATTCCGGTCCGGAATTCGAGATCGAAGAGGCGCTCATCGGGGGCGCAGCCGTCGATGCGGCCGGGGATCCGCTGCCGGAGGAGACGCTTGCCAAGGCGCAGCAAGCCGACGCGATATTGTTGGGCGCGGTCGGCGGCCCGGAATGGGACGCTTTATCCCCTAAGCTACGGCCCGAGCGAGGCTTGCTTCGGCTGCGCGCCGGATTGGGCTTGTTCGCGAATCTGCGCCCGGCGAAGCTTTATGGCGAGTTGATTAACTCTTCCTCGCTCAAGCCCGAGGTGATCGAGGGCTTGGATCTCGTTATCGTGCGCGAGCTGACCGGCGATGTCTACTACGGGGAACCGCGGGGCGTTCGCACACTTGGGGGAGGCGAGCGTCAAGCCTTGAACACCATGGTCTATCGTGAGTCGGAGATCGATCGCATCGCCCGGGTGGCGTTCAAGCTTGCGGTACAACGGCGCGGGCGAGTGTGCTCGGTCGACAAAGCCAACGTGCTCGAAACAAGCCAGCTTTGGCGGCAGGTCGTCGCTGATGTAGCCTGCGAGTTTCCCGGCGTCGAGCTAACCCACATGTATGTCGACAATGCGGCGATGCAGTTGGTGCGGCGGCCCACGCAATTCGATGTCTTGCTCACGCCGAACCTGTTCGGGGATATACTGTCCGACTTGGCCGCGATGCTCACGGGGTCCATCGGAATGCTACCTTCCGCGTCCGTGAACCAAAGTGGAAAGGGCCTATACGAACCGATCCATGGTTCAGCCCCCGATATCGCCGGCCAAAATAGTGCGAACCCTTTGGGTACGATACTCTCGGTTGCCATGATGCTCCATTTTTCTCTAGGCGCTCCGCTAATGGCTGAACGGGTGGAGCGCGCAGTGGCGAATGTGTTGCGTCAAGGTGTCCGCACGCAGGATATCGCGGCTCATGGGGAGAGCAGCGCCGGCACGGGAGAGATGGGCAACGCGGTGGTAAATGCGCTTGAAATCGGAACGTATGTCGATGATCGCGGGACGCAGAGAGGTGTAGTGGAAGGATGAGCCGGGAATTCAATGTTGCCGTGGTTGGTGCCACCGGGGCGGTGGGCGAGGCCATGTTTTCGATCCTCGCCGAGCGGCGTTTCCCGGTAAGAAACATTTACGCGCTCGCAAGCCGGCGCTCGGCGGGGAGTACCGTTCGCTTCAACGGTGAATCGCTGGTGGTGCGGGATCTCGACGCATTTGATTTCCGCGGCGTCGAGATCGGACTATTTTCGCCCGGCGCCGCCGTGTCGGAGATCTTCGCACCCAAGGCGGCGGCGGCGGGCTGTGTCGTGATCGATAACACCTCACGTTTTCGGTACGAAACCGATGTTCCGCTTGTCGTTCCGGAGGTAAATCCTCGTGCTGTCAGCGGGTTCAAAAACCGCGGGATCATCGCGAATCCAAACTGCTCGACCATTCAGATGGTCGTTGCACTTAAACCGATCTACGATGCGGCTGGTATCGAGCGCATCAACGTGTGTACCTACCAAGCGGTTTCAGGCACCGGTCGGGCAGCGATCGACGAGCTTGCGATCCAAAGCAAAGCGATATTTGACGGTGAGCCGGTGCGCACTCACGTGTATCCAAAGCAAATCGCCTTTAATGTATTGCCGCACATCGATGATTTTGAAGCCAATGGTTATACCAAGGAAGAGATGAAGATGGTTTGGGAGACGCGTAAGATCCTCGAAGACGAAAGTCTCCTGGTGAATCCGACCGCGGTGCGCGTGCCCGTGTACTATGGGCACTCCGAGGCGGTTCATGTGGAGACCAAACGGAAGCTTACAGCGCCAGAGGCCCGGACCTTACTCCGAGGCGCGGCAGGGGTTACGGTGCTGGACGAGCCCGCTCCCGGCGGTTATCCCACCGCCGTGACGGACGCCGCGGGGCGCGATGCGGTCTATGTCGGCAGGATCCGCGAGGATATCTCCCACCCCCGGGGCTTAAATATGTGGGTGGTGTCGGACAACCTGCGTAAGGGGGCCGCGCTTAACAGTATCCAGATCGCGGAAATGATGGTAAAAAGTTACTTATAAACTATAGTTCATGTAAGCTTATAAGATCTTTCTATACAATCAAATCTCAAGCATTATTCATGTGCCTACGTCAATAGCTGCATCTCACACGCCTCGGTAGACTTTATATAGGATAAGGTATCGTACATGGCTCATCGATTTGTTGTTCTATTACTCCTACTTTATATTCCAAGCACGGCGTATGCCCTTGGCCTTGGCGATCTGCGAAAACGCTCGCAGCTCAACGAGCGGTTTTACGCCACGGTGCCAATCATAAATGCCAAGGCCGAAGAGCTCCAGGGGCTCACGGTCAAACTGGCCGACGTGGAGCGATTTAGGCGCGCTGGTTTGGAGCGGCCGGCCTTTCTGTCGCAGCTACGCTTCGAGGTCGTGCAAACGCGCGATGGCCCGGACTACATCAAGATCACCAGCACGGAACCCATCCGCGAACCGTTTATCAACTTCTTGATTGAGGTCAACTGGTCCAAGGGACGGCTGTTTCGCGAATACGCGGCCTTGCTGGACCCGCCTGCGTATAAGGGACGTAGCAGCTTGCCGCCCGCGAGGCCCGCAACCGCGCGGCGCGAACCGCCTCGCGGCGCCATCGTGAGGGACAAGAGCGCCACGCCTCCGTGGAGACCCGAGCAGC
This sequence comes from Chromatiales bacterium, assembly GCA_043673815.1. Taxonomy (GTDB): domain Bacteria; phylum Pseudomonadota; class Gammaproteobacteria; order JACCXJ01; family JACCXJ01; genus USCg-Taylor. The sequence goes on from JBIMKD010000184.1 coordinate 7,041, forward strand.
GCGCGGCGAGGCTGGCGGCGGGGCGCGTCGGAGGCAGCTACGGTCCGACGGTATCGGGGGACACCTTGTGGGAGATCGCGCTGTCGGTCCGCACCGACCCGAGCCTGTCAGTGCAACAGATCATGTTTGCGCTTTTGCACGCCAACCCTGACGCTTTTTTCTTGGACAACAACATCAATGCGCTGAAGCGCGGCGCCGTGTTACAGCTCCCCGAGCGCGGCGACATCGCGCGAATGTCGCAGCGCGAAGCGATGCAGCTTGTGAGCAAACACTCGGCATTGTGGGAGCAATACCGGCAGAGAGTCGCGGCCTCCGCACAGCCGCAACCCGCGGGCGCAGTGTCGTCTTCGGGCGCGGCCGGGGCACCGGCCGTGGCCGCAGGTCCCGCCGAGGATGAGGCTCAGCTCAAGCTATTAGCTGCGGCGGGCGGCGGGTCACCGCAATCGCTCGCGCCTGGGACTGCCGACAAGGGCCTTTCCATCGCGCAGGAAACAGTGGCTTCGCAAAAGCAAGAAATAGTCGAGCTTAACAGTAAACTCACGGAGGCCGATGAGATCATCAAGCTGCTGCGCAAGCAGATTGAGATTAAGGATGCCGATCTCGCTGCTCTGCAGGCTAAGGCCGCCGGCGCATCCGCCATAACAGCCACGCCGTCTGATCGCGCCACCCCCGAAACGACGACACCGCCTGTAAGCGCCGGTGCTAGTCCCGAAACCTCGGTTGGGGGATCGGGAACAACGCCAAAGGTTACCGAGCCATCCGCGGGCGCGACCCCCGACGCCATCGCTCCGTCACAACCACCATCTCAGGAAACTCTCCTAGCGGCGCCTGAATCTGGACCGCCCCCAGACACTGAATCTAGTGCGCTACCGGAATCGTCATCGTCTCCCGCGATTCCCACGGAACCGACCGAACCCGAAAGCGAGGTCGCGGCGCCGTTACCTCCGTCGACGCCGGAAGCCCCAGCGCCGCCCGATGGCGGAGGGCTGACCGATAACCTTCTGGGAGGGACCCTTGGCCTCATCGGCGGCGTAGCGGCGCTGGTGGTCATCGTTGTCGGCGCGGCGATGGCGTTAAAGAAGCGCGGAACACCCGACGATGTTCGGCGGCCTGTGGCCGAGGATTTCGAGCCGCTGGGGGCCCGGCCCGCAAGCCCGGAGGACAGTGGAACGTTTACAATGCCGCATGCGCCCGCGGGCCCGTTTACACCGGACGGTCAGTCTGCTGCCTCGGAAGTTGTCGCGGAGTCGAATATCGAGGACCCGCTGTCGGACCTCGACGTTTACCTAACCTACGAGCGATTTGGAGAGGCAGAGCGTTTGGTCAACCAGGCCATCGCGGCGGATCCCAATCAACCTGACTACAAACTGAAACTGCTCGAGGTATATCATGCCTCGGGAAACAAGACGGCGTTTGCAAAAAGCGCCAAGGAATTGCGTGACGCTACGGGTGGCCAAGGCAGGCTTTGGGAACGCGCCACGGCGATGTGGCAAGCACTTTCCCCCGACCAACCGCTGCTTGCCGACGAGCCGGCGGCGGCTAGTGTGGATGTGGAGGAATTCATGGATATCGGCGTGGCGGAGCAGCCGCGCGGCGGGCCCGGCGATACGGCCGCGGTTACAATCACTACGACCGCCGAGCCCAGCGTTACGGCCGATTTCGATCTCGGGATCACTAAGTGGTTGGATGCGGCGCCCGCGGGGACCAGCATCGATGGGTCGGCGGGCGCAGAGGCGTCCAATGCAGAGATAATCGATGTGACATCACCGTCCGCGCAGGACACGGAGGCGACTGAATTCATCGACATCACGGCGGCTGAAGGAAGCGCCGAGTCGGCCGGAGATACCACGGTGCGGGTTGCGCCGGTGACTGACGATTTTGCTGACGAAATGACCCGGCCGATGAGTCCCGTGGTCGTGGACATTACCAGCCCCGGAGAAACCGGACCGGAAGCGACACACGAACTGCCTGGCGAGCGCACGCTTTCCTCTTGGCTGAAGGAGCCGCTTGCAAAGATAGACGCGCCCAAACGCTCACCGATGGAAGATACGCTTGCGAACTTTGATACGCGTATTGCTACGGTTGACAGAGATGACGGCATCGAATTTGACTTGTCTGATTTTCCGTTCGAGAAAATCGAAGAGGTCAAACCGGTGATCTCCGGGCAAACGAACTTGACCTTGGACGCCGAGCCCTCAGCACCGCCCGAGAAGGACACCGATCCCTTGGATATCATGGATCTGAGCGCTGAATTCGGTTTGTCGCCCGAAGATACCAGCGATCTGTACAAGACGATAAACAAGGCCGAGGCTGAGCAGAGCGGCACAGAGGATGAGGCCGACATGACGGCGGATGTCGATGTCAAGCTGAACCTGGCCAAGGCCTATATCGAGCTCGGTGACGCGGAAGGCGCGCGTTCGATCTTGGAGGAGGTAGTGCAGCACGGCGCCGAGGACCAACGTCAGGAAGCCACGCAGCTCCTTCAGCAGTTAGGCTAGAGCGTAGCGCGTGGCCTGCGCGGGCATTGCGGGCGCATATCTCAAGGTCTTCAGGTGGCCGCATGCACCCGGTGATAACTATCCTCGGCTTTATCGTCTGGTCGGGGTTTCTTTCCCGCGGAAGTCCCGAGGTTTTAGCGGCGAGCGCGGGCGCCGCTGGCGTTGCGTTGGCCGTGTCCGGGCGCGCGTCGTTTGAACTTGCTTGTCGGCTCGTCCTGCGGTTGCGGTGGTTATGGTTTTCCATCGTGATGGTCTACGCTTTTTTTACGCCGGGCCGGGCAATTATCCAGGATTGGGAGGTCCCGTCCTTGGACGGGTTTTATGCCGGGATCTATCGCGTGGCGCTGCTAACGGTGACCTTGCTGTTGGTGAGCTTAGTCGTCACGCACACGCCACGCGACGAGCTCATCGGGGCGATTTACAGACTGGCGAAGTGGTTTCCGGGCCGCTTCGCGGAGCGCGTCGCGGTGCGGATCCAACTCGTGCTTGAAATCTTACCGGCTTTGGAACACATGCTGCGGATCCGCGTCAACGAGTGGGCTCGGATCGTTTGGCGAAGTCCCCTGCGCGCGGGAGAGGCGCTTGCGAGCGTGTTCGAGTCCGTACTGAAATGCGCCGAAGCGGCGCCGATCAAGCGGGTACGGATCCCAGATTTAGGCTCTCCGTCCGTACTGCAATGGGGAGTTTTGGGTGGCGTCTTGGCTTTGCTACTCGCACTCCAGAACGGCCTGTGAGGATTGCCCTCGGTGTCGAATACGATGGAAGTCGGTTTTGTGGTTGGCAGGTCCAGCCGCGCGCACGGACCGTGCAGGCCTGTATCGAGGAGGCGTTGTCGCGGGTCGCCGATCAAGCCTTGCGAGTGCATTGCGCCGGGCGGACGGATACCGGGGTGCACGCGCTCGGACAGGTCGTTCATATCGAAACCGATGCCCGCCGTGAGGCGCGTTCCTGGGTGTTCGGCGCCAATAGCAACCTTCCGCCTGACGTGTGCGTGCTGTGGGCCCGAGAGGCGCGCGCCGATTTCCATGCACGCTACTGCGCGATCGCGCGGCGCTATCGTTATTTGATCTTGAATCGCCCCGCGCGCTCCGGGTTATGGGCGTCGAAGATAACCTGGGAACGCCGGTCGCTCGACGCCGAGCGGATGAGCGAGGCGGCGCTCTGCTTGCGCGGTGAGCACGATTTCTCGGCCTTCCGATCGCAGGAATGCCAGGCCAAGACCCCGGTGCGGACGGTGCACCGTATCGGGGTCCGGCGCAGCGGCCCGATCGTGGCGATCGATATCGAGGCCAATGCCTTCTTGCACCACATGGTTCGCAACATCGCCGGGGTGCTGCTGGCCATCGGTCGCGGCGACGCCGCGAGCGGATGGGCCGGCGAAGTACTGGCAGGCCGTGATCGCAGCCTCGGTGGCGTGACGGCCCCGCCCGAGGGCCTGTACCTAATGGCGGTGTGTTATCCGGAGACCGACGGTATTTCGCCTCCGGTCCCGGTGATGCTGCCGTTTTAGCGCTCGCGCGGATCGAAGACAGTGACGAGGACGCAGAAAATTCCTACGGCGCGGATCAGGGTCAAGATCTGCGGGATCACGCGAGGGTGCGATGCCTGGGCCGCGGCGGAGCACGGGGCGGATGCCATCGGTCTGGTGTTTTACCCGCACAGCCCGCGGGCCGTGAACGCCGGCCAAGCCCTTGAGATTCTAGCGGGGTTGCCACCGTTTCTGACGCGGGTGGGCTTGTTCGTGGATACGGGAGAAGACGAGATCCGCGCGGTCTTGAAGCACGTCGCGCTCGATGTGTTGCAGTTCCACGGTGATGAACCCCCGGAGCATTGCCGGAGGTTCGGGAAACCTTATGTGAAGGCTATCCGCGTCCGGGAGGGGGTCGATTTACGCGCGCTCTGCCGGATTTACGCGGATGCGAGTGCATTGCTGCTGGATAGTTTTGTCACCGGAATGCCAGGGGGCACAGGACAGCCATTCGACTGGGCAGCGATTCCGGAACAGTTGGGTAAACCGATTATCTTGGCAGGAGGATTGAGTCCTGATAATGTCGCATCGGCGATCGCGGCTGCCCGGCCCTATGCCGTGGACGTGAGCGGGGGAGTAGAGAGGGCCAAGGGAATCAAAGACGAGGAAAAACTGGGGCAATTCATGCGCTCGGTTCGAGATGCAAGGCTCGGTTGACATGCTAAGCAAGGCAATGGCGGACGCGCGTGTCGGCGACACGCTTCCGGATCGGCACGGGCATTTCGGCGTCTATGGCGGCCGCTTCGTTGCCGAGACGTTGATGAAGCCATTGCGGGAGCTCGAGGATGCCTATCAGCGATTCCGGCGGGATCCGGAGTTTGTCGCCGAGATGGATGCGGACCTCGCGCATTATGTAGGCCGACCTTCTCCGCTTTACTTTGCCGAACGCTGGACGCAACGTTTAGGCGGCGCACGAATATTCCTAAAGCGCGAGGATCTGAACCACACCGGCGCGCACAAGATCAATAACACAGTGGGGCAGGCCTTACTCGCGCGCCGCATGAATAAGCACCGTATCATCGCCGAGACGGGCGCCGGCCAACATGGGGTGGCTACGGCCACGGTCGCCGCCCGGGCCGGTGTGGAATGCGTGGTGTATATGGGCTCGGAAGACATCCAACGGCAGGCAATCAATGTCTACCGCATGAAGCTGCTCGGAGCGACCGTCATCCCGGTGGGATCGGGATCCAAGACGCTCAAGGATGCGCTCAACGAAGCCCTCCGCGATTGGGTGACGAACGTCGATAGCACGTTTTATATCATCGGTACGGTGGCGGGCCCGCATCCCTATCCGATGCTGGTGCGTGACTTTCAAGCCGTGATCGGGCGGGAGGCGCGCACCCAGTGTCAAGAACGAACCGGCCGAATGCCGGACGCCTTGATTGCCTGCGTGGGAGGGGGCTCCAACGCGATGGGATTGTTTTTCCCGTTTTTCGAGGATCACTCCGTGGCCTTATACGGGGTCGAAGCTGCCGGTGACGGGTTAGAGACCGGGCGCCATGCGGCCTCCTTGTGCGCCGGCCGCCCGGGGGTCTTACACGGAAACCGCACCTACCTATTAGAAGATACCAACGGCCAAATCATCGAAACCCATTCTATTTCGGCCGGGCTCGACTATCCGGGGGTGGGTCCCGAGCACGCGTGGTTAAAGGACACGGGGCGTGCTAGCTACGTAGCGATCACCGATGCGGAAGCCCTCGCGGCGTTTCATGATCTGACGCGTGTCGAAGGCATCATTCCGGCCCTGGAGTCATCCCATGCGCTGGCGTTTGCGGCCAAGCTCGCCCCGCGGATGGAGGGCAAGCAAATCATTATCGTGAACCTCTCGGGACGCGGGGATAAGGATATCCACACGGTCGCGACGCGCGAAGGAATCACGCTGTGATTAGCCAGGATGGGTGTGTGCCATGGGCCGTCTGAGCCGTTGTTTCGATGCGCTCGGTACCGGCGGCCGTAAAGCCTTAGTGCCCTTTATTACCGCAGGCGATCCGGGACCGGAGCAAACGCTGATGCTCATGCGGGCGCTGGTCGCGAGCGGCGCGGATATCTTGGAGCTCGGCGTCCCATTCTCCGATCCCATGGCCGATGGCCCGGTCATTCAACGATCGAGCGAACGCGCTCTGCGCCGCGGTGTCACGTTGCGGACGGTGTTGGATCTGGTCCGGGAATTCCGCGAAAGCGACGCGCACACGCCGATCGTGTTGATGGGTTATCTCAACCCGATCGAGGTCATGGGTTACGCGGCGTTTGCGCGCGAAGCGCAGCGCGCGGGCGCCGATGGTATCCTGACCGTCGACATGCCTCCCGAAGAGGCGCACGATCTGGTTAATATCCTGGGCGCCCATGAGATCGATCCGGTATTTCTTCTGGCGCCGACCAGCAGCGAGGAACGCGTCGCGCGCATCTGCGCCCTGGCGCGCGGGTTTGTCTATTACGTCTCGCTGAAAGGAATCACGGGCAGTGATAAACTCGATATCTCGGCGGTGGCCGATAAGTTGCGTCTCATCCGGCAGCATACCGCGTTGCCGATTGGCGTCGGTTTTGGGATCAAGGACGCGGAGAGCGCCGCGCGGATCGCACTGATCAGTGATGCAGTGGTCGTGGGCAGTGCCTTGGTTTCCCGCATCGAGGTGCTCGGGAATGGCCCGAACCTTGAGAGGGGCGTGCGCGCCTTCATACAAGAGCTGCGCGGGGCTATGGATGGATTGGGGCCGGGGCGTGTGCGGGAGAGTCTATGCCCGTCGTAAACGGCGGGGTATTCAGAATAATGTATGGATTGGTTTAAGAAGCTGCTGCCATCGCGTATTCGTACCAACGGAACTACCAAACGCGTCGTTCCCGAGGGGCTATGGACCAGTTGTCCGGGCTGCAAGGGCGTACTCTATCGCGCGGAGCTCGAACGCAATTTCAACGTGTGTCTAAAGTGCAGCCATCATCTGCGCGTGGGTGCCAGACAGCGGCTCGATTGGTTCCTGGATGCGGAACCCCGCGTTGAAATCGGTAAGGAGATCGAGCCCATCGATTTTCTCCGCTTCAAGGACATCAAGCGTTATAAAGACCGCCTTAGCCAAGCGCAAAAGGCCACCGATGAGCTCGATGCGCTGGTGGTATTCATGGGGCGGGTGCAATCGAGAACCATCGTTGCCGGCGCTTTTGAGTTCGAGTTTATGGGCGGATCGATGGGATCGGTAGTCGGGGAGCGTTTCGTGCGGGGGGTCTATGCCGCCATCGAGCATGACGCGCCCTTGGTGTGTTTTTCCGCTAGCGGCGGGGCTAGAATGCAAGAGGCGCTGGTGTCGCTCATGCAGATGGCCAAAACCAGCGCCGCGCTCGCCGCGCTCAGCGCGCGCGGCCTTCCGTATATTTCGGTGTTGACCAATCCCACGATGGGCGGGGTGTCGGCAAGCCTCGCGATGCTAGGTGATATCAATATCGCTGAACCCGACGCGCTAATAGGCTTTGCCGGGCCGAGGGTGATCGAGCAGACCGTGCGCCAGACTTTGCCGGAGGGCTTCCAGCGCAGTGAATTCCTGCTGCAGCATGGCGCGGTCGATATGATCGTCGATCGGAGAGAGATGCGCGGGCAGATAACGTCCTTGTTATCGCTTATCACCCATCAGCCCGCACTCTAAGGCGTGTTGACGCTTCCGAGCGCCGGTATCGAGCAGCACCGGTAGGTCCACACGCCTAAGGGTTCACCCATGACACAACCCATCCTCACGGCATTGCCCCCGCGCTTTCATACCTTGGCCGCTTGGCTTGCCTGGCAAGAAGGATTGCATGTGCGAGAGATCGACCTCGGCCTCGAGCGTGTCCGGCGCGTATTCGAACGCCTGGGCCTGCAACCCCCGCACTATTGTGTCATCAGCGTCGGAGGCACTAACGGCAAGGGTTCGAGCGTAGCCATGCTGGATGCCATTCTCCGAGCCGCTGGGTACCGGACGGCAACGTATACCTCGCCGCATTTGATGCGTTACAACGAACGCATCCGCATCGGCGGAGCGGCGGTATCCGATGCGCAACTTTGCGCGGCCTTTCGAAGGGTCGATGACGCTCGGGAGGGCGTCTCGCTCACCTATTTCGAGTTCGGTACCTTGGCGGCCCTCGATATCTTCGCGCGCGCGGATCTGGATGTCGCCGTCCTCGAAGTCGGGCTCGGAGGCCGCTTGGATGCTGTGAATCTTGTCGCCGCGGATGCCGCACTGATCGCGGCGATCGGGATCGACCACGTCGAATGGCTGGGACCGGATCGCGAGGCGATAGCCCGCGAGAAGGCCGGGATTTTTCGCCCCGGCCGGGCAGCGATTTGCTCTGACCGTGAGGCGCCCGCTACACTAGTCGGCTACGCGGATCGGATCGGCGCTCCGCTATATCAGCTCGGACGGGAATATGATTTCGAGATTCAAAACCCTGGCTGGGAATGGCGGTCCCGTTCGCGAACGATACACTCCTTGCCCTGGCCGTCCTTGCGTGGTGACTACCAGGTTCAGAATGCGGCAGGCGTGTTGATGGCGTTGGAAGTGCTCTCCGCGCGTATCCCCGTGACGGTGGACGCCATACGGCAAGGCCTGTCCCACGTCCGCTTGGCGGGCCGGTTTCAAGTCATCCCGGGGCCGCTGGAGTACGTCTTGGATGTTGCCCACAACCCGCAGGCGGCGGGAGTGCTTGGGGCGACCTTAAGACGCTGGCCGGCCAAAGGCGAAACCCATGCGATCATCGGCATGCTGAAGGACAAGGATAGTGCGGGGGTCTTCGCAGAGCTTGCGGATCTGATCGAGCATTGGCACTTAGTGCGGTTGCCAGGGCTACGCGGTTCGAGTGGACGGCGACTGGCGCTCGAATTGAATCCATTCGCGGCCGCGAACCGCATCGCAGCCTACGAGGACATCGACGCGGCCTTTGCCGCAGTAAACGGCTACGCCAAGTGGGGCGATCGCGTTTTGGTGACAGGCTCGTTTTTGACCGTAGCCGGGGTGATGCGGCTCCTCGATGCGGGCGGTATCATCGAACATCGCCATGATAATCAGTTAAACGCCTGATATGTGCGGTGTTCTATCCCGGTAGGCTGCTAAAATCGTTGGGGCATGGCGATGGAGCATAAGCTCAAACAGCGACTGATTGGCGCCGCGACGCTCATCACGGCCGGGGTGATTTTTATTCCCATGCTGCTCGATGATACGGATGCGCCGACCGTTATCATCGAAGATCTTTCCCTACCACCGCGACCAAAGGACATTCATGCTTCCGGAGTGCAGCCGTTGGACGAGAAGAAGCTGCTCATCCCGCCGGTGGTGAACCCTTCGCCGACCGCTGAAGCCGCGGACAGTCCGGGAGCGGAGACAGCCGCGATAAGCCGCGCTGGCAGACGGGAGGCCGGCGCTGCGCCAGCGGTGACCGCCGATTCGCCTAAGTCCAGGCCGAAGGATACGCCCGCCGTGGCCAAGGCATTGGACAGCGCCGGCAGAACGCGCCCTTCGGTCCGCCAACCGCCGGGCGCCTTGGCGGCGGCTCCGCCCGCCACCGACAAACAGCGAGTCGGTGTCACGGCATGGGCGATCCAACTCGGGAGCTTTTCGAGCGAGGACAACGCCAAGTTGCTGGAAAAAAGGCTTAAGAATCAAGGATTCAGGGCTTTTGTGGAAAAGCTTTACATGCACCCCGGGACGGTGTTCCGCGTGCGCGTCGGACCGGAGCTGAACGAAGCCAAGGCTAAGCAATTGCAAGCGCGCTTGGAAAAGGAAATCAGTCTCAAAGGGATCTTAGTGCGTTATCCCTAAAAGCGTCCGTCTCGGCTAAAATCGGGGTCGAATATTTCCTGTACGAAACGTTAGCAAGATCACACGCACGCCAGCACCGCTCGGGTGGGCACGCAGTCGTCGAGTTGACTTCCCTTTAACTCAAGAGGCCATTTTATCGACGTGTCAGATGATCTAAGCATCGTAGATTTTGCAGGCAAAGCGAGCCCCGATCCGCTCTTACCGGGATGGGATGTCCACGGCTATCGAATTGATAGGGTTCTTGGTCAAGGGGACTATTGGTTTACCTATTTAGCCAGTGATCTGACCCTAGGCCGTGCTGTCATCATTACCGAGTACATGCCGTCTGAGATCGCGGTACGGGATCCGCGGGGCGTCATTCACGCGGCCTCCGCGGAGCATGACGCCGAATATCATGCAGGGCTTGATTGCTTCCTTACGGACGCCGAAACGCTCACGACGATTAGGCATCACAATATTGTCCAATTTCTGGATTCATTCGACGCCAACAACAGCGCGTATCTAATCGTCGCGCACGAGCAGGGCAAGAACCTGGAACAGCTCTTCGATAGCTCCAACATGGAGGAAGAGGAATTACTCGCCATCATGTCACCGATCCTGAACGGGATCGAAGAGATCCACGCGAGGGGCTATATTCACCGCCACATTCAACCTTCCAACATTATTATCCGACCGGACGGTCGTCCGGTGTTAACGGGGTTCAACCCGGGGGCCGGTGCTCTCTTCAAACCGACAAGTACGGCGACCAAGCATTTCCCCCCAGGCTTCGCGCCGATCGAGCTCCACTACGGCGACAGCGAACTGCAAGGTGCGTGGACCGATATCTACAGCCTGGGCGCGACGCTCTACCAGGCGCTGGTCGGGGTGGCGCCCGCAGACGCTCTCAAACGGTGTCGCGAGATCGTCCAAGACCGCGCCGATCCGTTGCTGTCGGCACCGCAGGTGGGCCAAGGACACTATAGTAACGCTTTTCTTAGAGCGATCGACCATGCGCTGCGTTTCTTACCCACACAGCGCCCGCTCACGGTCGCCGCATGGCGCACCGAGTTCGCCGAGCAGGAGTCGATCGACGCCGTTCTGACGAGTGGACAAGCCCGGCCCACGGTAGACCGGAAGCCGAAGGAGACGAGCGATAGCGCCTTGACTAGGCCATTACGAACAGTGGACGTGCCTGTTAACACCGCCCTCATTAACGAACGAGTAAGGAAGAGAGCCGATGCGGCTGAGGAAAGGACCGGCAGCACCCCCCCCCGAGAGGCGATGCCCAGATCACGCCGTAGCTACTGGAGAGGATACTCTGTCTCCATCATAGGGCTAGTGGCTATCGGCCTATTCTTGTGGTGGATGCTGCCAGGTCCAACGGCTAATCTTTACGAGGTGGTGCGTGCTGCGGCAGTAGAGTGGCTTTTCCGGCGCCCAGTGCCCGAGGAAGAAAGCAAGGCGCTACCCGATCCGACGGTCCAAGCACCCGCGACAGAGCAGCCGATGGTAGGCAGTGCGGCAGAACTTCGCGCGACTACCGCCGAGGAATCTGCTGTTAGCGGACGGCGCTTAGAGCAGCAGATCAATAGCCTCCTGACCAAAGCCAAGGCCGATGTCGAGGCCGGTCGTATTGCTCATCCACAGGGCCGCAATGCGATTGAAAAATATCGGGCGGTCCTCGCGCTCAAGCCCGATGTTGCGGAGGCGACACAAGCCATCCAAGATATGTTGGAGCGCTTCCTCAGCGCCGCCCGGGCCGCCCTCGACGGCGAGCAGTGGGACGCCGCTCAGAGCAAGCTCGATGAGGCCGCCATGATTGCGCCGGCTTCGCAACGCGTGGCTAACCTACGTGACGCGCTCAATGTCCGGAAGAGCGCGGCCTTAATGCAACACGTCACGGAAGAGACGAAGCGCCTGCAGGCCGAAGAGGTCGTGAACAAGTTAGCTGCTCTTGGCCGCAAGGCGCTCGACGCCAATGATATGAGAATGGCCGAAGCCCATTTAGCGCAGGCTTTGGTCATCCTTCCTGAATCAGACCAAGTGAGCAAGCTTCGCGACGAGCTGGACACGCGCAAGTTAAGAGCCCAGGAAGCTCTCAAGTCGCGCGCGGCGGAACGCACCAACGAAGAGGAACGAACCGTCAGAAAACTCCTCCATCTCGCGCGCAAAGCCATAAACGAACACGATCTGCAGACGGCACGCATCTATGTAGGCCAGGCAGCAGCGATCCGCCCCGACTCAAGCCATGTGGCCTTAGTGCGCGATGAAATAGCAAGTCATCAGGCTCAACCCAGGGCCGAGAATAATGCGGACCAGTCATCGCTCGGTGTCCCCACACGCCGACAAAACACTCAACGTGAGATGTCTGCTGGCGCGGCCCGATTAACGATTCAAGCGGCCGCTTCATCGCGTTTTCGCGTGCAACCCGGTGAGACAGTGCGGTTTTATACGGAATATTCCCTAACCCTTCCCGCCAGGGACAAGCACGCTTATGTTCAAGCCACATGGGCGCTGTTGAAAAACGGTAGGAGAGTCGGGCAAGAGGGCATGGACTACGGATTCGCGAAGCCCGGCCGCAATACCGCGGCAACCGAGCTGCCATTACCGTCCTGGACCAAATCTGGCCAATATACCGTTGAGCATCGGGTCCAGGTAGGTAATAGCTTTGATGTCGCGCGTTCGCACTTTGTTGTTGCAAGGTAGCAGCAATCCTACCCTGCATTTGAGGTCATCATGAAAGCCTTCGGCTCTTGAGGTGCTGCGCGTCACAACGTTTTAGCGTGGGCGCCGTGCTCCATCG
>JBIMKD010000185.1:0-17099 GCA_043673815.1 Chromatiales bacterium
AGATCGGTGGAACAATCGGATAACAATAGGCGCGGCAAACCTACACTTCGAGGGGGCACACGATGAAAATCTTATTTCTTACCTCTGCACACAACAGTCTAAGCCAGCGCCTATTGATCGAGCTTACAGATCGCCGCTATCAGGTTTAGGTGGCTTTGGCCGCGAGTACAGCAGATCGATATGCACAGAACCATCGCTAACACGCTTTCCAAGCTTCGCACTGAGTGGGCTTCATGGATCTCTCTTTGGAGTTTCCTCGCGCACCTCAAGGATCTGGATTTCTACAAAGGGCTAGATGAGCAACGCGAGATTTGCATTGCGCCATCGGCCTCGTGCCGCGAGCGTGTGCATGGGAAGCGTTGCTTTCAATCGGGGCGCCGATGGATTTCCGCACCTTCCGCGAGATCCGCTACGCCGAGAAAGACCAGGTCGGGTATCTGTACTTCGATTTCTACAACGGCGCGATGAACACCGAGCAGCGCTATCGGCTACGCGACGCGTTTCTGGCGGCGCGGGCCCGCCCCACCTAGGCGATCATGCTCTTCGGGGGGCGCGACTTCTGGTCCAAGTCTTGGCGCAATTCAACGCCATCGATGACCTTATCCCCAACACCATGTCACATCTCGTGATCGCGGGTTTACGCGGCAATGCTGGGGCAGGCGCGATGCTTGCCCTCGCGGCCGCTGGGTGTAGGCCGCTTGCTTAATGAATTTTCGCGCCGGATAATTGAGTATGACATCTATCGCGGGAGGGCTCACGATGAGCTCGGGTTATTTATCTACCAACCCTTTCTCTCATTTGGCTACAGTCGGCCACGCGCCGGACAAACCCGGTATGCACGTCAGGGAATTGTCTGAGGGTGATCGCCATCGTTTGCTAATGCATTTCCTCGCGCTTGACGCCAGCGCCCGGTTGTTGCGTTTTGGTATGGTCTTCCCCGATGAACTGATTTCGGCCTATGTGCAACAGATGAATTTCGCACGCGATACGCTGTTCGGCGTCTATGACAACGCGCTCATGCTGGCCGGTGTCGGACATCTCGCCTTCACGCCGCGCGAAGCCCTACCGGTGGTCGCCCCCGCCACCAGCAAAGAGCGCATCGGGGAGTTTGGCATATCGGTATCCGCATCGGCGCGGGGTATGGGCATCGGCACCAGGCTTTTCGAACGTGCGGCTATACACTGCCGTAACGCTGCTGTGGACATCTTGTACATGCAGTTTCTGTCGTCCAACCAGAGCATGATGCATATTGCAAAAAAAGCCGGGATGGAAGTCCATCACGACCATGGTGAAGCCGAGGCCTATCTGAAGCTGCCACCGGCCGATGCAACCAGCGCGTCGCAGGAAGTCGTAGAGGAACAGGTCGCCAACCTTGATTACACACTAAAGCTCGAAGCACGACTACGCAGCCTGATTGCAGCAGAGACTCGCTACCGCGCTCTGCTGGAAACCACTCCAGCCATCACCTACATGGCTGATCTGACCGACGAGGTCACTATGCACTATGTCAGCCCACACACCGAAAGCTTGCTCGGCTACAGCGTGCAGGAATGGTTGACGGATCCCGAACGCTGGGTAAAGCAACTGCATCCGAAAGACCGTGATCGCGTTCTGGATGCGTTTAATGATACGTTTCTCTCAAGCATGCCGTTCAAGATGGAATATCGTCTAGTGACACGTGACGGCACCTCAAGATGGTTTCAAGAATATGGCGTGGTGATTACTGATCCGATTCAAAAGAAGCGGTTTATGTACGGGACCATGGTAGATATCACCGAGCGCAAGGCGGTCGAAGCGTAGCTTCGCGGCCTCTACCGCCCCGCGGCTAGGCCACAACTCTCGCGTTAACTACGCTCAGGTCATGTAAAGGGAGGAAGAAACCGTGGTCCCAATGCCGCGTCAGCGCGTTGCTTCAGCGCCTCCAGGAATCCCGCTGAGCGATCTGGAGGACTCGCGGTACAAGCACCCTAAGCAACGCTGGAAGGTGTACCAAGCCGGATCACGAACCAGGATACGGGCAGCCTCATCGGCATTACCACCTAATAGGCTAAACGGCAATGTCACGATATAGATACCAGCGCCGACCACCGTCGCCGCGATCCCCAGCGGCCGCGCCACGAGGCCGTCGGCGGCCATGTAATCGGCTTTCGCCGATGGATTGGCGTAAGCGGAGTGGAACCGCCGTCCGTAGGTGTATTGATAGGCACCACCACCCAGCTCGACCACATGGTCGGCCCGGGCCACCCGCGCCGTGGGGAAAGGCGCGGCCGCGCATGCCGCCGCTATGATATAGGGCCATAGACGAGATGAGAATTTCAGCATGTCGACCTCCGCAGACAAAACCCGCTCCGCTACACTAGTATAGCGCGGATGAACTCTCGTGGCGCGTAGGCCGAATATCAAAAATACGCTGTCGCCCGCTTCCCTGTCCTCGGGAGGAACATATCCGGCGCAACTGGGCGGCCTTCCGGCAGCGCATGGAAGGCGTCCCGGCCCCCAAGACGGCCTAACGGAAGGAAGATAAACTGCTAGGACCAAGCGTGGTAGCCGCCGAACAGGGCCCTGGCGCGGCCGTGCCGCCGGATCGACGTCCAGGGCCTGCGGCAGGTGAGGTTCTGCATGTGGGCTACGTGGAAAGCGAATGCGTGCAGACGCTGCTACAGGGCCGGTTTCCTCTCGCCCGGATAGATTATGGTGATAGCCGGCCGCCCGAAGCGACGGGTCCCTGGCCGCTCGTGCGCCTCAAGCTGCCACAACTCCAAGCGGCCCCACTCACTGAGGTTTGGACTAGCGGGCTTCCGGTTCAGTATTTCCATCACGATGGCCTTTGGTTCGCCGCCAACAAAGAGATCCTGTTCGGTTATTTCGAGGAGCATGAATCAGTAGGGTCCGCGCTCTCGGGGCTGATCCATGCGGCCTATCGCCGTATTTTGACTCACACTCGTCGCGCCGGTTATGCCCACGTGCTACGCATCTGGAACTATCTGCCGGGGATCACTGAAGTTTCAGACGGCTTGGAGCGCTATCGGCAGTTTTGTATTGGGCGATATCAGGCGCTGGTGGACGAGCGGGTGGAATTCCAGCACGGCCTCCCCGCAGCCACGGCGGTGGGCACCGAGCCGGGACCGGTACAGATCTATTTCTTGGCCAGCCGGCGGGAGGGTATTCAGATCGAGAACCCGCGCCAAGTGAACGCCTATCACTATCCGCGCCGCTACGGCCCCAAGAGTCCATCTTTCGCCCGCGCGAGTTTACTCTCGTCCGAGTCTGGCAACCGCCTCTTCATCGCCGGGACGGCCAGCATAGTCGGCCACGCCAGCCGCCATGCCGGCAATCCCTATCGACAGACCGTCGAGACCCTGGAAAACATCGAAGCGGTGATCGCATCGGCGCTCGTTGCGCGGTGGCATGGGGGGAACCCCACGTCCAAAGCGGCGCTCCTGAAGGTGTACGTGCGCCGTCCTGAACACCTTCCGTGCATCGAAAGGGCGCTTGCCGATCGGCTCGGATTGATACCCCGCTGCCTGTTTCTGCGAGGCGATATTTGCCGCCGCGCATTGCTGCTCGAGATTGAGGGAATTGTGACTTTCGCGAATGCCGAACCCGTGGGGCGGGGCGAGCGTTAACTTTCCGAAAGCCGCTCGACCTCGCGCCCTTCGATCTCCCACCACTCACCCGCTTGCTTATCACGCGGCAGGAGGATGTTGCCATAGCGGATCCGGATCAGACGGCTCACACTCAGCCCCTGCGATTCCCACAAGCGGCGGACCTCGCGCCTCCGGCCTTCGCGCAGTACCACGTGAAACCAGCGGTTGGATCCCTGACCACCGGCGGCGGTCACCGACGCAAAGCGGGCCCAGCCATCATCGAGCTCGATACCCTGCGTGAGGCGCTCGAGTCGCGCCCCATCGACGACGCCGAGCACCCTGACGGCATATTCGCGTTCCAGCGCGAAGGACGGATGCATCAGGCGGTGGGCTAACGCCCCGTCGTTCGTGAATAGCAGCAGGCCGCTCGAATTGAGATCCAGGCGGCCGATGCTGATCCAACGCCCGGCTTCGGGCAGGCGCTCGAATACCGTGGGACGGTCCCCGCTCTCGTCGCGGGTGCTGCAGAGGACACCCGCGGGCTTATAGTAGGCGATGACTCGGCGCGGTAGTGGAGCGCGGCGGGCGGCGGGAACGGTTTCCCCATCAATACGAATCTCGTCGCGTGGGCCGGCGCGGTCGCCCGGTTGGGCGATCCGCCCGTTGATCTGGACACGCCCCGCGGCAATCCACATCTCGATGAGGCGCCTCGATCCCAAACCCGCGCGCGCGAGCGCCTTCTGCACGCGTTCGGGTGGCGCTTCGGCGGTCGCGCGCGTCCCGAGCCGCGGGGCCTTCGCGGCAGTTCGTCCTCGGCGCGCTTGCGATTCAACCATACGATCCCGGCCCCCAGCGCTCAATCATTCCGCCGTTTCTGACTCTAATTCCCCCTCGATTGCGAGTGCCAACTGTAGCTGATGGGTGCCGGTGGGCTCGCCAAGCAGGGGTAATTCCGACAGGTGCCTGAGATTGAAGTACTCTAGAAACTGCGGGGTCGTGGCGTAAACCGCGGGCCGCCCCGGGACATCGCGATGGCCCGCCAAGCGCACCCATTGCCGTTCGAGCAAGGTCTTCAGGATCCCGGTGCTGACCGCGACCCCGCGCAGCGCCTCGATCTCCCCGCGCGTGATCGGTTGCCGGTAGGCGATGATCGCCAGCGTTTCGAGAAGAGCGCGGGAATAACGCGGCGGACGCTCTTCCCACAGCCGATTGATCCAGGTCGATAGGTCCGCGCGCGTCTGAACCCGGTACCCACGCGCCACCCGGATGATCTCGATGCCGCGCCCGGCATAGTCCTCCGCGAGCGCGGCGAGCGCGCGCTCGATATCGTCCCGAAGGGAATCGGGCGGGCCGTCCGGCGCGAACAGTGCCGTCAGCCGCTCAACCGTCAGCGGCTGATCGGAAGCCATCAGAGCCGCCTCGACGATGTCCTTGATCAGCGTAGCGTTCACAGAGTTACGCCGCGGCTTTGACGTAGACCGGAGCCAGCGGCTCCGATTGAACGATATCGATCAGCGACTCCTTCATCAGCTCCAGGATGGCAAGAAACGTCACCACTGCCCCCATGCGTCCTTCCGCGCGAGAAAAAAGCAGGGTGAATTCCATGAACTCGCATCCCGCGAGCCGATCGAGCACCATCACCATGCGTTCGCGCACCGATAAGGGCTCGCGCTGAACATGGTGATGTGAAAATAATTGCGCCCGCGCCAGCACCTCAAAAAAGACGCTCCGCAGCGTGTCGAGTCCGACTGCAGGGCTACGCCGTAGCGTCTGGCGATCGGCGATTTCGGGGGAAACGAGGTGCAGATCGCGCTCCAAGCGGGGCAGCGCATCGAGGTCTTCAGCGGCGCGCTTATAGCGTTCATATTCTTGCAGACGCCGCATGAGATCGGCCCGTGGATCGGCGTTTTCTTCCTCGTTCGGCGCCGGCTTTGGCAGCAACATGCGTGATTTAATCTCGGCCAAAACCGCCGCCATTACCAAGTACTCGGCGGCCAATTCCAGCTTCACCACCACCATGAGATCGATGTAGCGCATGTATTGTTCTGTGATGGGCGCGATCGGGATATCCAGAATGTCAAGGTTCTGGCGTTTAATCAGATACAGCAGGAGATCGAGCGGGCCCTCGAAGGCTTCCAGAAAGACCTCTAAGGCATCCGGAGGAATATAAAGATCGGCCGGTACTGCGGTGACGGGTTGCCCGCGCACCATCGCGATCGGGGCGTCTCGCGCGCCGCGAAGCGCGATATCGCTCGCGGTCTCCGCGCTCGAATCGGGCGCCATCATGCGGTTCACAGACGATTAACGGTACACCACGGCCATCGCCTCGCGCACCTCTTCGATGGTGTCACGCGCAACATCGCGTGCCGCCTCGCAACCTTCGGCGACGATGGCCCGCACCGCATCGGGGTCCTTGGCATACTCCTCGGCGCGTTGCCGGATCGGTGCGAGCTCCGCGAGTATGGAATCAATGACCGGTTGCTTGCACTCCAGGCAGCCGATCCCGGCGTTACGGCATCCCTCCTGGACCCAGGCCTTGACCTCATCGCCCGAGTAGACGGTGTGAAACGGCCATACCGGACACTTGTCGGGATCGCCGGGGTCTTGCCTGCGCACCCGCGCCGGATCGGTGCGCATGGTCTTGAGCTTTTGCACGATGGAATCCGGGGCTTCGCGCAGTCCAATGGTATTCCCGTAGGACTTGGACATTTTCTCCCCATCGAGGCCCGGCATTTTGGATTCAGGGGTGAGCAGCGCTTGCGGCTCGGGTAATATCACCCGGCCGCTGCCTTCAAGATAACCCAATAAGCGCTCGCGATCACCGAGCGCGATGTTATGTTGCGATTCCAGGTAGGCCCGGGCCGTGGCCAGTGCCTCGTTATCTCCTCGCTCTTGAAAACGCTTGCGCAGATCGAAGTACAGCTTGGCGCCCTTCTTACCCATCTTGCGCGCGGCTTCCTCCACCTTTTCCTTGAAATCCGGCTCCCGTCCGTAGAGATAGTTGAACCGCCGCGCCACCTCGCGCGCAAATTCAATATGGGCCACTTGATCCTCACCCACGGGAACCTGGCCCGCTTTATAGATTAATATGTCGGCGGTTTGCAGCAACGGATAGCCGAGAAACCCGAAGGTGGCGAGATCCTTGTCCTTGAGTTTTTCTTGCTGATCTTTATAGGTGGGAACGCGTTCGAGCCAACCGAGAGGCGTAATCATAGACAGCAGCAGACTCAACTCCGCGTGCTCGGGCACCCGGGACTGGACGAACAGCGTTGCCTCCCCCGGATTGATGCCTACGGCGAGCCAATCGATTACCAGATCCCAGACCGAATCGGCGATGCCGCTCGGGTTCTCATACTCGGTCGTCAGCGCATGCCAGTCAGCGACGAAAAAGAAGCATTCGTATTGGTGCTGTAACTCGATCCAGTTCTTCAAGACACCGTGATAATGCCCAAGGTGCAGCATCCCGGTCGGGCGCATCCCCGACAAGACACGGCGATTCAGGCTAGGGCTCATGGACAGCCTCTTTGCAGAGGCGATACTGCATTAAGCGTAGATTCTTCCGTCTCAAATGGTGGACAAAACCACTTCAACAACTTCATCTTCCTCAGCAGGCAGAGAAGTCCCTTCTCCCTTCGGGAGAAGGCTAGGATGAGGGGATACAATCAAACGGTTGCGTCCATTTCGATCCCCTCACCCTCACCCTCTCCCAGAAGGAGAGGGAACAACTAGCTAAAGTGCATAAATTTCCAAATATGTTTGCCTAGATACTTAGGTCTCGCCGCGGGCGGGACTTCCAGCAGCAATCCAGGGATTCATCTCTATTTGATCGTCTTGATCGTCGTCAACCACTCATTCAACCCTGCGAAACCGCCTACTCACGCTATTGTTTCACGGATCCGACATCGGCGAATAGAGTCGCCGGGGAGTTTCCATTATCATTATGCGAGTACTCATTTCGCACCTATTATGAAACTCCTCTTTGATCTATTCCCCGTCATCGTGTTTTTTGCGGCCTTCAAGCTGGCCGATGATCCTCACCAAGGGGTTTTGAGCGCGACCGCGGCCGCCATCGTGGCCACGCTCATTCAGGTGCTCTATGCCTGGATTAAGCACAACCGCGTGGAGCCCATGCTGCTGGTCACGCTCGCGCTCATCGTGATCCTCGGCGGCGCCACGCTGCTCTTACAAGACGAACGCTTTATCAAATGGAAACCGACGGCGGTCAACTGGTTGTTCGCGATGGCTTTTCTGGGCAGCGAGTTTATAGGTAGCAAGAACCTGACGCGGCGCATAATGGCGGGGCATATGAATCTACCCGAGGCCGTCTGGACGCGCGTCAATTTGAGCTGGGTGATGTTCTTTTTAGCCTTAGGGACCGCCAACCTCTATGTGGCCTTCAACTTCGCCACCGAAGTCTGGGTCAACTTTAAGCTTTTCGGTATGTTAGGTCTCACCTTGGTGTTTGTGTTATTACAAGCCCTGTACCTCACCCGCCAAGCGGATTCCTTACACGGTAAGGAGCGCTAGCAGTGTATTACGCCATCATCGGTGACGATGCGAAGGATAGTCTCGACAAACGTGCAAGCGCCCGCGCGGCGCACATCGCGCGCTTGCGGGTATTGCTGGATCAAGGGCGTGTCCTCATTGCCGGCCCGCACCCGGCAATCGATAGCGAGGATCCCGGTCCGGCCGGGTTTACCGGCAGCTTGATCGTGGCGGAATTTGACTCGCTCGAAGAAGCGGAAATCTGGGCTAAGGATGATCCTTATGTGACTGCGGGGGTCTATCAGCGAGTCACGGTCAAGCCCTTCAAGAAGGTCTTCCCTTAAGGAGGCTCTGCAAAAGTGTCGCGAGCAAGCCCAGATGCGCGAAGCCGCGGAGCGAGTCGCGAGACATATCACCTAGATAGGCGAGCGACGAGCGAGCACGCGACAAAGCAGATGGGCTGCGCAGTAACTTTTGCAGAGCTTCCTTAAGTGTCTCATCCCGATCGGATCACGCGCCTGCGCCAGTGTCTGGACGCTGCACTCGATCCCGTGCGGCTTGAGATCGACGATGAGTCCGCCCATCATCTCGGGCATGCGGGCGCGGCGAGCGGTGGCGGTCACTATACGGTCACGATCGTCTCGGAGCGATTCCGGGGCCTCGCGCCCATCGCCCGCCACCGTGCCGTTTACGCTGCCCTGGGTGGCCTCGTCGGCACCGACATCCACGCCATCAGCATCAAGGCATTGACCCCGGATGAAGAGCGAACCAGCGGCTAGCGGGTTGCTTGACGCGGGGTTCGACGCAAACCCGGCCACCGCCATCCTCGCCTGGCGTTCACGCGACGACCGCTCGTTCCTCTATCATGGCGATCGCTCGGAGATCATGACGGAAATTCCGGATGACAGCATCGATTGCATCTGGACCGATCCACCCTATTTTCTCTCCAATGGCGGGACTACTTGTGTGGCCGGCAAACGCGTGCGGGTGGACAAGGGCGCTTGGGATCGCAGCCAAGGACTCACGGTAGACCACGATTTTAACCGTGGCTGGGTGCGCGATTGCTACCGCGTCTTGAAACCCACTGGCACGATCTGGGTCAGCGGTACGCTGCATGTATACCTCTCGGTCGGCATGGCCCTGCTCGAAGAAGGATTTCGCATCCTCAATGATATCGTGTGGGAAAAACCCAATCCTCCGCCGAATCTCGGCCGCCGTTGCTTCACGCACGCCACCGAGATCGTGCTCTGGGCCACCAAGGCCACCAAAGGCAGCCGAGATCGCTACATGTTCAATTACGACGCGATGCGCACGGAAAATGGCGGCCGGCAGATGAAAAACGTGTGGCGCATCCCCGCGGTCGGCCGAGCCGAAAAAGTGCACGGCAAACACCCGACACAGAAACCGCTTGCGCTCATCGACCGCTGCCTCAGGGCCAGCACCCAGCCGGGCGACCGGGTATTGGACCCCTTCGCCGGAAGCGCATCGGCCGGGATCGCGGCATTACAGCGCGGACGGACGTTCACCGGCTGCGAGCGCGACCGCGGATTTATCGACATCGCGGTACGGCGCCTGGCGGTGGCCGACGCCGCGCTCCCCTGGTAAGCCCACGGCGTGGACGCGACCGTAACGCTCGCGATGGAGCTCATCGCGCGGCGCTCGATCACCCCCCGAAAAGCGCAGCGTGCCCATCAGGCCATTGCAGAGCAGCGCAACGGCGTAAATCAACCGGTCGATTCCCGCCTCGATGAGGGGCGAGCGGCCGCACCGGGGTGGCGATCCGTTGCCAGGCGAAAGGTGTCCTGAATCCGATAGTTCTTGCTGAAGTAGCCTCCGGGGGCTACTATGTCGCGATGCGTGCCGTGGGGCTCAAGACCCTCAAGAATAAACTCAGTGAATATGTCCGTCTGGCGGCGGGTGGAGAACGGGTGCTGGTGACCGACCGTGATCGCGTGGTGGCGGAGCTTGTACCACCCAGTGCGGGGAGAAGCCTGTTGCTCGCGGATGCGGTCCTTGCCGAAGCCGTGCGCCGCGGCTGGATCACCCCGCCTGTCCTGCCGACCGCGGGGCCTCCTCCCCGCGCGCCCATCGCGCCTTTCCACCAACTGCTGGAGGAATTGGCGGAGGACCGCGAAGAGCGGTGATCTACCTCGATACCTCGGTGGCCCTGGCCCATCTCCTTGCAGAGGATCGCTCCCCGCCAGAAAACCTTTGGGCCCAGACGCTGGTTTCCAGCCGCCTGCTGGAATATGAGTTGTGGACCCGCGTCCATGCTCGCGGTCTCACCCACTCACACGGCGAATACGTCCGCACCTTGATTGGCCAGGTGGCCCTTCTGGAACTTGCGCTGCCGGTGCTGACCAGGGCCTTAGAGCCGTTCCCCCGCCCGGTTCGTACCCTGGATGCGCTGCACCTCGCCTCGATGGAGTTCCTCCGGGCCCAGGGTCAAACCGTGCAGCTCGCGAGCTATGACAAACGGCTG
This sequence comes from Chromatiales bacterium, assembly GCA_043673815.1. GTDB lineage: Bacteria > Pseudomonadota > Gammaproteobacteria > JACCXJ01 > JACCXJ01 > USCg-Taylor. The sequence continues at coordinate 10,555 of JBIMKD010000185.1, forward strand.
CTCGCCGCGGCGCGCGACCTCAACTTTGATCCAGTGGATCTTTGATGTCGCGTAGACGATGCGAACCGAAACGACGTTGCTCGGGAAGAGGATAGCGCACATTAGTACCCGTAGACATTCCCAGACTACTGCTCGAGGTGCAGCTGCCAGTTTCACCTTCGGGTGTGCCGGGCAATAGCAATATCCTCGAGGATAGCCTGGCGGAATGTCGTGGGATCGTCCAGGCGTTTCATGGCGTCGAGAATCTCGATCCCCGCTAGACGCCTGATCACCGGGCTGACCCTGGTCGGGTATGCCGAGGCGAAAAGCGGCCGCCCGCTGGTCCTCGCGATCATGGTCCGGGATGGGCCGGTCTCCTCGCCACAGGATCTAGCCGCGGTCGACGCCGGTCAAGGCGCGATCGCGGCGGCGATCCAACAGGGGTACTGAGCGCAAGGGGACTGCCATGCTATGCCGGCTCCCCTAAGTGTCTCATCCCGATCGGATCACGCGCGTGCGCTAGTGCCTGGATGCTGCACTCGATCCCTGCAACTTGAGATCGACGACGAGTCCGCGCATCATCTCGGGCATGCGGGCGCGGCTAGCGGAGGCGGTCACTATACGGTCACGATCGTCTCGGAACGATTCCGGGATCGCGCGATTATCGCTCGTTCCTTTATCATGGCGACCGCTTGGAGATTATGATGGATATTCTGGACGACATCGCGGTACGGCGCCTAGCGGTGGCCGACGCCGCGCTCCCCTGATAGGCCCACGCCGTGGACGCGACCGTAAAGCTCGCGATGGAGCTCATCGCGCGGCGCTCGATCACCCCCGAGGATAACGGTTGCCAACGGCTAATCGCCGAGCGGCTCGCGCGTTTGGGTTTTTGTATCGAAGCCCTGCGTTTCGGTGAGGTCGTGAACCTCTGGGCCCGCCGCGGCGAGGCGCGGCCGCTCATGGTGTTCGCGGGTCACACCGACGTCGTGCCCCCCGGTCCGCCCTCGGCTTGGCGTAGCGATCCGTTTCAACCCGAAATTCGCGATGATGTCTTATACGGCCGAGGCGCGGCCGACATGAAGGGGAGCCTCGCGGCTATGGTCACGGCCACGGAACGCTTTCTGTCCGGGCACGGCGATCACCGGGGATCGTTGGCGTTTCTCCTCACCAGCGACGAGGAAGGCCCCGCGATCGACGGCACGGCGATGGTGGTGGAAACCCTGCGAGCGCGCGGCGAGACCATCGACTGGTGTGTGATCGGGGAACCGACCAGCGAGGAACGCATCGGCGATGTGGTAAAAATCGGCCGCCGCGGCTCGCTGAGCGCCACGCTCCGGATCCACGGGGTACAGGGCCATGTGGCCTACCCGGATAGAGTCGTCAATCCCGTCCATTCGGCCTTACCCGTACTCTCGGAGCTTTTCAATGCACGCTGGGACCCGGGCAATGAGCACTTCCCGCCCACCACGTTTCAAATCACTAATGTCCACGCCGGGACGGGTGTCGACAACGTCGTCCCCGCTTACATCGAGATCGCATTCAATCTGCGCTTCTCGAACCACTGGAGCGCCGTAACGTTGAAAGAACGCATCCTCGCCGTCTTAAACCGCCACGAGCTTCGTCATGACTGCGATTGGCGTATCTCGGGTGAACCTTTTCTGGCCAAACACGGGAAACTGCTCGACGCCGTACTCAGCGCCGGGCGGGAAGTGACGGGACACCAGCCCGCGCTCTCGACCAGCGGCGGGACCTCGGACGGCCGCTTCATCGCGCCCGGCGGGACCGAGATCGTAGAGCTGGGGCCGGTCAATGCCAGCATTCACAAGGTCAACGAGCGCGTCGCCGTAGCCGATCTGACGACCCTCTCGGCGATCTATGAGCGCGTGCTGCAGCGGCTGTTATTCGAAGAGTAGATCGCGCCGCGGGTTCCCGCACGGGATCGCATTGGCTAGGTTGGCTAAGCATGCTAAGATGGGATCGATTGCGAACCGAAGGAACGCCGATGCAAGTCAATGTATTGGAGGCCAAAAGCCAGCTCTCCAAGCTCGTCAAATTGGCACTGGAGGGTGAGGAGGTCATTATCGCCCGCAACGGCGAGCCGATGGTCAAGCTGGTTCCGATGGGGAAGCCACGCAAGCTCGGCGGCTGGGGGCGGCTCAAGAAATTCGCAGGCGAGATCGATGGCGCGTTCACGCCGGAAGTCGACGCGGAGATCGGACGCATGATCGAGGGCGATCCGTGAGGCTGCTGCTCGATACCCAAGTCGCCCTCTGGTGGCTGGTAGGAAGTCCGCGCCTCAGTCGCAACTGCCGCGACTTGATTGCCACTTCGTCCTGTGTCGTTTCGGTGGCCAGTATCTGGGAAGTCGCCATCAAGCACCGCCTGGGAAAACTACCGATCCCGCCTAAGATCTTCCGTGATGAGACTCGAAATGCCGGCGCTACCTTTCTCCCCATCGCCGATGTCCACGCCATCGCCACCACCGAGGTGCCACTTGGACACAAGGATCCCTTTGACCGCCTCCTGCTCGCCACCGCACAGACTGAGCATCTCGTGCTGCTGACCGGGGACGAAGCGCTACTGAGACTGGCTCGGCGGGAACCGACATTGCCCGTGACACCGGCAGTGTGAGCGCGCGTTGCAGCGGCTGTTTTAGTTGAAGAGTAGATCGCGCCGCGGGTTCCGGTTTACCATGACAGCTCATGACACGCCGACTCCCTTTTGAAGAGCTATTCAGTCAGGCCGGGCGTTTCGTGCCTAGCGGCGCGGCGACCTTGGGCACGGGCGTAAAGAAAAACCTGCGCGCGCTGATAGGCGCGGCCCTGACGCGTATGGATCTAGTCTCGCGCGAGGAGTTCGATGTCCAATCCGCGTCGCGAATTCGGGGTCAGAGTAAAAATTTCCAGCTTTACTGCGGGCTCGGTTTCCTGCGCCGCGGCCCCGGTTTTTGTTTCGCGATGCGTAAGGCAAGGGTGGCTTCAATCTGCTTTTGGAAATACTCAGCGCCAAACACGCGGTTTGTCTGGGTGGCGAGTCGGACAGCCTTAAGCAACTCGGGGTCGAGGTGCACGCGAAACAGGTCCCGGTAAGCGGCTTGCTGCATAGTCGGTTCCCCTCCAAGCTTGAGATAGTCTTCGTGCGGTTCAATGAGCCCGTCAGGGTTCCCGAGCGCGTTAAATGCATAACTGCTCCAGCGGTAATCGCCCGGAACGTCCGTGATGTTGGCACGTACGGGGTTGAGTTCAATATAGCGATAGCAGGTGAGAAGATAGTGCTCACTCTGTACCAAACTTGCGTGGTACCGGCCCTCCCAGAGCGTGCCGCTGCGGCGGTACGTGTGATTGATAGTCCGGACATAGCGGCGCCCGAGCGTTTGCATGACTCGACTTATCCCCAGCGCCGACCTAGGTGTCATCAACAAATGGACATGATTCGTCATAAGCACATAGGCGTGTACGGAGACGGGGTATTTTCGGGTGGCTTCGGCAAGACATTCCAGGTAGTACCGAAAATCCTCGTCGGTATAAAAACAGGCTTGGCGATTATTGCCCCGCTGTATGGCATGCTGGGGGATCGAAGGTAAGGAAAGCCTAGGTAGACGGGCCATTTGCAAGTCCATTTGCTCGTTTGGTGAAACAGCGACTAGACTACCACATGTAAACAGATTTTACTGTGACCGTGCGAGATCCTGCTCCTCAAAAAGCATTCCCCATAGAATAAGACACACCCCACTGGGCTTCTTGAACAATGGATTGAAACGACCATCCATGGTCGTCTCAATCCTTATAGGTTAGGTTTCATTCAGATTCGGTCTTTCCAATAATTGGTATCTCGGTGGGCATGCGCTATAGCGATGATAACGAGCTCGTCACGCTCGACAGCGTAAATCACCCCGTAGGGAAATCGCCTGGTCGGACAGCGCCTCGTGTTGGGACTCATCGGACGCCACGCCGCCGGAAGCGCTTTAATTCGATCAACAGTGGCATAGACTTCGTCGCGAAACTCGCGGCCTAAACCTGGGCGCTGTTGCTCGTAATATTCGATAGCTTCATGCAACTCGCGGCGGGCGGGGCGTAAGTATCTCGCTTTCAAATAGCCTTAAACTCTTCAACAATTTCTTCTTCAGCGATCGCCTCCAGCTCGCCGGCTCGGTAGCCCCGCAGGCGATCTTCAGCCTCTTTCGCCCAACGCTCCTCGATGTCTGGATCAGGCCGATCCAAGCTTAAAGTCAATTCATCAATCAGCGCAGCTCGCTCAGCAGGCAATAGCCCAAGCGCTTCTTTAAGGATCCTTCGAGCAGATTCAGTCATAACTATGCCGGTGTTCTGAACTGGGAGTATATTGTAACCCCATGCTCGGTTGGGGGGAGAAACCTAACGAGTCTGTCGAAAAACCCGTTTATGAGACAGTGTTTTTGCCGCTACGAAGAGTGTAAGCGTAAATTGCGACTCATGCATCGCGACCTTCTCGGCGATCTATGAGCGAGTGCTGCAGCGGCTGTTATTGGAAGAGTAGATCGCGCCCTGGGTTCCGGTTTACCATGACGGATCATGACTCGCCGATTCCCTTTTGAAAAGCTATTCAGTCAGGTCGGGCGTTTCGTGCCTAGCGGCGCGGCGACCTTAGGCACGGACGTAAAGAAAAACCTGCGCGCGCTGCTCAGTGCGACCCTGACGCGCATGGATCTAGTCTCGCGCGAGGAGTTCGATGTCCAATCCGCGTTGCTCGTGCGAACCCGCACCCGGCTCGCTGACTTGGAAAGGCAAGTAACGGCCCTGGAGGCGGAGTTAAACCACCGTCAACCGCCTCCGGCTCCGTGAATCAACTCAAGGAGAGAGGTACCCGGGCCGAGTTTAGATAGACCGCTCGGCTCGGGGCCCGCAAGCTAAGGACAGGATGTCGATCGCCAAAGTATTCAGTCGCGCTCAAATCGGCGTCAATGCGCCGCTCGTAACCATCGAGGTGCATCTGTCGAGCGGCCTGCCGAGCATTTCCATCGTCGGCCTTCCCGAAACCGAGGTCAAAGAAAGCCGGGACCGCGTCCGCAGCGCGATTATCAATTCCCGCTTCGAGTTCCCGATCCGGCGGATCACGATCAATCTCGCGCCGGCCGATCTTCCAAAAGAAGGTGGCCGCTTCGATCTGCCGATCGCGCTCGGCGTGCTCGCCGCCTCGCAACAGGTCGCCGCGCCCGCGTTAGAAACCATCGAGTTTGTCGGCGAGCTCGCATTAACCGGCGAGCTACGGGCGATCCGCGGCGTTCTGCCCTGCGCCCTGCAGGCGCAACGGGCCGGGCATGATCTCGTGGTTCCTCACGACAACGCGAACGAAGCAGCCTTGGTCAACGGCTTGTCGGTGTTTCCCGCGCGGCATTTATTGGAGGTCTGCGCCCATATCAATCGTACCCAGCCCCTCCTGCCCTACAGCCTGCAAGGGAACCCGAGTGACGATTACAACGGCGTCGATTTTTCCGAGGTCCGTTCTCAACATCACGCTAAACGCGCCTTGGAGATCGCCGCCGCGGGCGGGCATAACCTATTGATGGTCGGGCCGCCGGGAACCGGCAAGAGTATGCTCGCCCGGCGTCTGCCGAGCATTTTGCCGCCGATGACCGAAGCGGAGGCGCTCGATTCGGCGGCGGTGGCCTCGGTCAGCCATCACGGCTTTCAAGCGAGCGCGTGGCGGCAGCGGCCGTTTCGCGCGCCTCACCACACGGCCTCGGGCGTGGCGCTTGTGGGCGGCGGTAGCCACCCGCGGCCGGGCGAGATATCCTTGGCCCATCACGGTGTGCTATTCCTCGACGAGCTGCCTGAATTCGACCGCCGCGTGCTGGAAGTCCTGCGCGAGCCGATCGAGGCGGGCATGATTACCGTATCGCGGGCCGCGCAACAAGCCGACTTCCCCGCCCGCTTTCAGTTGATCGCGGCGATGAACCCCTGCCCGTGCGGTTATTTAGGTGATCGGGCCGGCCGCTGTCACTGTACATCAGAACAGGTTAAACGCTACCACGCCAGGATTTCCGGCCCGCTCTTGGACCGCATCGACATGACGATCGAGGTCCCGAACGTACCGCACGCGGTACTCCTCGACCACCGCAGTCACGCCGAGAGCAGCGCCAGCATCCGCGAGCGTGTGTGCGCCGCGCGCGCCCGCCAAGTCGAGCGCAGCGACAAGCCCAATAGCCAGTTGACCAACAAAGAGATCGATCGTTATTGCCGGCTCACTGAGACCGACACCCGCCTACTCGGGTCCGCCATCGACCGCTTGGGGTTTTCCGCGCGCGCCGCGCATCGCATCCTCAAGGTCGCTCGCACGATTGCGGATCTCGAACCCCGAGATGATATACAAGCAACGCATTTGACCGAGGCGATCTCCTATCGCCGGTTAGAGCGGCCCGCGCGTTGACCCGCGCCCTGGGGATGCTTATTAGTCCCTTATCCATGAAATCTTGTGCAAGAAAGCAAAGAGTGTCATGCGGTGGCCGAACCGAGAGAAGGCAAGACAACGTACTCTCGGAGGGCGAGTGCGGTGGTGAGCACACGGCGACCCAATGTCGTGAGATAGTA
>JBIMKD010000186.1:0-9067 GCA_043673815.1 Chromatiales bacterium
AAGTCTTCAAGGAGTACACGCGCTTAGTTGACGAACAGAACGAGAACCTAGCAACGCTGCGTGGCTTGTTCGAATTCAAGCTGGCGGATAATCCGATCCCACTGGAAGAAGTGGAGCCGACGGAATCGATCCTCAAGCGCTTCGCGACCGGCGCGATGTCCTATGGCTCGATCAGCCAAGAAGCGCACGAGACGCTCGCAATCGCCATGAACCGCATGGGCGCCAAATCCAACACTGGCGAAGGCGGCGAAGATTCCGCGCGCTTCAAACCCGATGCGAACGGAGACTTGCGCCGCAGCGCCGTCAAACAGGTGGCCTCGGGCCGTTTCGGCGTCACCAGCGAGTACCTTGTCAATGCCGATGACGTCCAGATCAAGATCGCCCAAGGCGCAAAGCCCGGCGAGGGCGGACAGTTACCCGGACACAAGGTCTATCCTTGGATCGCCAAGGTACGCTTTTCGACACCCGGGGTCGGTTTGATTTCACCGCCCCCCCATCACGATATCTACTCGATCGAGGACCTCGCCCAGCTCATCTACGATCTCCAGAACTCGAATCCGCGAGCGCGCATCCACGTCAAGCTCGTGGCGGAGGTTGGCGTTGGAACCATCGCCGCCGGCGTCGCCAAGGCGCACGCCGATGTTGTACTGATATCGGGCTACGACGGAGGCACCGGGGCTTCGCCCGTAACCTCGCTCAAGCATGCCGGGGTGCCTTGGGAGCTCGGTCTCGCGGAAACCCAGCAGGTATTGGTCATGAACAAGCTCCGCGATCGCATCGTGGTGCAGACCGACGGCCAACTCAAGACGGGACGCGATGTGGTGATCGCCGCGCTCCTCGGCGCCGAGGAATACGGTTTCTCGACCGCGCCGCTCGTGGTAATGGGTTGTATCATGATGCGCGTCTGCCACCTCAACACCTGTCCGGTGGGCATCGCGACCCAGGATCCGGAGCTTCGCAAAAAGTTCAACGGTGAGCCAGAGTTCGTTGAAAACTTTTTCCGTTTCATCGCCCAGGAGATCCGCGAGACCATGTCACGGCTCGGCTTCCGTACCGTGGACGAGATGATCGGACGGGTGGACAAGCTGGATATGAAGAAGGCCATCGTGCACTGGAAGGCGAAGGGCTTGGATTTCTCGCAGATCCTGCACCAGCCGCAGATGGGTCCGGAGGTCGCGATTCGCAGGATCCGGGAGCAAGATCACGAGCTCGATAAATCTCTGGATAGAATAACACTCATTCCGCTTTGCCGGGCGGCGCTGGAGGAGCGAAAACCGCTCAACATCATTCTTCCTATCCGCAACATCAACCGCACCGTAGGCACCCTCCTCGGCTACGAGATCACCCGCCGCTACGGCGCCGAAGGTCTGCCCGACAACACCATACGCCTCCACTTCACGGGTTCGGCGGGCCAAAGCTTCGGAGCCTTCCTGCCGCGCGGCGTGACCATGACCCTCGAGGGCGACGCCAACGACTACCTCGGCAAGGGTCTGTCGGGAGGCAAGATCATTCTCCACCCGCCGCGGCATTCCACCTTGGTCGCCGAGGATAATATCATCGTCGGTAACGTGGTGCTCTACGGGGCCACCGGCGGCGAAGTTTATATACGCGGCGTCGCAGGCGAGCGCTTCGCGGTACGCAACAGCGGCGCGCTTGCCGTGGTCGAGGGTGTCGGAGACCACGCCTGCGAATACATGACCGGGGGCCGCATCCTGGTGCTGGGACAGACCGGGCGCAACTTTGCGGCCGGGATGTCAGGCGGCATCGCCTACGTGCTGAATCTCGACGGCGGCTTCGAACGCCGCTGCAACCTCGGCATGGTCGATCTCGAACCTTTGACCGATCCGGCGGAGATTGACTGCATCAAGGACATGCTCCACCGCCATGCCCGCTGTACCCAGAGCAGGGTCGCACAGCAAGCCCTGGCTAACTGGACGTCCATGCAGAAAAAATTCGTGAAGATCATGCCTAAAGACTACAAACGCGTGCTGGCGGCCATCGTTAAAGCCCAGGTCACCGGCGTACCGGAAGAACAGGCAGTCATGGAAGCCGCTCATGGGTAAGGTGACCGGATTCGTAGAATTCAAGCGCCAGAAGCAACCGTACCGCCCCATCCAGAAACGCGTCCATGATTGGGGTCAGGTCATGTCGCCGTGGCCGCAGGAAGTGCTCAAGCAGCAAGCCGCGCGCTGCATGGATTGCGGGATCCCGTTCTGTCATCAGGGTTGTCCCTTAGGCAACCTGATCCCGGATTGGAACGATCTCGTCTATCGAAATCTCTGGCGCGAGGCCATAGACCGCTTGCATGCGACCAATAACTTCCCCGAGTTCACCGGGACCCTGTGCCCCGCCCCCTGCGAAGGCGCCTGCGTGCTCGGTATCAATGACGATCCGGTGACGATCAAGGCGGTCGAGCTCACGATCATCGATCGGGCGTTTGCCGAGGGTCGGATCGAGCCCGCCCCTCCCGCGCTCGAAACCGGTAAGAGGGTCGCGGTCGTCGGCTCAGGTCCCGCCGGGCTGGCGGCCGCCCAACAGTTGCGGCGCGCCGGGCATGCGGTCACGGTATTCGAGCGCGCCGATCGGATCGGAGGCTTACTACGCTACGGCATCCCGGAATTCAAGATGGAGAAGCGCGTTCTCGACCGACGCTTGCGGCAGCTCGAGCGGGAAGGCGTACAGTTTCGGGTGAACGCACATGTGGGGCATAATGTCTCGGCCGAGGCGCTGCGCCGGGAGTTCGATGCGATCCTGCTCGCCGGCGGTGCGTGCGCACCTCGTGATCTAGCGGTCCCTGGGCGCGATCTTAAAGGAATTCATTTCGCGATGGAGTATCTCACTCAACAAAACCGCCGGTGCGAAGGGGACGTCATGGCCGACGCCGAGCTCATCACGGCGCACGCTAAGCACGTCGTCATCATCGGCGGCGGCGACACCGGCGCCGACTGCCTTGGCACCGTCCACCGCCAAGGTGCGGCCTCGGTGCACCAACTTGAGATTCTCTCCAGACCCCCGGCAGAGCGAGCCGCGGACAATCCCTGGCCGCTGTGGCCGAATGTCTACCGGGTGTCGTCCGCGCACGAAGAAGGCGGCGAACGGGTCTATTCGGTATCGACCAAGCGGTTTAAGGGCGACGGGAGAGACCACGTCACGGCCCTGGAACTTGTTCAAGTAGAAATCGAACAAGTTAATAGCCGGCCAAGCTTCAAGGAGATCACTGGATCGGATTTCGAGCTGCCCTGTGGTCTGGTGCTGCTGGCGATGGGCTTCACCGGTCCCGAGAAATCCGGGATGCTGGAGCAGCTCGGGGTGAAACTCACCGAGCGGGGCAATGTCCGGCGCGACAAGAACTGGATGACTAATGTGCCCGGCGTGTTCACCGCGGGCGATATGCAGCGTGGCCAGTCGCTCATCGTTTGGGCCATCGCGGAAGGCCGATCGGCGGCGCGCGGGATCGACAGGTTCTTGATGGGGAGCTCGGACCTGCCGGCCCCGGTTTCGTAATCCCAATGCCATAGGCGCGGTGCACACAGGCGAACCCGCTGAGTCGATTCGATGCCGTCACTGAAGAACGATCGGCTGCTGCGCGCGCTCTTGCGCCAACCCGTCGATGTCACACCGATCTGGATCATGCGTCAGGCCGGGCGCTATCTTCCGGAATACCGTGAAACCCGAAAGCGGGCCGGGGACTTCATGACCTTGTGCACGACACCGGAACTGGCGTGCGAAGTGACGCTGCAACCGCTTGCGCGCTTTCGGCTCGACGCCGCCATTTTGTTCTCCGACATCCTCACGATTCCGCATGCGATGGGCCTCGGCCTCACGGTGCAAGAAGGGATCGGCCCGCGCTTCGCGCGCCCCGTGCGTACCGAAGAAAACATCAACGCCCTGGCGGCGCCGGATCCCGAGCAAGATCTGCGCTACGTGATGGAAGCCATCCGGCTCATCCGCAAGGAGCTCGACGGCAAGCTACCGCTCATCGGCTTCGCCGGGAGCCCGTGGACGCTCGCGACCTATATGGTCGAAGGCAGGAGCAACACAGCCTTCCGACGTATTAAAGGCCTAATCTACGATAGGCCGCGGAGCGCCCACCGGCTGCTCGATACGCTGGCGCGCGCGGTGGCCGATTATCTCAATGCACAAGCGGCTGCCGGCGCCCAGGCGCTCATGATCTTCGACACTTGGGGCGGCTTGCTCACGGCGGCGGCTTTCCATGAGTTCTCGTTGCGTTACCTACGCCAGGTGCTGGCCGCGCTGCGCCGGGAGCACGACGGGCAGCGGATCCCGGTCATCGTGTTTACCAAGGGATCAGGCGGCTGGCTGGAGGCGATGGCCGAGAGCGATTGTGATGCCGTCGGCCTTGATTGGAATGTCGACATCGGCGAGGCGAGACAGCGCATCGGTAAGCGGGTTGCCCTTCAAGGCAACCTGGACCCCGCAGTGCTCTTCGCTGCACCCGAGCGGATACGCACGGAAGCGGCCGCGATTCTCGCGAGCTACGGCCAAGGGGCGGGCCATGTATTCAACCTGGGACACGGGATCGAGCCGGAGGTCGAACCGGAACATGTGCGGGTCCTGGTCGATGCGGTTCATGAGTTATCTGCACCCTACCACCGCTAAGTGCAAGATCTCCCGCGGCGCACCGATCCTGGCATGCATAGGGTCCGGCACGCGGTTGCCAGACGTAAGCTTGTTGTGAGCGCGCCGCGCACCGTGTCACTCGTCCTCGGCAGCGGCGGGGCGCGTGGACTCGCACATATCGGCGTCATCCAAGCGCTCGTGAATAACGGCTTCGATATCCGCTCGATTGCCGGCACCTCCATAGGTGCGCTGGTAGGCGGGATTTACGCTGCCGGGCGGCTCGATGTTTATACCCGCTGGGTCACGGCACTCGAACGCGGCGATGTGATCCGGCTGCTCGATTTCGCGTTTGACCGCAAAGGTCTATTCAAGGGTGAGAAGATCATCAACTTATTGCGCGATCTCATCGGCGACCGCAATATCGAAGATCTACCGGTGAGCTTCACGGCCGTGGCGACCGATCTGCGCACCCACAAGGAGGTGTGGCTGCGCCGCGGACCCTTGTTTGATGCCGTGCGAGCGTCGATGTCCATACCGACCATTTTTACGCCCTTTGACTATCAAGACATGCAGCTCGTCGATGGCGGCTTGGTGGACCCTATCCCGATCGCGCCGACCTTGCACGATCATAACGACCTCACCGTCGCGGTCGGTCTCAACGGCACGCCGGACCCCGAGCTTAACTGCGCCGATCCAGCGCCCGAGAGGCCCTTTAGCTTCTACCACCAGCGCATCGCGCGCTACATCGAGGCGCTCTATCAGCGCCGCGAACAGCGCGACCCCGGCGATCTGAGCCTCATCGAGATCGCCGGCCGATCGATGGACATGATGCAACATGTCATCGCTCGTTTTCGGCTTGCCGCCTACTCGCCCGATCTCTACATCGAGATCCCTGCCAACGCCTGCTCTTTTCACGAATTCCACCGCTCGCGCGAGCTGATCGAGATCGGGCGCCGCAAGGCTGAAGAACTGCTACCGCGCCTCTGAGCTCCGCTCCGGCTTGCTCTCGCGGAGGAATGAAGGTGTTCGTTACTGTGCCGCCAAACGACACACGTCGTCGTAGGTGGCGAGATGTTCGGCGGGGATGGACATCACAACGCCGCATTCCGCCGGACTCTACCCCTTGTGCCTTGCATGAATGCTATTCGATTGGGCGTTGCTTGGGGGTTTCCAGAGCCGTAAGGCAATGTGAAAATGGCGTTGAAATTCTTCTACCTCGACGTGTGTTATGACGATTCAGGAATTCATTGATGATCTATTCGGTCCAGACCTTCCAATCGGCGTTCGGGCCTATGACGGCACCGTGATGGGGCCGGTCCAAGCGCCGGCAATCCTCGTCATCCGTTCCAAGGACGCCCTGCGTCGGATCGCGACCTCTCCCGGGGAAATCGGATTCGCGCGCGCCTATGTCGCGGGGGACGTTGAGATAGAAGGCGACATCCACGCGTTCGTCGAGTTGCACAAGCGGCTGCCAAACATAAAGCTCTCTCCGCGACAATGGTGGATGGCGTTGAAATTGATCGGGCCGCAAAACCTCTGGCCCATCGCACCCCCCGTGGAGGAGGCGAAGCCACGACGGAACCGCCATTCGCGTGCCAGCGACGCCGCCGCGATCGCCCATCATTACGACGTATCAAACGACTTTTACCGTATCATCCTCGGGCCTTCGATGACCTATTCCTGTGCCGTGTTCGAGTCCGATTCGGATCCACTCGACCAGGCGCAGGCGAAAAAGCATGATCTCATTTGCCGTAAGTTGGGGCTCGGTCCGGGCGACCGGCTCTTGGACATCGGCTGCGGATGGGGCACCCTCGCCTTACACGCCGCGAAACATTATCGGGCCAGAGTGGTCGCCATCACGGTCTCGGATCGACAAGTGCACTATGCCCGTGACTGGGTGCGGCGAGAGGGTGTGGCCGATCGCGTGGAGATCCGGTTCCAGGACTACCGGGATGTTAACGATGGACCCTTCGATGCCGTCAGCTCGGTCGGAATGTTCGAGCATGTTGGGGTTGCCCGCATGAGCGAGTACTTTGGGAAGGTTCACTCGTTGCTGCGCACGAGCGGCCGCTTCCTCAACCACTCGATCAACCGCAGGCCGTTCCAGAACGAGGCCTTGGCGCGGTCCGGCTTTGCAAACCGGTACGTCTTCCCCGACGGCGAGCTGATCGAGGCGGGAAGGATCCTTTCCTCGATGCAACAGGCGGGGTTCGAGGCCCGGCATCTCGAAAATTTACGCGAGCATTATGTGCTCACACTGAAACACTGGTGCCGTAATCTCGAAGCCCGATGGGATGCAGCCGTCGCCGCTTCGTCGATCGGCCGCGCGCGAGTTTGGAGGCTCTACTTGGCGGGGTCAGTCTCGCGTTTCGTGGGCGACTGGATCCGCGTAAACCAGATCCTGGCGGTCAAGACCGAGGTCGGTAACGGTGCCAGCGGGATGCCTCTGCGTCCGGACTGGGACGGGCCGGTGGGGGGTTAAAAGGCATCCGGCTTACCCCCGTACTCAAGGCCAGGTAGAAGAACGGGAACCCCAGGCCCGCGAAAACGCCGCTCGCGATCTCGTAGACGCAATCGATGGAATCAAAACGCAGCGTGAAAGAGCGCATAATCAACATCAGCATAAGCGGGAACACCGCGACAATCCCGGCGTAGGTTAACAGCATGAGGTTCGTAGTTGCGATGGATCTCGCGGCGAGCTTCCCGAGCACTCCCCACCCGCCCCAGAACCTCGAGGCGGCGGCGCTGTAATTAAACCATGACCTCATCGATTTCGTTTACCCGGCGCGGTATCCACCCCATCGCTTTGTGGTCTGATCGTCATAGCCTGAAACCGCGAAACCGGCGGAACTTATACAACTCCGCTAAACAAAAACTGGCCAACGCGATATAAATAGCGCTTGCTATGGTCACCGCAAAAGAGATCACGCTAACTCCCAGTAGCCGATGAGAGGTAAACTCATCCATCAACGACCACGGTACCGTGAGAGCCATGGTAAAGAGCGTAAGTCCGATGATAGCGCAAAGGAATTGGGTTCCGAAGAGAGGCCAGCCGATACCTCTCGCCAACGCCCAAGACCCCCTTAGCGTCAACGCCTCACCGGCGGCGCGAGCAGGAAAGACCAGTAATAGACGGCAAAACGCGGCTATGAAAAACGGCCCGATGATCAGACAGCGTAGAGTAAAGGTTGCCGGGGTAAACGCGAGAAGCGTTGGCTCGATCGACACGCCCGAGTATCCGGATAAGGCGGCTAACATCACCATCGCCACGGGCCCGAGGAACATCGTGAAAGCGAATGCGAGCAGCAGCGAATAGCCGACAAAGGCCGTTAACTCCGGGCGAATCGGTTGTTCCGTTTTTGAGAGCAGCGCCAACGTCGAGCGTGGGCGTCGGGAGAGAACGGCGACCAGCCAGTACGACGCAAAATAAACTTGGAAAGTGAATACCGGTAATGTGGCGGCGCTCGATACGGAAACGGGATCGTCCATGATGATGACAATGCCCGAGCTCATCGCGGCGACGGCAATTGCTGAGGGGACGACACGGAGCCAAAAAGTCAGCTGGTGGTCTAACAAAAAGGCGCCTCCAGACATGATTAGGCTGAACGTCCGCGAAACTGATTTCGATGCGTCCACTGTTACGCAATGATTTGGTGACCGTGTGCCTCTCTAACTCAAACCGTGCTTGCGGCCCATGGTCACATCCACGGCTTGAGGCGGACTCAGAAATTCTACCTACCGAGCGTTACGAATGCTACACACGACCCTTGCTTGATCAAAACCGCAAAGCGAGCGTCTGATGACGATGCAAGACGAAACGCTGCCGGATAAATCGCGATCCGCGCATGGAGATGAACCCCAGGCGACTGGAGAGGTGCCACCTAACGCAAGCTTTTCTGAGCAGTCTCAGCGGCGTTTTGTTAGTGTAGCCGTCATTACGTGCGTGGGTTTGTTGTTATGGCTTTCGCTCGTCTCTTACCAAAACATGGAGAAATTCATCGACGCAACGGATCAACGCTACCACGCCTATCGGGTATCGCGCATTTCTCAGGAGCTTTTGTACGCACTTCGTGAATTGGAGTCGGTGCAACGCGAATTTCTTCTATTCGGTGAACAAGGCGACTTATCCCGCTATTACCACGTGCGACGCGACCTTCGCGAGGCGATCGACCGGCTCCAGTCGGACACTGCCGAATCCGAGAGTCAAAGAATTCGCGTTGATGCGCTCCGTTCACTGATTGGCAAGCGGATGCGGGTCATCGCAACCCGTATAAGCGATAGGCGATCGACACCGCCAGATATGACGAAGCTCTCGCTGGACCCTCAAGCCGAACGGGTTGCCCAGGACCGCATTCAGTCGATTGCGGCAGAGATCCAAAAGGCCGCGCTTAGGACGCTCAGCGACGAGCACTTGCTTGCACTAAAGAACCGACAACGCTTCCTTTATACCTTTGCGTTTGCTGATTTTCTCGCGCTCGGCGTGATA
>JBIMKD010000187.1:0-3648 GCA_043673815.1 Chromatiales bacterium
CTGGACTACTATCTGGACGAATTCACGTTCCGATTCAATCGGCGAACATCTCGTTCACGCGGGTTGCTTTTCTACCGTCTGATGCAGCAAGCCGCCACTATGCTACCCACCCCATACCGAAACCTCGTGGGAAGAGCCAAAGCGCTTGACCACAACACATAGGGGTCACTTGCGCGAAGTGGATACCCACTATGCGAGATTTCCGGTGGCAGCCGGAGGAACAGCTATCGCGCCTGCTGGCGCATTTCCGGGAGTTGAACGGGCGCCTCGCCCGGAGTTTTCGGCCAGGCATTGAGCAATGCCTTGACCAAGGTCGCGAGCGGGATCGCGAAGAACACCCCCCAAAACCCCCAGAACCCCCCGAAGACCAGCACGGCAAGGATGATCGCCACCGGATGGAGATTCACGGCTTCCGAGAATAACAGTGGGACGAGCAGGTTGCCGTCCAAGCCCTGGATGACGGCATAGGCGACCATGAACCAGGCGAAATCCGGTCCCCAGCCCCACTGGCCGTAGCCGGCGAAGGCCACCGGAAAGGTCACCGCCACGGCGCCGATGTAGGGGATGATCACCGACACCCCGACAAGCACCGCGAGAAGCGCGGCGTACGACAAGCCCATGAGCGCGAAGATGACGTAGGTGACGACACCAACGATCAGGATCTCGTTGATCTTGCCGCGCACGTAATTGCCGATCTGATCATCCATCTCCCGCCAGACCTTGAGCAAGAGCCTGCGATCGTGCGGCAGGAAATCCCGCGCCCAGCCGAGAATGAGAGCTTTGTCCTTGAGGAAGAAGAACACCAGCAGAGGACCCACGATCAAATACACCAGGGCGGTGATGAGGGTGGGGATGGACGCCAGGGAGACGGACAAAACGTTTTCACCCAACGCGGCGATGCTCCGCCGCATCATCGTCATCAGCTCTTCCACGTGCTCGACGGATACGAAAGCCGGATAGGACTCGGGCAAGGTCAGCAAGGTCGTGCGCCCGTCGCTGATGAGATTTGGAAGCTCCTGAAAATATTCCGCGACCTGGCGGTAGAGGAGAGGAATGAGCCCCAAGACCAGGAACAGCAGGACGGTCATGAACAGGAGAAACACCACCACGACGGCGATGGTGCGCGAGCCCCACGCCTTTTGCAGATACTGCACCGGCCCTTCCAAGAGGTAGGCGATAATGATCGCGGCCAAGAACGGCGCCAACATGTCGCCCATGACGAGAATGACGCTGAAAGTCACGGCCATGAACACTGCCAGCAGCGCCGCCTGGGGATCGGCGAAATTCCTGCGATACCAGTCTTGAATGAAGTTGATCATGGTGCCCTTCTACCGGATGTACGGAGCTCGGTTTCGGCGTGAACCGTCCATAGTTTAACCGGATTCATTCCGCCGGCGTAATCCGAAGCCGCCCCAAACCGCGGCGGACGGAATTGGTACAATGGGGCGCTATGGCATGGTGGGGCAAGATTATCGGCGGCGCCTTCGGCTACATGCTGGGGGGGCCCCTTGGGGCCATGCTCGGGGCGGCGCTCGGGCACAATGTGGATGAAGGCCTCGCGCGGCCCTTCGAGGGCGTGCGCCCCGGCGGTCCCGACGCCCGCGAGAGTGTTCAGACGGCCTTCTATACCGCGACCTTCGCCGTGATGGGACATATCTGCAAGGCCGACGGACGGATCACGGATCGCGAGATCAACCTGGCTCGCAGCGTGATGGGGCGGATGGATCTGGCCCCGGATCAGATGCGGACTGCGATGCACTTATTCAGTGAAGGCAAGTCGCACGACTTCCCTCTGGACGCGGTTTTGGCGCAGCTTCGCCACGAAATCCGCAACCGGCACAGCCTTATGCGCATGTTCCTCGAGATCCAGCTCGCGGCGGCATGGGCGGACGCTCACCTCGATCCCGCCGAGCACCGGCTCCTGTTGTATGTGTCCGACCGGCTCGGGTTCTCGCGCCTGGAATACCAGCGTCTCGAAGCGATGGCGCGTGCGGAAGCCGGTCACAGGTGGCGTTCGCGCGCCGAGGCCCCGCGGGAAGCGCGGGAAGAGTATAGCGTGGAGGATGCCTTCGCGATCCTGAACCTGACGGCGACCGCGACCAGCGCTGAAGTCAAGAAAGCCTATCGCCGGCTCATGAGCCAACACCACCCGGATAAGCTTGTGGCGAAGGGGCTGCCGGAGGAGATGATCAAGCTCGCGACGCAAAAAACCCGCGAGATCCGCGCCGCCTATGAGCGCATCCGCGACGCGCGCGGATTTTAGCCATGATGACTCCTCTTGATCCCCAAATGCGCGCGGACCTCGCCGTCGCTCGGGTGCTCGGCGCGCACCACACAATCATGAACCGGCACGAACGCGGGTTGCTAAAAGGCACGGATTCCGAGGCGCTACACGACTTCCGCGTCGCGATCCGCACTTCGCGTTCCATCTTGAACCAGACGCGCGGTGTGTTCCCCGAGCGCGCGTACCAGCGCTTCCGCAGTGTTCTCGCATGGCTCGCGGGGCGTACCGGCGAGGCGCGCGATCTAGACGTCTTTCTCGAAAAAATGCCTGAGTTCAGACACATGATCCCGGCGGCCCTGAATCAAGGACTCGCGCCCTTAGAGGCCGTGCTCCATGAGGCCCAGAAGATTGAGCAGAAGCGGCTCGCGAAAACCTGTGCGGCCCGGCGTTATGTCGGTTTCAAACGCGCTTACGGCGCGTTTCTCGACGAACGGGCGGCGCATGCCTGCCGGACCCCGCGCGGCAACGAACCGATCGTGGCGCTCGCGAGCCGTGTCATCCGCAAACGCTATCGTAAGGCGCTGGCCGGAGGACGCCATGCGGGGGAGGGCGCGCCCGGCGCAACCCTGCACGAACTGCGCAAAAGCGGTAAGAAATTGCGTTATCTGATCGAATCGTTTCGGGAGATCTACCCCGACGAGGAGGTTCACGATGTGCTCAAACTGCTCAAGGGATTGCAAGACGTGCTAGGGCGGCTCGTGGATTTGAATGTCCAGCGGCGTTTACTGAGGGAATGGCTGCCCCGGACCGACACGGCCCGCGGCCTCCCACCCGCGGCGCTTATGGCCGCGCAGGCGCTGGACGTACTGCTGTTGCAGGACGAGCTTAAGACACGCGAGTCATTCACGGAGCGCTTCGCGAGGTTCACAAGCAGGGAGACGCGGGAGCGGTTTGAGCGCCTATTCGGCGATGGCTAGCGCCTTGAACTACGCTCGCTTAGCAACGGAAATCAAAGCGTGGGGCCGAGATCTCGGTTTTCAGCAGATCGGCATCGCCGGGGTCGATCTCGGTGACGACGAGCACCGCCTTCGCGACTGGCTCGCCGCGGGTTATCACGGCGAGATGCACTACATGGCACGGCACGGCACGAAAAGAAGCCGCCCGGATGAGCTGGTGCCGGGGACATTGCGAGTGATCTCGGCACGCCTGGACTATCTCCCGCCGCGCGCTGCTTCAGCGCAAGCCATACTCGACAACCCCCGCTTAGGCTATATCGCCCGCTATGCCCTCGGCCGTGATTACCATCGCGTGCTTCGGCAACGGCTGCGGCGCTTGGCCGATCGCATCAGCGCGCGCGCCGGGCGCTACGGCTATCGCGTGTTCTCCGACAGCGCTCCGGTTCTGGAGAAGGCCTTGGCGCGCAA
>JBIMKD010000188.1:0-3487 GCA_043673815.1 Chromatiales bacterium
ATCTCCCCACGGCACGATGCGGTCCATCTCGGTGAGAAATTTCTCCCGACGCGTGGTCTTGCTGTACTTCTCGAAACCCGTGCCCAGTGTCATTTGTTTGCTCATTATCGTCCTCGATTGGTATTCGGTTGCCCCTACCGAATAGGCCGACGAATACCTGAGCGGCACAAGCCATGAACCCCCTATTGAAACTTGACGAATCGACCCTCGCGCGGTTTTGCGAGCGCCACCACATACGGCGTCTTGCGCTTTTCGGTTCGCAACTGAAAGGCACGGCCCACCCCGACAGCGACATCGACCTCTTGGTGGAGTTCGAGCCGGACGCTACGCCGGGTCTACTTGCCGTAGCGGCGATGGAACTCGAGCTCTCTGACCTGCTCGGCGGGAAGAAAGTCGATCTGCGCACGACACAAGATCTCTCTCGCTACTTTCGTGACGAGGTGATACGCACGGCGGAGGTGCAGTATGCGCGCTGAGGATCTTGTGCGCCTGCACCATATGGTCGAGGCGGCGGAGAATGCCATGCAGTTCGTTTGGGCCGCAAGCGTTCGGATCTGGACACCGACCGCATGCTCCTCTTTGCCGTGGTTCGTGCGGTCGAAGTCATCGGCGAGGCGGCCAGTAAAATGTCCGAAGAGACAAGGGCGGCCCATGCCGAAATTCCCTGGAAGGCGATCGTCACCATGCGCAATCGCCTGATCCACGCCTACTATGATATCAATACCGAAATCGTTTGGAAAACAGTGACCCTGGAAATCCCCTCCATACTGCTCCAGTTGCGGGCACTGGCCGAGGGCGAATAGAGGACCGGCATGGCCATCACCAACCACGAACGCGTCGGCAAGGCGCTAGATCTGCTCAAGGCGGGGCTCGCGCCCTTCGTCGAGCGCGAGCTCAAGGCCCGGTACGGCGACGGCTGGTCGACCGAGGTCAACGCGGCCCTCGACGACAGGCGGCTCGGTGGGGGTAGGGGCGATCCGCTGCAGGATGTCGCCATCATGCTCGTCATCATGGATCGGGCCTGGGGGGAGGTCTTCCGCCGCATTCTGGGCAAGGCCGAGCGCAGCCTGGTCAACGAGCTCTCGGCGCTCCGCAATCGCTGGGCGCACCAGGAGCCTTTCTCGAGCGACGACGCCTACCGGGCGCTTGACTCGGCGGGGCGGCTATTGACCGCCGTGTCGGCGCCGCAAGGCGAGGAAATCGAGAAGATGAAGACGGAGCTCTTGCGCGTGCGCTTCGACGAGCAGCTCCGTACCGAGAAGCGCAAGAACACCGGCACCGCCATCGAGAGCCAAGCCACGGGCACGCTCAAGCCCTGGCGCGAGGTCGTGACGCCCCACAAGGACGTGGCGAGCGGGCGCTACCAGCAGGCCGAGTTCGCCGCGGATTTGTGGCAGGTGCACCTCGGTGAGGGCACGGATGAGTACAGGAATCCAATGGAGTTCTTCCGCCGCACCTATTTGACCGAGAGTCTCCAGCAGCTCCTCACGGGCGCGGTACGGCGGCTTGCGGGGAGCGGCGGCGATCCGGTCGTTCAGCTCCAGACCAACTTCGGTGGCGGCAAGACCCACTCGATGCTGGCGCTTTATCATCTCTTCTCCGGCGCCGCTCCCGGCGAGCTGCCTGGCATCGACTCCGTGCTCCAGGAGGCAGACGTCGCGAAGCTGCCCGCAGTCAAGCGCGTGGTGCTCGTGGACAACAGGATCTCGCCCGGAAACCCGGTGACGAAGCCCGACGGCACCGTGATCCGCACGCTCTGGGGTGAGCTGGCCTGGCAGCTCGGCGGCAAGCAGCCCTTCGAGCGGGTGCGTGCCGACGACGAGAAGGCCACCAGCCCCGGCGATGTGCTGCGCGAGCTGCTGAACGAGTATGGGCCGTGCCTGATCCTGATCGACGAATGGGTGGCCTACGCGCGCCAGCTTCACGATGCCCCCGATCTGCCGGGCGGCAGCTTCGAGACCCACTTCACCTTCGCCCAGGCGCTCACGGAATCGGCGAAGCTCGCCAAGCAGTGTCTGCTCGTCATCAGCCTGCCCGCTTCCGACAGCGCCGGCTCGCCGCACGCCCAGGCCGACGACGTCGAGGTGGGCGGCGAGCGCGGCCACGCGGCGCTGAATCGCCTGCGCAATGCCGTCGGGCGGGTGGAGGCGTCGTGGCGGCCGGCGAGCGCCGAGGAAGGCTTCGAGATCGTGCGGCGGCGGCTCTTCGAGCCATTGATGGAGAAGGCGCAGTTCGTGGCGCGGGACACGGTTGCCCGTGAATTCTACGATCTCTACCGCACCCAGCATCAGGAATTCCCGCCCGAGTGCCGCGACTCCGATTACGAGAAGCGGATCAAGGCGGCTTACCCGATTCATCCGGAAGTCTTCGATCGACTCTACAGCGATTGGTCGACCTTGGTGAAATTCCAGCGCACGCGTGGGGTGCTGCGCCTGATGGCGGCGGTGATCCACAGCCTGTGGGAGAAGGGCGACCGCAATCCGCTGATTCTGCCTGCCAACCTCCCGATCGGCGATCCGCGCGTGCAGTTCGAGCTGACGCGCTACCTCTCGGACAACTGGGTGCCGGTAATCGAGAAGGATGTGGACGGCCCCAACGCCTTGCCCCTGCGCTTCGATGGTGAGGTACCGAACCTCGGCAAGTTCGCGGCCTGCCGCCGCGTGGCGCGCACGATCTATCTCGGCTCGGCGCCTACCGGCGCGGCGGCCAACCGAGGCATCGAGGACCGGCGGGTCAAGCTCGGCTGCGTGATGCCGGGCGAATCGCCGGCTATCTTTGGGGATGCCCTGCGCCGGCTGAGCGCGGCGGCGACCTACCTTTACCAGGATGGCGCGCGCTACTGGTACTCGACCCAGCCCACGGTGACGAAACTCGCCGAGGATCGCGCCGAGCAACTCAGGCGCAACCCGGATGCGGTGGCGCATGAGCTGGATGCGCGCCTGCGTGCCGATCTCCGCAAGGCGGGCGACTTCAACCGGATCCACCCGCTGCCCCAGTCCGGCCAGGATGTGCCGGACGATATGGATGCACGCCTCGTGGTGCTGGGGATCGAACACCCCTATAGCAAGGAGCCTGGTAACGTGGCCGAGAAGGCCGCAAAGGCGATCCTCGAGTCGCGCGGCAGTGCCCCGCGCCTTTTCCGCAATACACTGGTCTTCCTCGCAGTGGACCAGACGCGCCTGCAAGACTTGGACGAAGCGGTACGCCGCTACCTCGCATGGCAGTCGATCCTCATCGAGAAGGAGACGCTCAACCTCGATCCGCATCAGGTAAAGCAGGCCGAGACGCAGCAAAAGTCAGCCGATAGCGCAGTGACGGCGCGATTGCCGGAAGCGTACCAGTGGCTGCTAGTGGCCTGTAACAGGTACTTTAATAGTGATGTGGCGTGAGGGATCAAAGTATTTCCACTTCACGGTTTTAGGTTTCTTGTTGTAGTGACGGATGTAGCGCATGAGTTTTCTTTTAAGATCATTGACCGAGGTGAAGA
>JBIMKD010000189.1:0-3220 GCA_043673815.1 Chromatiales bacterium
TTCGTCACGCCGGCGTTCGTGCAGATGGTTTCGAACCCGCTCGCGCTCATCGCGGCCTGCTTTGTCTTTGTGGCGCTCGTTGCCGCTTCGTTCCGCGGCGGATTCGCGGCGCGCCAGGCTCTGTTCCCGGTCAACGGCGTTGCGGCGGTTGTGGCCATAGTCGTGGTTCAGCCGCTTGTTGCGGTAGGCCACGCCGCGCCGGTGAGTGCGGTCGTGCCGCCAGTGGTGGGTATTCCCGTGCCGCGCAACTTCCAAACCGGAGCGGATCGGCCATGGGTGATGGTGATGCACCACCACGACCTGGCGCCGATGCCAGTCGAAAGAACTGAAATGAAAGACCGGTGAAACCCCGAAGCCGGCGCCCCAGTGGAACCCAGGCCCGTAGTAAGCAACCGGCTGACCGAGCCAATTTCTCCAGCAGTACGGGCGGTTCGCCGGCCACCACCACGTGCCGTAGATGACCCTGGGGTCGTAGTACGGCAGGTAGACCATGCGGCTGAAGGCGGGCTCGATGACGATCGCTTCCCGCTCGCGAATCACGCGCACGTGTTCCAGCGAATTCAGGCTGCCGACCGCATACGCCCGCTCGCGCAGGCCCTGCAGGCTGTCCATCACCTGCGCTTCCTGCGCCAGGAACGCTTCGCCGAGGCGCTGGATCCACTCCAGGTCCTCGTCCATGCGGGCGAGGATTTCCGGGAATGCCACGAGGGCCTTGACGCTAGGGTCCCAGTCCATGTCCTCGACCGCCTCCACCGCCTCTTCGCCCTGTAGATCCGGGTGCCTGTGCGACCAGCGCGCCGCCTCCACCACTTCGAGTGGATACGTCGAAGCAATTAGGACGTGGGACAGCACCGTGTCCGGATAGAGCGCAATCGGCGCCAGCATCTGGTCCAGCTCGGCACGGCTGAAATGCGCTTTGTCATCCTCAAAGACCGGCGTCGCGGCGGCTGGCAGGGATAACGGGACCCACAGGACCAGGATCCAGATCAGTTTCACGAGTGTTTTCATGGCTCATTCCTCATCCGGCTGTGCCGAATTATCGAGGGAGTCGATTAACCGGGGCTGAATGGGGCCACGTTCAGCGCAACGCGTGCTCCCGGGCACTGTCTTCTACATCAGGCACCCTTCATCGAAGCAATCCCCTCATAAAGAACCCACCAACACCGGTTTCTTAAACATTGGATTGAAACGACCATCCCTGATCGTCTCAATCCTTACTGGTTAGGCAGGAATTGCTGCAACTGGGGCGTTTCATGACGGATAGACTGTGAGTAGATAATGAACTTGAAGGGATTGAACTCCTGGTATTTCTCTTTTAGGTTCAAGAAAGCAAGCTCCTTAAGCTTTTGCAATTTCTTGTTGAACGGATATTGAGTAAGCGCCCACATCGTTGTGCGCGCTCCGAGCTCGTGGTCGCCGCTGCTCAGCATCTTTTCGATGGCGCTGGCCAATTCTTGTTCTGAAAGGTCCAAGTAGCGCGTCAATAACGATCCGAAGTCTTCCTGGCTAAGATGGTCTATGCCCTGAAGGTCGGGTTGCCAGTAACCGATATTCTGATCGTATAGTCGATTGATTACATTCTCGCGCATGACCAGGAAAGGCAATTGCACATCGGGATTTTGATGAATGAATGGCGGCATCAAGTTTTGATGATGAATCGCTGTCCGGTCCATCCCAGTCCAGATGCCCTTGAGCGTCGCTCGATAAAGCCACTGGAGATGGGTTTTGACTTTGGCAAGCAGCGCCGGAGAGCTCCAGATCCGCGTTAACGGCTCATGCCCATGGAGCAGATGTTGGGGGTTTAAGGATACGGCCACATCGATGGCCTCAAAGAGTCCTGGCATGTTGCCCTCTTCAACAAAGGGGGCGCCGATATACGGCATAATAAAATCCCCGACGAAAAGGGCGCCGTGCTCGGGCACATGGATAAACATTCCATCGATTGTCTCCCCGCCCGGGACTGGAATCAGCTCAAAACGCGTCCCTCCCACGGTGACCCCGGTACGCTGGCCAACGGCGATATCGGGCTTGAAATTAGAAATGAATTCTTCTTTGAAATCAGTACCGAAAAAGTAGGTAAATCTAAATCCTCTGATGCCTTTGGTGACGATCTCGAGCTCCTTGCGGTAATTGTCCCGGGCGTAGAACTTCACCTGCGGACCCAACTGACGGAAATAACCGTGTCCGCCAACATGGTCCCAGTGGGCATGGGTCACAAACACCGTCGTCAGCGGGGGCAGATCAGGAAAACGATGCCGCAGGAACTCATAGGCCCCCTGTGCCGAGTCGGGCCTTGTTCCGGCATCGATGGATATCAGCTCCTTGCCGTCCTTTGACACAACGAAGTAATACTCGGTGAATTCGAAGCCCGAGAGATTAAAGATCTTTCCGGGGACGATCTCTCTCAATCGCTTGGGATAGAACGTATGGCCTTTCGTGGCATTGACCGCATACGGGGTGGTCAGCGTGATTTCCTTGTCAAAGCTGTCATAGCCGCTCAATTGCAGATAGGTCTGAGCCTCTTCTTGATCGTCGGTCCGGTTGTACAGAACAGCCAGGTGATAGAAAACCTCCCGCAGCCAACCCGCATGGGGTGCTTTAGAGATGTTGTCCACGCACCATTTGAGATCGGCAATGGCCGCGTCGGCCTTGTTAAACCGATCAGGAAGCTGTGCATAGACTACCCCCGTCATCCACCGTACTAGAAAGCTCTCGTTGTTGCTCAGCGTGCGCGCGTTTTCCAGCATCTCGATGGTCTCATCCACCCAAGCGATTCGGCTCCAGAGAGGCACCTGATTAGCATAGGAGGCGCGCAGAACGCCCAAAGCGCCTAGATACAAAGCCTTTTGCTCGGAGGAAAGCCGAGCCTCGTATTTTTTCAGGAAGGATTCGAAGAACGCGATGCCAGCTTGCAACTGGTTGGTATTCATGAATTGCTGCATCAAGAAAGCAACGATCTGAGGGTCAGCGACAGGGCCAGCCTGATGCAACGATTTCAGATATTCCAGCTCGGGATGGTACGTTTGAGACGGCGCAGCGGAGGTCGTCGCACAACCGCTCCCGAGCAGGCTAGCCCCTATTCATACGTTAGTTCTTAAGAAGCACCGTAAACGTGCTGCAAACCGAGTTTAAGGCGTCCTGAGCGCTGGTCTCTCTTGGGATGGGCGCGCCGTGCGTTGAGAGATAGATAGTGCAAAGCGCGCTGGAGGGTTTTCTGCAA
>JBIMKD010000190.1:0-34314 GCA_043673815.1 Chromatiales bacterium
GCTGTCCGTGACCACCGCGACGACGTCCTTGAGACCCGCCTTGCCGCCCGGCAAGGAAAGCCGGAGCTTCTCAAGCTCCTGACTTGCCGCAGGCAGGTTATTCTCGACCCGCTCGGCAATGAACATTGCCGCCTCCTGATCGAGGATGAGACCGCGCCGTTCGCCGAGCCGCAAGATCCAGTCCGGCATCGCCTCGGGCGGCACCGGCGCGACCTCGACAACCACGCCCGCGGCTTCGATGGCTTGGTACCATGCACCTTGCTTCGCTCGGTAATCGATGACGGGCGCGCGGATCACCACCACGGTGTCCGCTGACATCCCTTGGGTATACGCGATGATGGCTTGTACGCCTTCGTTGTTCGGGGGAACGTGCGCGAGCGTAAGCTCTATGAGCCGGCGGTCGCTGAAGAGGCTCAGGTGATTCGCCTCGTAGCGCAGGCGTTGCCAGTCGAATCCCGCTTGGGCTTCGAGCACCACGCGCTCCGTGACGCCGAGCGCACGCGCCTGGGATCGGATCTGGTCCATCGCCTCCAGACACTGGTAGGGCTCATCGCCCGCGATGAGGTAGAGCCGTTCGAGCCCCTCGCGTTCGATGCGCGTTCCAAGCTGGCCGGGTTTGAGCTTTGCCCGCGGCCGCGGGCGGACTGGCGTCACGTTACTTCGCTTTAATGGTTTCGAGCCGTCTAAGCACCGTCGCGGCCGCGTCTTGAATCATTTCTTGCCGCAAGAGCTGCTCTTCGTCAGATTTGGCAAGTGCCGCGGTCTCATCGAAGGTGTAATCGCGCACCAGATCGACGCTTTGCGCGGCGAGCAAGGAATGTCCCTTGGCGTCGGCCACCATCAAATCGACGCTATAGGCAAGCAAGTACTCGCGGACCTTGCCGGTGCGCGGATCGACCGAAAGCACGCGCTGCTCGAAGCGCTCATCTCTTAGCGTGACCACGGCTTCGGCCAGGGCCGGTTTGCCCACGAGGGCGACGCCGTTATACTGCAATTGCCGCCGCAATTGCGCCGCCACTTGCCGAGCGCCGGTGGCCTCGACAAACACGCCCGAGAATCGAAGCGCCACCGGGCTCGATCCGCGCAGGTGAAATCCGCATCCATTCCCACACAGGATGATCGCTAGCCAAACATATTTGAAATTCGGGACGCCTCTCCAAGTTCTCTGTCTCTGCGG
The DNA here is from genome assembly GCA_043673815.1 of Chromatiales bacterium. Lineage (GTDB taxonomy): Bacteria > Pseudomonadota > Gammaproteobacteria > JACCXJ01 > JACCXJ01 > USCg-Taylor. The sequence goes on from JBIMKD010000190.1 coordinate 1,178, forward strand.
GAGAGGCACCGTCTTGTCCCCCCTCTCCCACAGGGAGAGGGTTGGAGTGAGGGGATCAGAGTAATCGACGCATGTGTTTGATTTTATTCCCCTCATCCTAACCTTGCATCCTCGGCGCGCCAAGCAGGGCCATTCCCTGGCCCTGACTTTCTCCCTGAGGGAGAAGGGACTTGCAGATTTGTTGAAGTCGGTCCGTAACATTGGTTGCGAGAGAATTTACTGCGCGCGCGACGGTTCTTTCACAAACTCTGACTTCATCATACGGTCACGATGTTCACAAGGCGCCCGGGCACCACCACGAGCTTCTTGATGTCGTGACCCTCGAGGTAGCGCCGGATCTTGGGATCGGCGAGCACCATCTCCTTGACCGCCGCCTCCGACGTCTCCGCGGCGAGCGTGAGATCGGCCCGCTTCTTACCGTCGATCTGCACGACTAGCCGGATCTCGGAGCGCACCAGGGCGGTCTCATCGACCGTAGGCCAGCGTGCGTTGGCGACCAGATCCGTATGGCCGAGGGCTGCCCAGAGCGCCTCGGTGATGTGGGGCACGATCGGGGACAGCACTATCGCGATGGTCTCGAGACCTTCGCGCAGCAGCGCATGCCCCTGCTCGGAATTATCCTTGAAACCCGTCAAGGCATTTGTAAGCTCCATGACCGCCGCGATCGCGGTATTGAACGTGTAGCGGCGCCCGATATCGTCATTGACCTTGGCGATAGTCTGATGGATCTGACGGCGTAACTCCACTTGCCCCGGCGTCAGTCGGGTCTTATCGACTGCAGCCACGGCACCGCGTGCGAGTTGCTCCGCCGCGAAGCGCCAGAGACGCTTGAGGAAGCGAAACGCACCTTCGACGGCGGTGTCCGACCACTCGAGGGATTGCTCCGGCGGAGCCGCGAACATGGTGAATAATCGCACCGTATCGGCCCCGTACTTATCGATGAGCGCTTGCGGATCGACGGTGTTACCCTTCGATTTCGACATCTTGGCGCCGTCCTTAAGCACCATCCCTTGGGTAAGCAGGCGCGTGAAAGGCTCCGCATGCGGTGCCATTCCTAGGTCGCGCATCAGCTTGTGGAAAAACCGGGCGTAAAGCAAATGCAGCACGGCATGCTCCACGCCGCCGATGTATTGATCCACGGGCAGCCAGTAGCGGACCCGATCATCGAGCATGCGCTCGGTGCTGTCCGCGCAACAGTATCGCGCGTAATACCACGAGGATTCGAAAAAGGTATCGAAGGTGTCGGTCTCGCGTTCGGCGGTTACGCCGCAGGCAGGACACCGCGCCTGGTAAAACGCCGGCATGCGTTTGATGGGAGACACCACGCCCTGAAACTCCACCTCTTCGGGAAGTACCACCGGCAACTGCTCCTCGGGGACCGGCACGGGGCCGCACCGCGGGCAATGGAGCATCGGGATCGGGCAGCCCCAGTAGCGCTGGCGGGACACGCCCCAGTCACGCAAGCGGTAATTCACTTTGCGGCGCCCTTTGTCGCTTTTTCGCAAACGCTCGGCGATGGCCGCGAAAGCGGCGGCCGAGCTTAAACCATCGAACGCGCCTGAATTTCTCAGCACCCCCGGTTCGATGAACGCGGCCTCCGATACGTCCGCGCTGAGAGCGTTTCCGGGGAACACCACCTGCTTAATCGGCAGGCCGAAGCGGCGCGCGAACTCATAGTCGCGGCTATCATGGGCGGGCACTGCCATCACCGCGCCGGTGCCGTAGCCCATCAACACGAAGTTGGCGACCCACACCGGCAAGGGCTCGCCGGTGATAGGGTGCAGTGCTTCGACCCCGAGCGGCATGCCTTTTTTCTCCATGGTCTCGAGCTCCATCTCGCTCGTACCCATGCGGCGGCACTCGTTGACAAACCCAGCCAACGCGGGATCGCGTTGCGCAAAGCGCGCCGCCAAGGGGTGCTCCGCCGCGACCGCGAGATAGGTCACGCCCATGAGCGTGTCCGGGCGCGTGGTGAACACCGTCAAGCTCTCCCCAAAAGCGGGGATCGAAAACTCGGCCTCGACGCCTTCGGAGCGTCCGATCCAATTGCGCTGCATCGTGCGCACGGCGTCCGGCCAACCCTCGAGCCCCTCCAAACCGGTGAGCAATTCCTCGGCGTAAGCGGTGATCTTCAAGAACCACTGGGGGATCAAACGCCGCTCGACGAGAGCCCCGGATCGCCACCCCTTGCCATCGATGACCTGCTCATTGGCGAGTACTGTATGATCGACCGGATCCCAATTGACGACGGAGGTCTTCTTATAGACCAGACCTTTCTTAAATAACTGTATAAAGAACCACTGTTCCCAGCGGTAATACTCGGGCCGGCATGTGGTCAGCTCGCGCGCCCAGTCGTAGCCAAACCCCAATCGCTTGAGCTGGCCGCGCATATAGGCTATGTTTTCATAAGTCCAGCGCGCCGGGGGGACGCGGTTATCGATGGCGGCATTCTCCGCAGGCAGCCCGAAGGCGTCCCAACCCATCGGCTGCAGGACGTTCTTTCCCCGCAGGCGCTGATAGCGGGCGATCACATCGCCGATCGTGTAATTGCGGACATGGCCCATATGCAGGCGCCCGCTTGGGTAGGGGAACATCGAAAGGCAGTAGAATTTCTCCCGCCCCGGCTCTTCGCTGGCAGCAAAGACCCGCTGCTCCTCCCATCGTTGTTGCATCGCGGGCTCGATGCTGGCCGGTTGGTATCGCTCCTCCATAGTCATATTAGAGAATACCGCAGCGGGCTCACCTACTACAACCGGGGAGCCGGCGGAGCGTTGCGCCGCGGGCATTTCCGCAACGCGATCCCGGCAGTGGACAGGGTTTGGGGGATCTCCCGCCAATCAAAACCACGGTGATGGTCTATAGTTAATCGATGTAGAACAACACAACTATCGCCCGCGGGGGATCGAAGGGGAGCGTTTGCACCGCTCCCCCTGTGAAACCCAGGGCTAATGTGCAAGCGGTAGTAGCGAATAAGCCATGAGCGAACGTTTTGACCCCGGAGGCCGGCGCTTACCCATCAAGCTCGATGCGACCTCGAACGGTGAGTTCCTGCCGCGGCCGGTGGCGGCGGGCGTGCGCTACGCCAATCGCTTGGCGCGAGAAAACGCCATCGGGACGGCGAGAAAGCTCGGTCTCGGGCGGCGCGCGTTTCTAAAATCCATCTGCGGCGCGGCCGCGACCTTGCTGTCGATGCACGAGGCGTTTGCGCGCTGTGGCAAGACCGGCGGTTTCTACGCCCTGCCGCGGGAGGCCGCTTTCGAACCCGCCGCGGCCAGGGAGCGCATCGGCGGGGAGGAGTTCATCTTCGATATTCAAACGCACCATGTGAACCCCAAGGGGAGCTGGCGCAGGCTTACGAACCGCTGGACCTACATTCTCCGCTTCTTTCCGCAGGCGGACTGCGGAGGTGACGCCATCGAGTGCTTCTCTGCCGAGCATTTCCTGCGGGAGATTTTCCTCGACAGCGATACCGACATGGCCGTGCTCTCCGCCGTCCCCGCCGCGCCCGAGGATAATCCGTTGTCGCTGGCGGACGCCGCGGCCACCCGCGCGCTGGTCGAGGCCATGGAAGGTCAGCATCGGCTCCTCATCCACGGCCTCGTGCATCCGAACCTCCCAGGGGCCATTGACGCCATGGCGCTTCAGAAGGAAGACTACCGCGTCAGCGCGTGGAAGACCTACACCCAATGGGGGCCCGATGGGGTGGGCTATTGGCTCGATGATGAGCGCACCGGGATCCCGTTCATAGAGAAAGCGCGTGCTTTGGGTGTCAAGGTGATTTGTATCCACAAGGGGATCCCGCTGTTCAATCTCGACTACGAGTATTCCACCTGCCGGGATATCGGGATCGTCGCGCGCCGTTACCCGGACGTGACTTTTATCGTCTATCACTCGGGATTCGATCCGGACCGCCGCGAAGGTCCTTACGATCCGAAGAACGCTGCGGGCGGTGTCGATTCACTGGTTAAATCGCTCGAAGACAATGGCATCCCACCGAACAGCAACGTGTATGCGGAGCTCGGCACCACCTGGAGGCAGTTGATGCAAGACCCCGATCAAGCCGCCCACGTGCTCGGGAAGTTATTCAGATACGTGGGCGAAAACAACGTGCTCTGGGGCACCGACTCCATTTGGTACGGCAGCCCGCAAGATCAGATCCAGGCCTTCCGCGCCTTTCAGATCGCCCCCGAATACCGCGAGCGCTTCAGTTATCCCGAAATTACGCCCACCTTGCGCGCCAAGGTTTTTGGGCTCAACGCGGCCGCCCCCTACGGCCTCGACCCCCAAGCGCTGCCCCGCGCGCGCGATCGGCTGGCAGAGATCAAGCAAGCCTATGCCGAGGATCCGGAGCCGAGCTTTGCCACCTGGGGCCCGCGGGATGCGGATGAATTCTTGGCGTTGCTTGCGTTATCCCAGGGCAATCTCTGAGAGCTTGTGAATAAATCTACTGCGCTCGGCATCTCTCGTTCCGGCGGTGCTCGGAATCCTCATGTATCTCAATATACACTCCGGTTCCTGTGCTTCGGCGGAACGCGACCTGCCTTCGCTCGCTGACCATTTCTTCACAAGCTCTGGTCCCTACGGATCCTCACGAAGGAGGCGGCAAAATGATAAATGAGTGGTTAAAAATGCTAGGACGGGTCTTGTGCTTTTTAGGTTTCCACGACTTTCGGGTCGTTGAAGTGTCGTTTGCCTTCGGCGGCAGTTCCGGCATCGAGAAAGTGGAGTGCCGGCGGTGCGGGTATCGGACCGCGCGCCAGGCGCCGCCGTAAGAGTCGGAAAGCCACAAAAAGATATGTGGGTGGATCTGATGAGTAGACTTGATGCTGAAGAGAAAGAGATTTTGCGAGCATTCGAGAAAGGCACCCTCAAGCGAGTCAAAGATGTAGATAAAGAGATTGAAGGTCATAGAGCGATCGCCGCGGCGACCTTTAAAAAGGATAGTCGCATCAACATACGCATTTCGTCTAAGGATCTTCGCGCGTTACAGAAACGCGCTCTTGCCGATGGCATACCGTACCAAACACTCGTGTCGAGCGTGCTTCATAAGTTCGTCGAAGGCCAGTTGGTGGAGCATACAGCTCACAAGCCGCTCAAGGAGACGCGCTAACGCCCGCGCAGCTTAACGACGCGGCTGGGATCCCTGTTTAGACCACGGCTTTTAGATTCCGAACTGCTTGCGCTTACGCCAGAAGGTGGCACGGCTCATACCGGCAAGCTGGGCGGCTCTGTGTATATCGCCACTGGTCTCCTGCAGGGCGAGTCGGACCCGCTGCGCCTGCTGTTCTGGGCTTAGGCGTTCGTTTCGCTTGATTGCGACGGGCGAGGGCGTTTTTGGCTCCTGAAACTCGGGCGGCAATTCGGACAGCCGCAGCTCGGCACCTCTTCCGACGGCAAAGGCATACTCGATGACATTCTTTAGTTCCCGCACGTTTCCCGGCCAGGAATGATCGAGCAGCACCCGCATGGCTTGGGGAGCAATGCGCTCGATGCGCCGCAACCCGCGCGCGTTATGACGCTCGATGAATTCCCATAAGAGCAGGCCCACGTCCTCGCGCCGCTCGCGCAGCGCCGGCAGAAAGATCGGCACCACCCGCAACCGGTACATGAGATCCTCGCGAAAGCGTCCAGCTTTGACCTCTTCCCTCAGCGCGCGGTGGGTCGCCGCGACGATACGCACATCCACGGTCACGCCGCGATCTCCGCCCACCGGCACGAAGTTGCGCTCTTCCAGCACCCGCAAGAGCTTGGCCTGGAGGTCCAAGGGGAGCTCTGCGACCTCATCCAGGAACACCGTGCCCCCGTCCGCCCGTTGAAATAAGCCCGGGTGGTCCCGCAGCGCTCCGGTGAAGGCGCCCCGTACATGCCCAAAAAGCTCGCTCTCCAGCAGGCTTGGCGTGAGGGCCGCGCAGTTGACCGCGAGGAAAGGTCCGGCTTTGCGGTGGCTCAAGGTATGGATCGCCCGCGCCACAAGCTCCTTTCCGGTACCGCTCTCACCGCGCACCAGCACCGTGCTTTCGGTCTCGGCGGCATTGGCGATGATCGGAAAGACTTGGCGCATGCCGGGCGAGCGGGTGAGCAGCCCGTGAAACTCTTCACGCTGAGCTCCTGAAAAAAGCCTGGTGTCGGGTAACGTGATCGTGTCTTCAACCGCCTCCGGGACGAGTACTTCGATCCCGCCCGCGAAGGTCCCGTCGGCATCGAAAAACGCCTGGGCGCGTTTGCGCACCCGGACGGTCGTCCCGTCTGCGCGATAGAGTGCCAGCGGTGCACTTTCGAGCCTGCCATGTTCCGCGATCCCGCAACCCCGCATGCATTGGGGGCAGCGGTTAGACTTCAGGCAATGCTGGCCGAGCACCTCTTCGGCTCGGAATCCGAGGAGTTTCTCTGCCCCCGTATTCCAATATTGGACCGCCCGGTCACGGTCGACCACGAAGACCGCTGCCTGGTCGATGAGCCCGGCCAAGGTGGTAAAGCCGACGCTGGGGTCAATCGCGTCCAGCCAGCGCTTGAGACGCTCCGGACCCAAACTCGTCGCAGCCGGTACAGTACGTTTCATCATGTCTCAGGTTAGCCTGATATGTATTATTGAAACTTATAGTGAAACTGGCCATGGGTCAAGCAACCCCAGCTCTGGTTATGGAACACATAATGTAATCAGTAACTTAAGCTAAGTTTCGCGATCCCTCTCGACATGGCACGAAACCAGCCTTTACCGTGCATAACGTTTCGACGCCTGCATAGGGAATACGCCATGAATCTCTTGCTACGCCTCGCCTGGTTCGCCATCACCTGTGGGTATAAGCCTGCGATCGGGCTCCATCAGAGGGTGACGAAGCATTTTCGCGTCTTGCCGACCGATCTCGATGTCAACGGCCATATGACCAACAGCCGGTACCTCGCGATCATGGATTTGGCTTCGCTCGAGTTCCTGGTCCGCGCCGGTCTGCTAAAGCGCGTCCTCAAGAAGCGCTGGCGACCCGTGCTCGGCGGCACCTTGACCAGTCACCGCCGCTCGCTTAAACCGTTCGAGAGGTACACGGTCGAAACGCAGGTCCTCTACTGGGACCGGTGCTGGAGCTATCTCGAACATCGCTTTGAACGCGACGGGGAAGTCGTCGCGGTGGCGCTCAGCAAAGTGGTTTTCCTAAGCTGACGAGGCATGGTGCCGGTGTCTGAAGTCCTCGCTGAGATCGCGATGACGCCACCCACCCTGCCCGAGCCGGTGCGATTGTGGCTAGAGGCCGAGGAGCAGCTCGCCTGTTGCATCGCCGGGGCTTGCATAGAGGCCGGCCGGATCGGTGACGCGCGTTCAAGGAGTGATGAGAATCGCGGCCAAAGACATTCAATTGAGGAGGACGCGCTATGCTCGTTTGGCTAGGCGTTCCCGGAATCGGTCTGTCTCTAGGACTCCTGGGCGGAGGCGGTTCGATCCTGACCGTGCCGCTCCTGGTCTACGGCTTCGGGATTGAAACCAAAGCGGCGATGGCCACCTCGCTCCTCGTGGTGGGCGCGACGAGCATCCTCACCACGATCGCCTACGCGCGCCGCGGTCAGGTTTGCCGGCAGGTGGGCCTGGCGTTCGGTCTCGCCGCCATGATCGGGGCCTACGCAGGGGGCTGGGGAGCCCGTTATATCCCGGCCAAGGTGTTGCTCTTGCTCTTCACCGCGATCATGCTCGCCACGGCCCTGGCTATGTTGCGTAGCCGCCCCGAAGAGGAAGGCATGGCAGCCCCCTACGTGTCGCCTTGTCAGAAGGCCAGCACCCTTCCTTTAGGGTGGATCCTAGTCGAAGGGCTCTTGGTCGGTGGCGTGGCTGGGCTCGTCGGTGCGGGCGGCGGCTTCCTGGTGGTGCCGGCGCTGCATCTCCTGGGTCGCCTGCCAATGCACGCGGCGATCGGTACCTCGGTGCTGGTCATCGCGATGCAGTCCTTTGCCGGATTCGCCGCCTACGTACAGCATGTGGAGGTAAGCTATTCCCTCGCCGGGATGCTCATCGTGGTGGCCTCAATCGGTACGCTGCTAGGCAGCCTGGTCGCGAACCGCGTGCAGAGCGCTCGTTTGAAACAAGGGTTTGGTATTTTTATCCTGAGCATTGCGGGGTATTCCCTGTACCGAGAGTTCTCTTTAGCATGGCTCATGGGAAGCGTCCACGGGCACCCGGCGCTTTGGCTCATCGGGCTTGCTCTTGGGGCCGTTGCCCTGATCATAGGGCAAGTCCTGAAGGCGGCATCGCGCCGAAGCCAGGCGCGACGCGCTTGAAAACAACTAGAAAACGCAGAGGAGGAAAGTCCCGTGACTAAGCACCATCATCGTATTCCTATCGTCGGGGGCGGGGCCGCTGGGATCTCGCTGCGTGAAGCACTTGCTCGCGGCGGCGTGAGTTAGGAGTTCCAATGGATCACGTCTTTCCAGGGACAGCGCTTTTGGGTGGTGCGCTCATTGGCCTCTCGATCGTACTGTTCGCGCTTCTGAACGGGCGTCTGCTCGGCGTGAGCGGGATCGTGTACGGCCTGCTCGATCGGGATCCTCAAGACAGCGGATGGCGCCCGGCCTTTTTGGGCGGTCTCATCAGCGGCGGGCTGTTGTTAGTGCTCCTATATCCCCAAGCCTTTGGCGTGTCCCCTGACCGCTCGCTCATCGCAACCGCCGCTGCGGGACTTCTGGTCGGCTTCGGCTCGCGGCTCGGTAACGGCTGCACCAGCGGACACGGTGTCTGCGGGGTGAGCCGGCTCTCCCCGCGCTCCATCGCGGCGACCCTTACCTTCATCGCCACGGGGATGCTGACCGTGCTCGCGATCAACACCTGGTTTGGAGAAAGCGTATGAAGATCCCGCTTGCAGCCTTTGTTTGCGGTCTGCTGTTCGCCCTTGGGCTCGGCATCGCCGGCATGACGCAGCCCGAGAAGATCATCGGTTTTCTTGATGTGACTGGGCGCTGGGACCCGGATTTGCTCTGGGTGATGGCGGCTGCGATCAGCGTCACCGCCTTGGGTTATCGCTGGACCTTAAGGCGGGACCGCCCGCTCGTCGAGGCGGTCTTCTATCTGCCCAAGCTTGGGAGTCTGGACGTTCGCCTCATCGCAGGCAGCGCCCTCTTCGGCGTGGGCTGGGGACTCGGGGGATTTTGCCCCGGCCCTGCACTCACCTCAATGGTAAGCGGGTTGCCCACGGTCTGGGTGTTCGTGCTCGCCATGGCCGTGGGGATGAAGATTTATCAGGGGCTGTCGCGCCGAGGGGTGCGAGAGGCAGCATTACGGCAGGATGCTTAGTGGATTAGGTTTTTAACGGATTTCAGTGTCCGTTCAACCGACGGCGCTGGATAAGGGGTGTCTCGCCCAAACGAGGCAAGGGTGCGCTAGGCCCAAGACGGCATAGCGCTAGGAGGATCCTAATTTCAACAACAATTGGAGACTATTATCATGCTGAAGAAACTTCATCTTTTCGCAACGCTTGGCGCCTTCACCCTGGCAACACCCGCGCTTTTTGCTGCGGGAAGCCCGGCGGAGGGATTCAACATCCATGTCCTAGCACCCCACCGCCATGAGGACGGCACGGTGGGGGGGCCTTATCACCACTACTGCAAACCGATCAAACCCGAGATCCTGCAGTGCATGATCTTTCTCTCGACTGACCCGAACGCCGAGCTGGTCGAGATCGAGTACTTCATCGACAAAAAGCTCGCGCGCACCAATGTCACCCTGGAGCAATGGAACAAGCACTTCCATGATCACACGGAAGAAATCGCGACCGGGCGGGTGCAAGTGCTGGATGTCACGCCGGAGAAAGCCAAGGAAATCGCCGAGGCCGCGTCCAAGACCGACGGGATCCTCTTCCACCTTTGGCCGGTCGGGAAAAAGATCCCTAACGGCGAGGTCATGTTCCCGACCGCGGTCAGCCATAAGCCGGTAAAGAAACTCGTGATCCCGAAGTAAAAAAGCGCTCGTAACGCGGAGGGGACGCTCGGCCCCTCCGCGCTACACGGAACCGCCAAGCTTCACACGAAAAATTAAATATAGCCAAGACGTTCTTCTTCAATGATTCCCAATTGGACCGTAACCATGAACCCCATCGTTACTGCTTTCATGCACGAGCCCACCGCCTCGCTCACCTATGTGGTGCAGGAACCAGAGGGCCCCCATTGCGCGGTCGTCGATCCGGTGCTCGACTACGAGAGCGGGGCTTCGCGGACGAGTACCGCGAGCATCGAGCCCGTGATCGGTTTTGTTCGGGAGCGGGGGCTGACCGTCGACTGGATCCTGGAGACCCATGCCCATGCCGATCGGCTGAGCGCCGCACAGGATGTGAAGGCGCGGTGCGGCGGGCAGATTGCGATCGGCGAGCACATCGTCGAGGTGCAGCAGACCTGGAAGCGCATCCTGAACTTGAGTGATGAGCTCAGGGCGGATGGCTCAGAATTCGATCACCTGTTCAAAGAAGAGGAGCGTTTTCAAATCGGAGCGCTCGAAGGGCACGTGCTTTACACTCCAGGCCACACCCAGGCCGATGTGACCTATCTCTTCGGGGATACCGCCTTCATCGGCGACACCTTGTTCATGACCGACTACGGCTCGGCGCGAGCGGACTTCCCAGGCGGCGATGCCCGTACGCTCTATCGCTCGATCCAAAAGCTTTACGCCCTGCCGCCCCAAACGCGGCTTTTCCTCTGTCATGATTATCTGACCGAAAAGCGGCGGGAGCACCGCTGGGAGACCACGGTGGCCGAACATCGGGAGCACAACGTCCAGATCACCGCGACGACCAGCGAAGAAGGCTATGTGCGCTTCCGCGCCGAACGTGATAAGGGGCTTGCAACCCCCAAGCTCCTTTTCCCCTCCCTGGAGGTTAATATGCGTGCCGGTCAGTTTCCACCGCCCGAGTCAAATGGACGCTCTTATCTTAAGATTCCGATCACGCGGGCCGACGTCCCGGTGCGCGATCTCCGCGGCGGCGCTGGGTCCGACATGCCATAGAACTGGAGCACTGAAAATGTCTAATGAGAACCGTACAGTCGTTGACGTCGAAGAAACCTTGACCGGCCGCTACGTGCAGACCGCGCGCACCGGCCGCCACGCCCTGACCGTGGACGAGCCGCAAGCCGTGGGCGGTAACGACGCCGGTCCCGGTCCTTACGAATACCTACTGATCGGGCTCGGTGCCTGTACCGCCATGACGCTGCGCATGTACGCGGAGATGAAAAACCTGCCGCTGACACGCGTGCGTGTGCGCCTCTCGCAGCGTAAGATCCACGCTCAGGATTGCGCGGATTGCGAGACTCAGGACGGCAAGGTGGATGAGATCACCCGTGCGATCACTCTCGAAGGGGGGCTCAGCGAAGAGCAGCGCGAGCGCCTCCTAGAGATCGCCAACCGCTGCCCGGTGCACCGCACCCTCACCTCGGAGATCAAGGTGCGGTCCTATTTGTCAGCCGGATGAAACCGCATCCCCAGTTGTTGCTCGATTTATTCGAATGGAACAAAAACCGTGGTCGCGTGTTATTAATTAATGTTTGATTACGCACCCGTAATAGCGCGGAGGAGTGAACCATGTTGCAAAAGCAGCGAAAAATCCTAATCCCAACGCGGATACTCTTCGGTGTAGCAGCCGCCAGCCTTGGATTCTTAGGCTCGGCGTCTGCCGAAGAGACACCATCGAGCTACGCGCCCGTGAATATCACGGAAAACTTTGCCAGCACCATGGCGCGTATGAAGGCGGCCAAGGCCCAGATCATGCGACGGCAAGAGGCTTTGCTTGAAGAACGCTATGACCTGTCCGATCGCCCCGCTGAAGGTGTGACCATGAGCGGCGGCAAGGCGCTCCAGGAAGGCGTGCGGGTCAAACTGCCCGAGGACATGACCTGGGAGAAGCTGGCGGCGATGACCCCAGAGGACATCCGGGAGCAGGACGTATTTCCGAAAGGATTTTTCCCTTTGCCTCATCCCAACCACGGGGAAGGGGGGATGGTCTTCCCGGAATTCCACATTAAGGAGATCAAAAAACAGGAAGATCGAGACCTCACCCGGTTCGATCTGGACTTCGACCTGCCAGACCACTTCCTTCCTGAGTTCCCAGCGCCGATCTTCCTGACCACACGGCCCGACCTCGGTGATGTCTCAAAGGGTGAGCTGGTTACCATCATGAACTACTACGAGTTGTTCAACGGCATCCTGAATCCGAAGCAGCTCGAAGGCTTGCGGCTTCTGGTCACGCCCTTCCCGCAGCAGCAGTTCAACCAAACCGAGGACCGGCGCACGGAGAAGCCGAGCCGGGGTGTGGTGTGTTTCGAATGCCACGCGAACGGGCATACCAACGCAAGTACCCACCTGGTGGGTGATATCCGGCCTCAAGAGTTTCGCCATCGCATCGACACCCCGTCCTTGCGGGGAGTGAACATCCAGCGGCTGTTCGGGTCTCAGCGAGCGCTCAAGAGCGTCGAGGACTTCACCGAGTTTGAGCAACGCGGCGCCTACTTCGACGGTGACCCGGTGATCGCGACGAAGAAAGGCGTGAATATCCTCGAGCGCGGTAGCCAGGTCCACGCGATGGCCGAGCTCCAGGAACTGCTGGACTTTCCGCCGGCGCCCAAGCTGGACGTGTTTGGCAAGTTGGATAAGACCCAGGCCAGCGCCGCGGAGTTGCGCGGCCAACAAGTGTTCTTCGGTAAGGGGCAGTGCGCCACCTGCCATGCCCCACCCTATTACACGGATAACCTCATGCACAACCTGAAGGTAGAACGCTTCTACGAGCCGCGGATGATCAATGGCCGCATGGCCTCTGCTGACGGCCCGATCAAGACTTTTCCGCTACGCGGGATCAAGGATTCGCCCACCTACCTGCATGATGGACGGCTGCTCACCTTGGACGATACGGTAGAATTCTTCAACCTGGTGCTTGGCACCAAGCTTACCGAAGCGGAGAAGAAGGACCTAGTGGCTTTCATGCGTCAGCTCTAACCGGGTAGGCACTAGCGGCGCATGAGGTGGTTGGCGTCGCATTGTTATCTACACTTTGAACCACCGAAACGGAGGCGTTTATGAAAAAAGCTCATCTACTTTCTGCCGTGATCCTCGGGCTGACGGCGCTCGGTGTTCAAGCCGCCGAGCCGGAGTTCAAGAAGAACTGTACCATGGGGATGGCGATGAAGAAGCACATTCCCACGGACTGCTCGGTCATGTGGAACTCCGAGAAAGGGAAGACGTATTGCTTCGGGGACCAAACAGCCAAAGAGGAATTCCTCAAGGATACGGAAGGCAACCTCAAGAAAGCGGAGATCTTCTGGTCACAGCCGGAAGCGCATTGATCCGGTACGGGCGTAGGGGCACCCCTCGTGGGTGCCCTTCGCGCCGAGCGTGCGGAATTTGGCGTTTATCACCACCCAGCGGATAATCTCTCGTGCAAAACCAAAGGAGCGATGAGACCGTGGCCAGCAAACCTTTTCTAACCGATATCAAAACCTTGCGCGAGCGTGCCCGCAGCCACATCGAGCAGGGGGCGGTCACGGAAGGCTATAAAGCCGACCGGGGCACAGTGCTGAAGCTCCTCAACGAGGCGCTGGCGACCGAGATCGTGTGCGTGCTGCGTTACAAACGCCATTACTTCATGGCCTCGGGCATCAACGCCCAGGGGGTCGCGGGGGAGTTCTTGCAGCACGCCAACGAGGAGCAACAACATGCAGATGAGATTGCGAGCCGCATCGTGCAGCTGGGAGGAGAACCGAACTTCTCGCCCGAGGGCCTGCTCGCCCGCAGTCATTCCGAGTACGTCGAGGGTGAGTCGCTTATCGAGATGATCAAGGAAGACCTCGTCGCCGAACGGATCGCGATCGACACCTATCGCGAGATGATCGGCTATCTCGGAAACGACGATCCCACCACCCGGCGCATGATGGAGGGGATCCTCGCGATGGAAGAGGAACATGCCGATGACCTGGTGAGCTTGCTGGAGGAGTTGGGCAACACCTGAGCGGGGGTGGTTAAATCGGACGCTGACATCCGGCCCTAAAACCATGATAAGGGGTCGGACTTTTGCCCTGCGCCAACGGCTTGATTACAAATGAGCGCTTTTCCCCTTGCACCGAATGGAAAGCGAAACGTCGATAGACGAGCTATCGGGTTTTGGAACAGCAGAAGTCGCTACGGCGTCATCCATCACCTCAACGGCAAGCCCGCCGCGCCGAGTACGCTTTTAGTTTTCAGCCACGGGCTCTTCGGTGATTGCCGGCGCACCTGGGGGGAGATGCCTCGGTGGGTGCTCGACAATGCCGGAGTCGACCTCGATGTCATCTCGTTCGATTATCCCGCCCAGCTCTGGCAGCGATCGAGCATTGAGCAGGCGGCGAACGATCTCAATACCTGGCTCAGCACGGAATTCTCCGGCCATCGCCACCTTATCTTCGTCAGCCACAGCACCGGGGGATTGATCGTCAAGCATCTCCTGCGCGAGGAGTTTAAGCGTATCCAGCGCGCAATCGACGCTGAGGATTTCGATTACTCCTCTCCAGGCGGGGTCTGGTTGAGGACCCGCCACGTGGTCAATATCGCCGTACCGCATAAGGGCGGTGCGCCATTACTGACCCGGCTCGCCCAGATCGCCTATTTCTTGATCTATCCCTGGGCGCCTCTTCTGCGACTGATACGCTTCCTTACCCAAGGAAGAAAGGACTGGGGGCGAAACGAGATCCTGGCCCGGATCCGGTGGCAGCATCCGTGGTTGGTCGCGCTCGACAGGGAATTCACCAAGGAGCAGCAAGACTGTGAGAGCTTGGGATTTCCCAAGCCCGTGATCCACGACATCGTAGCCGGCTCCGACCTCTCGGTTCCTCGGTCGGAGGGTGCGAAGATGGACCCAGTCCATTTCCGCGGCACGCATGCTTCGGTGAAGCTGCCGCGCCGTTCGAGCGGGCCGGTCGTGCGCCTCGTCGCTGATCTCGTCCGCCGGTATGGAGGGGAAATCGAGCTTGCGATCGCCGATAGGACCCTCGCCCGCGTGGCTGAGCTTAACCGGCTCACCGCCGTCAAGGCACTTATCGACACCCGCGCAGGGCAGAGCTCGGAGCGTCCCGTACCTAGCGTTGCCAGCGGCGGGTTTGGGACCCAGTCGGAGATCTGCGATCAAATTATTGATTCAATCCACAGGGCCGCCGAAGGGTCCAAACGCATCGTCCTCATTGGGGCGAGCGGTGTCGGAAAGTCTACGGTGATGCGCTGGATCGCCTGGCGCCTGGCCTGTGCGTACTTGTCCGATCCTGGTGGTAGCCCCTTACCTCTTTTTGTTCCGCTCCAGCAAATCACGGTACCGGAGAGCTCGGACGGCGCTTATACCTGGACCGGATTGTGGCGGTGGTGGCTCGACTGGGCGCAAACGATCGACCCTCACCACGGGGCTAACACGACTTGGCTTGAGCGCAAGTTCACCTACGACGCGGTCACCGTTATGCTGGACGGGCTGGATGACTTTATGGCGAACCATCGAGCGGTGGGTCTCATGAGAATCGCCGATCTCCTCCGTGAAGCGAGCAGCCGTAACCGGGGCAACCCGCGCCTTTCTATAGTGATCAGCGTCCGCAATACCGTCCAGGGAATAGAAACGCTGGCCACTGACCCGCGCGAGATCTTCGAGATCCTGCGGCTCTCGCGGGCCCAAGCGGTGAACCTCTTTCCGGCCTGCAGGGACTGGTTGCCCGCCGTTCAAGACCCCGCTGTAACGGAGCTTCTATTGACTCCATTCATGTTGAGCTACTTTAGGCCAATGAGCGATCAGAAAATAGAAGTAGGCCACCTGACCCAAACTGGAATCATGGGTCAGGTGCTACGGGCCTCTCTCAGCCGTAGCCATCTGGTCGGTATGAGTACCCAGCGGGGAGATTTTATCGAGATCCACCACCTGCGCGTGGCGCTCGCCTTGCTCGCTTGGCTTTTTTTCTACAAGGCGCGCGGCGAGATAGCAGCCGCGACGGTGGCGAAAGAAGCGGCGGGGATCCGAAGAAACTGGGAGCGTTTCCTGGAACGGCCGCACCATTACGCGATGTTAATCGGCTTTGCGCTGGTGGAAGACGTGAACACCTGTGCGACCCTGTTGCAGCGCACTATCTTTCTCCCGACCGGCCGAGATACCTTTCGCTTTTCCCATCGAAGCTGGCAGGAGTTTCTTTTAGCGCAGTATTTCGCGCTCTGTCTTGAGCAGGGTTATTTTCAAGATCTCGGCCGCGCCAAGTTTTACTCCGGCATCTATCGCATGGCCGGGGGGCTCTTGCCGGATCTGATTATGGATCACGCTAAAATCGAGCATGTACTCGAAGCATGGTGGAACGCGGGCCAAGGCTCCTACCTCATGAGCAATGTCATCGGCTTCCTGGCCTGGACTCGGACGCCGGTTGAGGCCCAGGCCGTCCAACGTTTGCTCGATGCCGTGCCCCACCTCGATGCGCTGTCGCGTATCGTTCTGATCGGCGGCCTCGGGTATCGGATCTCGGTCGGAGATCCGGACGATGCTTCGCTCGCGGATCTGCGCAGGGTCTTCATACCGAGCTTATGCGCATTCTTGGACCCCGCCACAACATCCTTTCACGACCCAGTAGCTTCAAGCCTTGCCTGGTGTTATCACAAGCACTTCGCGCGTGCCGCCAGCCCTGCAGGGCCTTGGCCGGCACCGGGATTCGAAGATCGAGACACGCTCAAGGCCCTGGCCACGATTTGTACCTTTCGCGATGAGAGACCAGTACTGGACGAGAAATCACGCTCGCTGCAACTCGCGCTCCTTATCCCGCTGCTCGACACCGTCAACCATCCCCGATTCGCGATCCGAGCGGTCCATTATCTCTATTATCTCGTGGTGGCTTACAAGCATGCGGTCAATGTTTTCGAAGTCTCCCAAGAGCTGCCTCATATCCTCACCCCCGGATCGGAGTTCGAGCGCATCGTTGCCGACTTCGGTACGGTACCTGAATTATTGCAGTTTTATAGGAGTTGCCGGGAGACATACCGATCGCTCTAAGCCGGCACGAACCAAGCGGTCATAACGTATCAACGCCTTCAGAGGGGTGCCATGAATTTCCTGCGACTGTTGAGATAGAGAGCAAAGTGACTGAAACGTGCGGGGAACGCTCCGTCCCTCCGCACGCCACAATCAAATATTGCCAAGGTGTTCTTCTCCAACGATCGCAAATAGGACGATAATGAACCCCATCGTTAGCGCCTTCATGCATGATCCCACCGGCTCACTCACCGTGCAGGAGCCCGAGTGTGCGCATTGTGCGGTCATCGATCCGGTGCTTGACTTTGACAACGAGGCTTCGCGGACGAGTACCGCGACCATCGACTCCGTGATCGCTTTTATTCGGGAGCGCGGGCTGACCGTCGACTGGATACTGGAGACCCACGCCCATGCCGACCGCCTGAGCGTCGCACAGGATGTGAAGGCGCGCTGCGGCGGGAAAATCGGGATCGGCGAGCACATCGTCGGAGTGCAGCAGATCTGGAAGGGCATTCTGAATTTGGGTGATGCGTTCAGGGCGGATGGCTCAGAATTCGATCACCTGTTCAAAGAAGATGAGCGTTTTCGGATCGGGCCGCTCGAAGGGCATGTGCTCTACACCCCCGGTCACACCCAGGCCGATGTGACCTATCTCATCGGGATACCGCCTTCATAGGCGACACCTTGTTCATGACCGACTACGGCTCGGCGCGAGCGGACTTCCCAGGAGGCGACGCCCGTACGCTCTATCGCTCGATCCAAAAGCTCTACGCACTGCCACCCGAGACACGGCTTTTCCTCTGTCATGACTACTTGACTGAAAAGCGGGGAACATACCGCTGGGAGATCACGGTGGCCGAACAACAGGAACACAACATCCAGATCAACGCGGCGACGAGCGAAGAGGCTTACGTTCGGTTCCGCAATGCTCGGGATAAGCAGCTCGCAACGCCAAAGCTCCTTTTCCCCTCGCTGGAGGTTAATATGCGTGCCGGTCAGTTTCCGCCGCCCGAGTCGAACGGATGTTCCTATCTTAAGATTCCGATCACTCGGGCCGAGAGCGCGTGCGTGGGGTAAGCGGCACCACCGCGGCCGTCGCGCTCGCACCCTCCTGGGGTCCGAATTCAGGCGCCAAGCGGTGTAGCAAGGACTGTAAGCGTTCCTCATCGTAGCGAGCCACGGCTTCGGCCATTTCGGTCAAGGTCGATTTTAGCACGCGGGAATCGACATGCCGGTGTCGCGCCAGCAAAATCTTTTTGTGCTTGGTCGCGCGCAAGGCTTCTTGATCGTGGAATAGTTCCTCTAAGAGCTTCTCCCCGGCCCGCAGGCCCGTATACACGATCTCGATCTCAGCGCCGGGGACTTTCCCCGAGAGCCGGATCATTTGCTCGGCGAGATCGCTTATCTTGACCGGCTCCCCCATATCGAGCACGAAGATCTCACCGCCCTCGCTAATCGCGGCGGCCTGCATGATCAACTGGCACGCTTCGGGGATGGTCATGAAGTAACGCATGACCTCCGGGTGGGTCACGGTTACCGGGCCGCCCGAGCCGATCTGTTTACGAAATAACGGCACCACACTGCCCGCCGAGCCCAAGACGTTTCCGAAGCGTACCGTCGTAAAGCGGCTGGCGGAGCGCTGCTGCAAATTCTCGCAGATTATCTCGGCAACGCGTTTGCTGGCCCCCATGACATTCACGGGATTCACGGCCTTATCCGTCGAGATTAGCACGAATTGGCTCACCCGGGCGGCCAGCGCGGCCTCGGCCACGGTCTTGGTCCCGAGCACGTTGTTGTGTACGGCCTCGCGCAGTTGGGACTCAAGCATAGGCACGTGCTTATAGGCCGCGGCATGGAACACGACCTCGGGGGCGTGGCGCTGCATGAGGCGCCGGACCGCGGCTTCGTCGCAGACATTACACAGATGAACGCTCGTCTCCACGTCGGGGAAGACTGTCTTGAGATCGAGATCCAACTCGTAAAGATTGATTTCGGACTGATCGACGACGACGAGCTTTCCCGGCGACAACTGAGCGATCTGACGGCAAAGCTCCGCCCCAATCGAACCCCCGGCGCCCGTGATCAACACGGCCTTTCCTGAGAGGCGGGATCGAATCAGGTTCCAGTTGAGCGCCACCGGCTCGCGCCCCAGGAGGTCCTCGATCAGCACCTCGCGGAGCTCATTCATCCCGGCGCGGCCGGCCAGTACGTCATGGATGCTCGGCAAGGTGCGCACCGGCAGCCCGGAACGCTCCGCGAGTGCGACCAGACGCTTCATCTGACGCGAGTTCGCCGAGGGAATGGCGATCATCACCATCCGAACATCCAGGCGGTCCACCGCGGCGGGCAAGTCATCGCTCGTCCCCAGCACCCGCAGGCCATGGATCTCGCGCCCCGATTTCGCGAGATCGTCGTCCAAAAACGCGACTGGCCGGTAGCGGCGTTCCGGATCGCGCATCAAGTCCCGGACGAGCAACTCGCCCCCCTGTCCCGCGCCCACGACGATGACCCGCTGGCCGGTGCGCGAGCGCAGGGGATAGTCCTTAAACCAGCGGAAGGCGAAGCGCGGGCCGCCGAGCAAGCCCCCGAGAATGATCGCGTAGAGAGCAAAGACCGAACGCGGCACTCCGTGCAGCCGGGTGACCATAAACAACACCGCCGCGCATACGAGCGCACCCGCTAGGACGGCCTGTCCGATACGCATGAGATCGGGCAGCGACGCAAAACGCCAAACACCCCGGTAGAGGCCGACATACCAATAAAATACGCACTGTATGGGGACGACCACGAACAGGGCGCTGATCCCCGCGGTCAAAAATTCCTGCGGGATTGTCCCGAGATTGAAACGCAACCAATAAGCGCACAGCCAGGCGAGCGGAATCATCATGAGATCATGCAGGAAGGCGGCACCGCGCAGATGCCATGTTTTCAAATGCTTGGACATGATCGTTTTCCCCTTAGGCTGCATTACTACGCCTCACGGCTTCTTCAAGCCCTGTAAGCACCTGGTCCACCTGCGCTTCGGTGATGCGATTGTGAAACGGTAGGGCGATAGAGGTTGGCGCGGCAAGCCGGGCGCATTCCCATGCCAACGCGACCATCATCAGGTCGTGCGACGAGACGGCAGTGCGGCGATTGATTCGAATCACGCGTGCCTACGCGGCGGTTGGCGAGAAAATTTTATCTGTATCACGATCCATGCTGCGACCAGACAGCTTATCGAAGCGACGAGCGCCGACGGGCGCAGACTATTCCACAGCACGGCGACATACGCCAAAGGCCAGAGCAGCAGCACGTTCACGGCGAGGAGGAGCAAGGCGATTTTCCGGTGGCCGAAACCCAGCTGATGCAGACGCTGGTAGGCATGCTTGCGGTGGGCGTCATACCATCGCTCTCCAGCGAGCAAACGAGAGATGAGCGTCAACGTCGCGTCCCACACAAACGCACCGAGCAGTATGAGCCAGATATGGGCCGGGGCCGCTCCGGACTTCTCACCGAACAAGGCGAGCACGCCGAATACGTAGCCTAGGAAGCAGCTTCCCACATCGCCCATAAAAATCCGTGCCGGTGACCAGTTCCAGACCAGTAATCCTGCCGCCGCGGCCCCGATGGCGATGCATAACACCGCATTCCCCGGCTCGCCGGCGAACAGAAACAGCCCCCAGCCGGCGAGTGCCGTGCAGATGGCCTGCGTGCCCGCGTACCCATCGGTGCCATCGAGAAAGTTGAAGAGATTCAGAAGCCAGGCAATCCCTACCGTCGCCAGGATAGAGCCAGCCACGATACCGAGATGCAGGCGACCGAAGCCCGTTTCCAGCTCGGAAACGCCGCCCACGAGGTAAACGACCCATGCCGCGGCTGCCAGTTGCGCGGTGGCGCGGAGAGCCACGCCAAGCGGACGGTGGTCGTCGAGCCAGCCCACCAGCGCCACCGCCGATCCGCCCACGAACAGCGCCTGCGCGAGGGGAACCTCGATGAGACCGCGGCTGTGCAGCCATGCCGCCACTCCCAGCACGCTCAGGACGATCGCAAGCCCGCCGCCGCGCGGCGTTGCAGTGACATGCGAGCTGCGCTCGTTCGGGATGTCGAGCACGGAACGTCGAAGCGCATACAGCCGAACAAACCACGTCAGCAACCACGACGCACCAAAGACCACCAACGCAATCATGATCATCCCGGGCATGAGTGGCTAGCTTCGCGCTGTGCCTGATTCACGACGCGCCCGGCTCCGGAGTCTTCACGCCCAGCCACGCCGCCGTTCTGGCCAGACCCTGTTGCATCGTCATCGAAGGCGTCCAGAACAGTTCGCGACGGATGCGTGAGTCATCGATGAGGAGCGAGTCGACCAGACGCGAGACGGCGGCGCTGCGCAAGGTCAACACTCCGCCCAGCCGCAGGGCCCAGAGCGGCATGCGGATCAGCCGCGGGCGGCAGCCAAGAACCCTAGCGACCGCATAGATGAGGTCAGGCGTTGATACGTCGACATCGCGTACCAGGTAGGTCTTGTTCGTGGCTGCCCTGCTTTCCATGCAAACCAGGATTGCCTCAGCGAGATTCTCCACATAAACCAGGCTGCGCATGTTGACGACTCGGGCGAACGGCAGGGGTATGCCCTTTTGCACTGAGCGCACCAGTCGCAGGAAATTGGCGCCCACGCCAGGACCGTAGACCAGCGGTGGACGTAGGATGGTCACTGCCATCGGCCCGCGCGCCGCAATCTCAAGCAGCGCCTGCTCCGCTTCCCACTTGCTCTGCGCGTACGCGCCCTGGGGATGCGGGACATCATCCTCGGAATAGCGCTGCCAGCTGCCGCCGGCACGGCGAACCGTGCGCTTGCCGTTCACCTTGATCGTGCTGAGGAAGACCAGGCGCCGCACACCCGCAGCCGCGGCCATCTCCACCAGTCGGACGGTGCCCTCGCAGTTGGTGCGATGATGGCGCGCCGCGACCCGCATCGCGGGCTCACCAGGCTGGCGCACGCGCGCGGCGAGGTGGACAACCGCGTCCACATCTTGCAGGACCTGCGTCCAGTCGGTCTGCGCCGACAGCGCTCCCACCTGTGCCCATTCAAGCGCGCTCGAACCCACAGCAGGTGACGCAGGTGCACGGCTGCTGCCGCGAACGCGGTAGCCGGTCCGCAGGAGCAGGTCACACAGAATACGCCCCACAAAACCGCTGGCGCCGGTCACCAGTACACGGCATCCCGCTCGGATCTGCTGCTCGTGTGTACCTGTCATGGCTAGCGTGGCCCCGATCCAGAATGACGCGGTAGGCGGCGAGTGTACCGTTCACGACGCGGGCGACGGAGAATCCTGCTCCTCGATTTCCCTGCCCGTCAGTCCCTTTGACTGTCTACCAACGCAGCGTAACGGTATCAAAAGTCGAGGCTCTGCTCGGCTTGATTGAACGAAACTCACCGGTATGACTCTGGGTCGATTGACGCCGACAGTCGCGAACGCATATAGTGTTCACAAAATGAACGATCGATAAGGACAAAGAAGAAGCTTTAACCCTTGAGTTGCTCGAATCCGTGAGCGGCGACGATACGGTTACACAAAGGCACCTCTCGCGTCAACTGGGCGTCGCGCTAGGCCTGACGAACCTATACGTAAACGGTGCGTGCGCAAAGGGTGGATAAAGACCAAGCTAGCGCCGGTTAACCGCTACTCTTACTACCTTACTCGAAAGGGGTTTGCTGAGAAAGGCCGTCTCACCGCGAAACACCTCACCCGGTCTTTCGAATTCTATCGCAGGGCGGCGGCTTCCTGCGTGGACATCTATCGGACATGCGTGGTGAATGGCTGGCAGCAGATCGTGTTTTGTGGCGTTTCAGAGCTTGCCGAAATCGGCTCGGTCAGGGCTCGCAAGGGGATGTACGAAAGAACCGGCGGGGATCACGCACAGGGAAGTAAGCATACGTCGATGGAAGCGCAGCCGCCCGACAAGTCCGACATGAATCGAGCCGCCGTGACTAGGCCTATCCAGTTTATTGACCTTGCGGCCCAGCAGAGGCGTGTCGGGCCTCGAATCCAAGCCGCGATCACCAGGGTGTTAGAGCATGGGCATTATATTCTGGGACCGGAGGTTGATGAGCTGGAGGATGCTTTGGCGGCATTTTGCTCCGCTAAGCATGTTGTGACCTGCGCGAGCGGGACCGACGCACTCCTGATGGCGCTTATGGCGCTCGGGGTCAAGCCGGGCGATGCTGTGTTTCTACCCTCATTTACGTTTGTATCGACCGCTGAGGTCGTGGTTCTATTGGGCGCTACGCCTGTCTTTGTGGACGTCAACGAAGATGATTTTTTGATAAACCTTGAGAGTGTGAATGCGGCTATCGAAAACGCAGAAAAACTTAAGCTGACGCCCAAGATCTTGATACCGGTGGATCTGTTCGGGCAGCCCGCAGACTATGATGCGCTGATGCAGGTAGCCCGCGATTGGGATCTCTTGGTGATTGCTGATGCGGCTCAGAGTTTCGGAGGATCGCGCAGCGGTAAGCGGGTGGGGACGCTGGCGCCGATAACCGCCACGAGCTTTTTTCCTGCCAAACCGCTCGGCTGCTACGGCGACGGTGGGGCGCTATTCACGGACGACGAGGAACTCATGATCGCCCTGAGGTCGATAAGGGTCCATGGACAAGGCCGGGACCAGTATGACAATGTGCGCATTGGCATCAATGGCCGGCTCGATACTTTACAAGCTGCAGTACTGGTCGAAAAGCTAGCCCTCTTCGAAGACGAGATCATCGCGCGGCAACGCGTAGCACAGCATTACACGGAAGCGCTACAAGATGTTACGATAACGCAAAAAATTGCCTGCGGGGCCGTCAGTGCCTGGGCGCAGTATACGATAAGGGTTCCGCAGCGCGACGAGGTTGCGGCCTACTTAAGAACATATAATATTCCAACCGCGGTTTATTACTCGAAACCGCTGCACAAGCAAAAGGCATATGCAGAGTTTCCTACGGCACCGGCCGCTTTGTCTGTGTCGGAGCAACTCGCTAAAGAA
The DNA here is from genome assembly GCA_043673815.1 of Chromatiales bacterium. Lineage (GTDB taxonomy): Bacteria > Pseudomonadota > Gammaproteobacteria > JACCXJ01 > JACCXJ01 > USCg-Taylor. Next base: position 25,156 of record JBIMKD010000190.1, read on the forward strand.
GTGTTAAGCTTACCGATGCACCCGTATCTCGATCCCGCCACGCAAGATTTCATCATTGAGACAGTACGTGATGCGATCCGCAACGCGAGCGCTGACACCCGCTTGTATGACTAACGCAGTCGGTCAGCCACGACTTCCTGTGTTGCCTCTGGGTCAGGCTGGATTTCGTATAATGTTTGACGAGACCATCGTCTATATCGACCCCTATTTGTCGGATTCCGTCCAAGCGCAGGAGGGAAAAGATCACCGGCGTATGGTGCCTGCGCCATTCCCGCCAGACGGGGTAACGGACGCTGCTTTTGTCCTCATCACGCATGTTCATAAGGACCACGCCGACCCCGAGACGCTCCTCCCGATCGCATCTGCCTCGCTGCAGAGCCGTTTTGTATGCCCAAACGTGGTCGGTAGACTACTATGCTCCTGGGGAATTGCAGTCGAACGGATCATCGTGGCGCATTCAAACGCAATCGATTTAACCAAGAATCTGCGCGCCATACCGGTACCCGCTGCGCACGAATCGGTCGATGTGGACGAGGACGGCAAATTCTGCTATTTGGGATACGTTATCGATTATTGTGGGAAGCGTATCTACCACGCCGGCGACACGTCGCCGCACGAAGATTTGATTGACTTACTGCGCTCCTTGAGCCCCATAGAGGTTGCGTTTCTGCCCGTCAATGAACGAAGCTTCTTTCGCAAGCGCCGCGGCATCATAGGGAACATGTCGGTTCGGGAAGCCTTTTCGTTAGCCTCCGAGATCGGCGCACAAACCTTGGTGCCCATCCACTGGGATATGTTTGCGCCAAACTCGGTGTTTCGCGAAGAGATCGAGTTGTTATACAGACTTCTGCAGCCACCGTTCGCGCTCGAGATCAACCCAAAGACTATATAAAGATTCAGTATTACGGATGTTAGCGAGTATCGTCATCAGGACTTACAACGAAGCGCGACATCTGGACGAACTGCTCCGGCGTATCGCTGCCCAGAAGTTGAATGGCCTAAACACCGAAACGCTAGTCATCGATTCCGGTTCCACCGATGTTACCGTCGAGATAGCCAAGGCTTACGCGTGCCGGGTTTTTCATATTGGCCGGGATGAATTCACCTTTGGCCGTTCGTTGAATCGCGGATGCGAAAACGCCGCCGGCGACTACCTGGTTTTCATAAGCGGTCATTGCCTGCCTGAAAATGAGCACTGGCTGAGTGGTTTAATCAGCCCGCTGCAGAAACAAATCGTGGTCTATTCCTATGGCAGACAGTTGGGCAACGGTGCAAGCCGCTTCAGCGAGTGTCAGTTGTTCAAGAAATATTTCCCCGAAGTGAGCCGTATCCCTCAGGAAGGATTTTTTTGCAACAATGCGAACGCTGCCTTGCTACGGGAGGTCTGGGTGCGCTACCGGTTTTGTGACGACTTGACGGGTCTCGAGGACATGGATCTGGGAAAACGCCTGACGAACGATGGCTTAAAGATCGCCTACGTTGCCCCCGCGGCGGTCTATCATCTACACGACGAGACCTGGTCGCAGATAAGGAACCGCTACGAGCGCGAGGCGCTTGCGTTACAAAAGATTATGCCCGAGGTATCTGTGAGCATTACCGATTTTGTGCGTTATTTTCTCTCGGGGGTGTTTTTGGATTTCGGTGCGAGTCTACAGGAAGAACGCTTTCTGGAGACGGCCCATCAGATCGTGCTATATCGGTTCATGCAGTTTTGGGGCGCTTACCAAGGGAATCACCTGCACCGTAAGCTTTCCAAGGAACGCAAAGAGCGCTACTTCTACCCTCGGAAAGCGATAGCGCGGCCGATCGCCTATCGCGATACGCTAGAGAAATCTCATGAGTCCTAACAGGGCCATTGCCTTTTTGCCTTTGAAAGGGCATAGCGAACGCCTACCGGGGAAAAACTTCCGTAGGTTGGGAGAAAAACCGTTGTTCCGTTGGATGCTGGATACGCTACTCGAGATCCCAATGATCGGGCAGGTTGTCATCAACACGGATGCACGGGAGGTTTTGTTTCAGAACGGACTCCCTCGCTCGGAACGCATCCTCGTAAGGGATCGTAAGCCCGAAATCTGTGGCGATCTGGTCAGCATGAACCGGATTATCGAGGACGATATCAACGCCGTTCCCGGCGATGCGTACCTTATGACCCACGTGACCAATCCGTTTCTCCGTGCTCCGACCATCGTCGGAGCACTCGAAGCCTACCGCCGTGCTCTTGACTGCGGTGAGGCAGACTCCCTGTTTGCCGTTACGCGAAGGCAAGCACGTTTTTACCGCAAGGACGGTTCGGCCGTTAATCATGATCCGAATAATCTAATCCGAACGCAGGACTTAGAGCCTTGGTTCGAGGAAAATTCCTGCTTGTACATTTTTTCCTGCGAGAGCTTCGCAAAGACGAAGGCGCGTATCGGCGAGCGCCGGATGCTGTTCGAGACTCCGAAGCTGGAGTCCGTCGATATCGATGAGCCGGATGACTGGGCGCTTGCCGAGGCCTTGGCAAAAGCGATGTAACGGCTTGCTTGCAAGCACTCCTAGTCCACCGTAGAGAACACCGATGAAAGTGCTCATTACCTGCCCGCCCATGCTGGGGATCATGCGCGACTTCGAGCGATATTTCACGGAGCGGGGCGTAGATGTCGTTTGCCCTCAAGTCGTGCAGACATTAAGCGAAACGCAGATAATCGATCTCGTGCCACAATGCGATGGCTGGATCATCGGTGACGATCCGGCCACGGCGGCTGTGTTCCGGGCAGGCCGATCAGGGCGGCTAAGAGCCGCTGTAAAGTGGGGGGTCGGTGTGGATAATGTCGATTTCAAGGCTGCCCAGGCGCTGGGCATTCGGGTGACGAATACACCCAACATGCTTGGCGGAGAAGTCGCTGACATCGCCATGGCCTATGTGACCGCCCTCGCCCGGGAGACGTTCCGGATCGACCGGGAGGTGCGGGGCGGCGGCTGGCCTAAACCGCGCGGTATTTCGTTGCGGCGAAAGATGCTTGGTCTTATCGGTTTTGGCGATATCGGCAAGCACGTCGCCCGGCGTGCGCTGGCCGCGGATATGGCAGTAATCGTCTATGATCCCGACTACCGCGCGGATGTGTCCATTAAAGACGTCTCGCTGGCTCAGTGGCCCTCGAAACTTGAGGCATGCGACTTCCTCGTCTTGACCTGCTCGCTCAGCGACGCCAATCGGCACCTGCTGAACCAAGAGGCATTGCAAAGGGCGAAACCCGGGGTGCGGATCGTCAATGTGGCGCGCGGGGCGCTGATCGACGAAATGGCCTTGGTCGCAGCGCTCACGAGCGGGCGGGTGCATTCAGCCGCCCTCGATGTGTACGAAACCGAGCCATTGCCGTTATCTTCGCCCTTGCGCGGCTTCGAGTGTTGCGTTTTTGGTTCCCACAACGCTTCGAACACCTCCGAAGCCGTATGGCGCACGAGCGAGCGGGCCGCCGGGCTGCTGTGCGGTTTTTTAGGACTCACGGATCGGTGATCGATGGGAAAGGTAGCCTTGATTACCGGGGCGGCCGGCGGGATTGGAAAGGCCTTATGCGAGACCTTCCGGGAGGCCGACTATACAGTCTTCGGCCTCGATCGGATCGCGGATCCGGAAGCGAGCGATCCGTTCTATCGAGTGGATCTGCGCGAGCTGTGCCGGGTCCCGGAGCGCTTGACTCAGCTCGTCGAAGACGTCCGCCAAAGGCTTGCCGAGCGCGGGTTGGCGGCGCTTATTCATAACGCCGCGCACCAGGTAGCTAAACCCATCGAGACGCTGACTATTTCGGATTGGACCCAGACCTTGGAAGTCAATCTCCTCGCGCCTTTCCTCCTCAGCCAGGCGTTATTGCCGGAGCTGGAGTCCGAGCACGGGTGTATCATCAACATCAGCAGCATTCACGCGATGCTCAGTAAACCGTCGTTCGCCTGTTATGCAACCAGCAAAGCAGCATTGTCGGGGCTGACCCGCTGCATGGCGATCGAGCTCGGCGGGCGGGTACGCGTCAACGCCATCGCGCCGGCGGCCGTGGCCACGCCCATGCTGCGGGAGGGTTTTCGCGGCCGGCCGGAGGACCATGCGCGACTCGGCGAGATGCATCCACTAGGCCGGATCGCCGATCCCAGGGAAGTTGCGGCAGCAGCGCTGTTTTTATGTTCACCCGGATCGAGCTTCGTCAATGGCGCCGTGCTCAATGTGGACGGCGGGATATCGGCGCGCCTGCACGATCCGGAATGAAATACCGCACAAAGGCATCGCTTGCATTCGATCAGTTGGTAACGACGAGGCACGACGCTTGTGAGGTTTTCGTGATCAGCCGGTGTCCTCCGCGTTTAGGGAAGCTCTGCAATAGCAGAAAAGATACAGATGCATTGTCATGTTGAAAAGTAAGTATCTCGATTTGATCTTGTACAAGACGTACGCAGACCTCAAGGCCGAAACGGCTACGACCCGTGTCGGCTTCCTATGGTGGATTATTGATCCAATTATTCTGATGGCCACTTTTTACCTTGTCTTTGGGGTGTTCCTTCAGAAAAGGACCATGGACTACGTGCCGTTTTTGATGATTGGCGTGGCAGTATGGCAATGGTTTAGCACGACGGTATCGGATGGTGCCAAAACCATATCCAAGGCATCAGCGCTGATGGGCCTAGTTTATGTTCCAAAGGCTGTCTTCCCGGCGGTCGCCGTTTTGATGGGGGTTTGTAGGTTTGCCGTGCTGCTCGCCGCACTGGTTGCATTTTTGCTGTGGTACGGTATCGAATGGTCCCTTTGTGGACTCGCCTTGCCGTTAATCGTGGTGGTCCAGCTGCTGTTCACCGTGGGGGTCACGTTTCTATGCGCCGCGGTTGTACCGTTTTTCCCGGATCTGAATAAACTCGTGAACTATGGGCTCCGCTTGCTATTCTTCCTCTCGGGCGTTTTTTTTGATCCAGCCCAATTGCCGCCGGAGGTGCGGGCATTTTTCTTTCTGAACCCGATGGCAGGCTTGATCGACGGCTATCGAGACGTACTGCTGCGGGGATTATGGCCCGATTGGCAAGGCTTAGGGATCATCAGCCTTTTTTCCGCCGCGCTGGTAACTGCGGCATCATTGATCCTGATTCGCTATGACCGCGTTTATCCCAAGGTAGCGATGTGAATGTGCAAAGTGAGACGGACATTAATTTCGGTGCGTCACGTCGGGGTGCAATATCGGTTGCGCCGTGGGCTGCTCAAACGTAAGCAGTTCTGGGCGCTCAAAGACGTTTCCTTCGATCTCTATCACGCGGAATCTTTGGGCGTCATCGGTCGAAACGGTTGCGGCAAGACGACCCTCCTCAAGGTGCTTGCCGGAATAACGCAGCCCGACGTGGGCTCGGTCACGCACAACGGCTGCCGGGCGGCATTGTTGGCGCTGAACGTGGGATTCGTTCCGTATCTCACGGGGCGGGAAAACGCCACGCTTGGGGGATTGATGCTGGGATTTTCGCGGCGCGAGATCGAAAGCCGGCTGGGGGCAATCGCCGACTTCGCGGAACTAGGCGAATTCTTCGATGAGCCGATGTTCGAATACTCGGCGGGAATGAAAGCGCGGCTCGGATTCTCCGTGGCCTGTCAGCTCGATTCAGATGTCCTTCTAATCGACGAAGTGCTCGGGGTCGGCGACGCGGAGTTTCGCCGTAAATCGACAGCGGTACTCAGGGATAAAATAAAATCGGAGAAGACCGTGGTGGTTGTTTCTCACGATCCTAATACGATACGGCGATTATGCGACCGGGCGGTCTGGATCGAGAATGGGCGCGCGCGTTGCGAAGGCATGGCTGAGGACGTGTTGCTGCAGTACGAGGCGGCCCTAAGACATGGTGCTCCGGCGGAGCGGGCCGAGCGTGATCAGGGCACCGCAAAAGCCAAGCGTGTATAAACCACAGGGCTAGGCCGAAGTCCATCCCAGGTGGGACACTCGCGGCGTATGTGACGGGACCAATCCTGGCACGATCCACAGGTCGACAAGATGATCGAAGCGTACGGGGGAGCCCGGCGCGTGACGGAAAGTCACGCGGTCAATATCCTGAATGCGACGGTTAGCGGGGAGCTCGAAGTGTTTGAGCGAGTCCAGTACGATCGCCTTTTCACGCCGAAGGCGTTAGCAGCCGCGGTGCGGCGCCAGGTGTTTCCGCGCATCTTAATCCTCGATAGCACCCGCCTGGGATCGATATCTGCAACCGGACAGGTCAAGAAGCGGTTGTTTGCCGGTTGGCCGGGCGAGGCGCTCCTGCAAGTTCACGCCTGGAGGCGAATAGGCCTGGGATTATACCGGGGTTGGGCACCCCTATCGGAAGACGCACCTGCTGTGGATGCCGCGGAGGCATGGGAAGCGTGCCTTGCATTTCAGCCCGACGTCATTTACTACCGGCCGCACGACCGGCCGAAAGGCTTTCACCAATGGGCGGAGGCTGTGATCGATAGGCTGGGCGTTCCGGTCGTGACGCACCTGATGGACGATTGGATGGCGCGGTTCGAAGACGGTGCTGACGCGGAAAAGTCGCTTCGAAGCATACTCTGGCGCAGTGCCGCGTGTTTAAGCATCGGCGAGGCCATGTCGACAGCGTTTAGCGAGCGCTACGGAGTCCCTTTTTATCCGGTCGCGAACTGCGTTGAACCCGAAGAGTGGACCGTGCTTGACCGCAGGCGCAGAGCGGCTAGAGCCAGCGAGCCAGTGGTGATCCGATACGTCGGCGGCTTGGCTGAAGATATGACGCTCGCGAGCGTTGTGGATGTAGCGTGCGCGGTGGATGGCTTGCATGAAGAGTACGGGTTAAGTTTCGAAGTATATACGATGGGCCCGTGGCTTGCGGCCGGATGCAGCGCGCTCAAGGGTTTCCGAGGCGTAACTGTGCATGAAGGCAATATGAGCGAGAAGGCACACCGGCATCTGCTCCTCGAGAGCGATCTGCTCGTGATCGCGTATAACTTCGATGAAGCCAGCATGCGCTACGTACGTTACTCGGTGGCGAACAAATTGCCGGAGTGCTTGGCGTCCGGAGCTCCAGTGCTTGCCTATGGTCCGCGTGGACTGGCAACGATCGATTATTTAGCGAACCACGGGGTGGCCGAGGTCGTAAGCGAGCGCGATCCGCTGCGCGTGTCGAGCGCGTTGCGCCGCCTCGCGGAAGACAGCGACCACGCAAGAAACCTCGGCGAGCGAGGCCGGGCGTTTGTCTTCGAGCGGCATGCTTGCGAAGGGGTGCGAGCGGGATTTCACGAGATCTTGGTCGAGGCGGCTGCTCGGCATGGCTGGGCAGAAAATCAAATCCCGCGGAGCGCCTCTCGTGTAGCCGCAGATCCAATGGCGAAATCCCAAGTGCCGTTAATGCAGATGGCGAAGTACTCGCTCCATGACCTTGTCGCAAATTACCTCCTGCGCAGGTATCCAGCGATTGCCCGAATCGTGCGCTCCGCGGTGTTTAGGTTACGCGCTGCGCTGGCAGCTTTTCGGCGCCGGACGCTCTAGCCTGCCTGTCGGGCTTGGATTAACTCGTTGGTACTGGGTCGCACAATCCGACCTATCCGGTACCGGCTTGAAGGGCTCACTTACCGGTTGACCGAGCACCCTTTGCGGCTCGCGCAATTAAAGAACCGGTTCGCGAATCAGCCCCTGCTCGTGGTCGGCAACGGCCCGAGCCTGAATAGCACCCCTTTGGACGAGTTCGTCGGTGTGCCGGCGATCGGCATGAACAAGATCGATCTTCTGTTCCCGCGCGTTAAATGGCGCCCAAGCCTCATCATCTGTATGAATAGACACGTCATGGCGCAACATCAGGATCGCTACGCCGCTATTGAGATCCCGGTGTATTTATCCTGGCAAAGCCGGTGGTTCATAACGCGCAAGAACCGCCGGGGCGCAACCTATTTTCTAAACCTCGCCGACGGCTCGTTTTCGACCGACATTACCCGGGGAGTCGGAATCAGCGGAACGGTGAGCTATGCGGCGTTACAGTTCGCTTTTTATATGGGCGCCGATCCCATTATCCTTCTTGGCATCGATCACTCATTCGCCGTCGCAGGTCCGGCAAACAAGCTCGTCGTGAGCCGTGGCGATGACCAGAATCATTTCGATCCCAACTATTTCAGGAAGGGGGTCGAGTGGAACCTGCCTGATTTAGCGGAATCGGAACGAGGTTATTTTTTAGCGCGCAAGGCTTTCGAAGCGCACGGGCGCAATATATGGGACGCTACGGTGGGGGGTGAGCTCGAAGTTTTCGAGAAGCTTGAGATCGCGGAAGCGGTAAGAGTTTGCCGGAGGTGACAAAACTTTTTGGCACGGGATACTCGCCGTTCCGATCGATGATCCAGATCAGTTGTTCGCTAGCTCGGCTCTCCATAGTCTTTCATTTCGCGGTCAACTCCGAACCCAGGTAACCAAAATGCTCTAGGTGCACTTGGAGCCCCCGCGTCACCGCCTCCTGCGTCTCGATCTCAAGCTTTCGTCTAAAGTCCCCGGGAAGAACCTGTCGTTTGTGTTCGTTGACGTCTTCGTGGCAGGGCAAGACCGCTCTTTTATACCGGTTAATATCGTCCTGAGACATGGACACTCCCAAGAACTTCCTGAGCTTTTGGAACCACGCGTCAAAATCCAACACCATTTCCTCATACTTGAGCAGAAGCGTCTCTGGATAATGCTCTAGGACCTTCCGGATAACTGCCATCCGCTTCGCCAGGGTGCGAACCCGATCCATCGCGAACGAATCGATCGCCTTCGCCGAGATTTCGCTACGGATGTGGATGAGTCTGTCCCGAAGTTCTCCCTCGCCGGGTAAAGGGTGACTATACCGGTGCGAGAAGTATAAGGACACAATACAGTCTCGCGGATCCCTCACCTGCACCACCAGACGGTTTTTCGACAGGTCCGCAAAGCTATCGACGTATGGCCCGCGAAAGGCGCCGAAGTAGTATCCTGGCGTACTCAGCAAAGGAGACCGCTCGATGCAGTAATCCGCTTCAAATACACCCTTCCGGAAAGCTGTCTGCGCAAAATCGATGTGAACCAGGCCAAGCCCGGTGAGAATATCCCGTATCACGCCGTTGACGAAAACGCTCCCTGCTTTGTGCATGGTAATAAAGACCACACTTTTCTCCTTTGAGTTTGTTGGCGGGAGCTCATTGCATCGTTCTGTCAC
>JBIMKD010000191.1:0-5025 GCA_043673815.1 Chromatiales bacterium
CGCTTACCCGCCTCGGCGCTGCGGACATCCGCCGTTGGGCCGACCTGCTTTCCTTGACCACGGCGCAGTATTCACCCGACGAATTGACCTTCATCGCGTTAATTCGCGCGAAGATGTGCGAGCTTCTGGCGCTGCAATGCGACAAACCCTCGGAACGGTATTTCCTGGTGGGCTTGCTGTCTCTGTTGGATGAGATGTTGGATGCCCCGCTGGAGCAAATCGTAAACGACTTACCGCTTTCCGAGGAGATTACGAATGCCCTCGTCTGCAGGACAGGCGATGCCGGGCAGGCGCTCGATTGCGCCGTTAACTACGAGAGCTGGAACCTGGATCAAGTAGCCTACCAGAACCTCAAGGTCTACCAAATCGGGCAGATCTATCTCGCAAGCGTTGCTTGGGCGAATACGCTGAACCAAGCAGCATAAACGCGATCGCGAGTGAGTTTTCTCAGTCGTCGATGACCACCCCCCAAGGTGCCTCGCCCACGGCGATCGTCTGTATTACCTTGTCGGTGGCGGTGTCGATCACCGAGACGCTGTTACTGACACCGTTGGTGCAATAAAGACGGCGCCCGTCACGCGTCAGGGCCAGGCCCCACACCCGTTCGCCTACGGGGATGCGGGTCCTGACCTGCAAGGTCTCTGCATCGAGGACGATGATCTGGTTGGCGCGGCCGCCGGCGACATAGAGCGTCCTCTCGTCCCTGCTGAGCAGCACGTCCTTGGGCTTGATCTTGTCATCTCCGAGCGGCATCTTATTCAGCACCTTGTGGGCCACCATGTCCACCCGTTTGACCTCACCGCCGATTTCGGAGCTCGCGTAGGCGGTTTTCCCGTCGCGCGCGAAAACCGCGGCGCGCGGGCGCGCGCCCACCAGGATGTTCGCGACCACTTTGTGCTCCGGCACGGCGATGATGTGCAGCATGTTGGTCGATTCGCTGGTTACGATCACTTGCTTGCCATCGGGGGAAATGGCAACGCCTTCGGGTTCTAGGCCCACTGGGATCTCGGCGATGACCTTAGCGCTCGCCGGATCGATCACCGAGGCCTTGGCCGCATCTTCGTTGGAAATATAGATGTTGCCGTTCGGATGCACGCCGAAGGCTTCCGGATCATCGCCCGAGGGGATCTTGCGCAGCACCTTTAGGGTCTTCGGATCGATAACCGCGATCGCATTTTCCCGCCCGAGTGCTACGTACAGGGCGCTTCCGTCCGGGGCGAGCCCGATCCCGCGAGGTTGCTTGCCGACCGCGATCGTGGCTTCGACTCTTAGCGTGCGGCCGGAGATGACCGAGACTGTATTACCGCGTTCATTGGTGACGAATATCCGCTCGGTCGGCGCGGCCGCGGCCGATGAAACGTAGGCGATCAGCACGAGTATGAAAAACGCTTTCATGAACGAGCTCTCCTGTGATTATTGACTGTCCGGTCGCGCGCAGGCGCTGCCCCCGAGGCTGTCGAGATCTTCGATATCCACCACACCCTTGACCGGCGCCTCGCCGGCGATCTTGCCGCCTTCGACGAGGAAGAGCGGTTGCCGCAACTGGCCGTTCGGCCGGAAGCTCAGATCGATCCCCTTTTGTCCGTCGAAAGCAAGCCGGGTCCGGATATAGGCGAGTAAACTTTCCGGTTCCGCCGCGCCGAGCCGTGCCACGCTATCGGAGAGCAGCTTGACCGCGGCCCAACCGGCCCAGGCGCGATCGTCCATGGCCTGTCCGCGCGCCTTGAAAAATCGCTTGCTGAGTTGCTCGGCGGAGTATTTTTTGAATTCCGGATGCCACGCCTGTGCCCGGGCTTTGGAGTCCGGGTGCAGTTTACGCCATTGAGCCAGTGCATCGCGCTTCATCTCACGGCTTGGAATAACGTGCAGCAGATTCGTAAGGCATTTATCACGCAGCGCGTCGGTCTCCGAGCTTAGATTGAACACCGGTGTGTCGGGATGCTGCCCGGCAAGGGCAACGAGCGCCTCTTCCTCGATCGCGGCCAGGATAGCAGCGGGCCGAGCCTGCGCGTCGCGCTCGACATCCAACACGTAACGCTGACCTAAAAACCGGCCCTGAAGGTTGGCCTCTTCCAACCCTTGGGTGACGCCGAGAAAGGCCGCGTCCTCGCGCGCGCCGACATAGTGGAGCCGTACCTCGATCGGCGCCGCCAAAGCCGTTCGGATCAACGTGATCAGAAGGCACAGTATCATCGCCACGGGAGGTCGAGGGATTAGGGACATAGCGCGTTGCATTAGCTTACCTCAAACATCCCTTACAACTGCGCCAGGTATGTGCTCCCGCCGAGGCGCGTCATCTGCCTTAAGATCCATGCCTGGCGCGCTCTAACCCACCCTACGGGCTACGGGCCTGTACAGCCGCAATGTCCTCTTGGCCAAGCGCTGTCGGTTCGTGAAACCTCACCTGGCAGCTCCACACCCCATCGATGAGCTTGCGGCCGTCGTCTGCGGCCACTCGTACCGTCCGACCCAGGAAGAACGCGACCGCGTCCTGTACTTCAACCCCGGCAGCGCCGGCCCGCGCCAGTTTCAGCTCCCGATCACCGTCGGTCGCTTTCGCATCGAGCGCGGGCTCATCGCCGCCGAGCTCATTTCGCTCGCGCTCAAAGAGTTCTACTGTTTCAGGAAGGTGACCGACTCAACCGACGAGTTGACGCCGTAGAAGCCCATCGTCACCTGGGTTTGTAACCTCTGGGCGTCGCGCAGCTCTTGGAAGATGGTCATGAGGGCCAGCGGTCGCCAGTCGGTGCCCGTCTCGGTTGCGTTCGTCGAGTTGAAGTACAGCGTCGATATTTCCCCGTCCCCCGTGCAGTTCCGCAACAGGAAGACGTTCACGCTGAGGAACCCGAAGCTGCCCCGCATCGCGGTCGAGGAAGCGTCGAAGGTCACCGAGCAGACGTAGAAGTCCTGCACGTGCGTGAAGGCGGCGTGGGCCTGCTTCGGGGCAGGACCGATCAGGACGGCCAGGAGGATGGTCGCGATGGTCAAAGTGCGTTTGATCATTTGAGTCTCCTTTTGAGTCGAGTTGTGTAGCACAATACGTCATTTAACGGCGCCATTTCAACTCCGAAGTGCAACAGCCAGGCATCGCATTGACTCAATGATCTTGCTACCGAGCGAGATCCGTTGCCCCATTAGATTGTTACCGAAATCTTGGAGGGCAACGAATGAACAAGAGCATCAGCCGACAGGCGCGAAATGACTGATCGAAGCACTTAGCGAACGGTGGGTTTTGGGATAGCGCGTTGCATTAGCTTACCTCAAACATCCCTTACAACTGCGCCAGGTATTTGCTCCCGCCGAGGCGCGTCATCTGCCTTAAGATCCATGCCTGGCGTGCCTGAACATGTGGCGAAGGACGTGGGGCCGCGCGGTAGCGCTCGGGATTCGGCAATACCGCCGCAAGGAGCGCCGCCTCGCGCGTCGATAACATAGCAGGTGGTTTGCCGAAATAGGTGTCGCTCGCGGCTCGGATCCCGAAGACACCGTCCCCGAACTGAACCACGTTGAGATACACTTCCAGGATCCGGCGCTTGGGTAAGAGTGCTTCGATTAATATCGTGAGATAGGCTTCGAGGCCTTTGCGCAGATAACTTCTTTCGGGCCAGAGAAACAGATTCTTCGCGAGTTGCTGGGAGATGGTGCTTGCCCCGCGCAAGCGGCCGCCGAGGCGGTTACCGCGCCAAACATGAGCGATGGCATCGAGATCGAAACCGAAGTGCTGCGGAAACTTCTGATCCTCGGAGGCCACCACGGCGAGCTTCGCATGCGGAGAAATCTTATCCCAATCGGCCCAGCGGTAGTGAAAAGCATGATCCTCGCGCCCTTCGACGAGGGCCAAGGTGAGATCGCGCAGCATGAAGCTCGTCACCCACGGATCGAACCAGCGCAGGCACAGCACGAGCAGCGCGGGGATCAGGCACACGGCGAGGAGCGTGCGCCGCAGGACACGCATCGGCGTTCGCCACCCAGCATACTTTCGCCGCGCCATCTCGCGTTTGCGGCTACCGTCCGGATCGGGATGGATGGCCCAAGGAATTTCCACGGGGCCGGTCTTCTGGAGGCGTAGTCGGCGCGCGCGCATGCGGCACCATCAAGTCTTTATCCCGGTCCCCTGATTGAATAAACGCAAGCCGAGCAGCCAGAGCGCCGCGATAAAAAGGAGGATCACCCCATAAGCGGCGGGCAAGGGGATGTCGGACACGCCCAGCACCCCATAGCGGAAGGCGTTGACCATATAGAGAATCGGATTCCCGAAGGAGATTATCTGCCACGTTTCGGGCAGGAGTGTGATGGAATAAAAGACCCCGCCGAGATAGGTGAGCGGCGTGAGCACGAAGGTGGGGATAATCGAGGTGTCGTCGAAGTTACGGGCGAACAGCCCGTTGATGAGCCCGCCCAGCGAAAACAGCATGGCCGTGAGCAGGATCGTGGAGGCCATCACGGTGAGGGAATGAACGTGGAGATCGGTAAAGAAGAGCGCGACGGCCGTGACCACGATACCGACACATAATCCGCGCGCGACGCCACCGGTGATGAATCCGGCCATGATGATCCAGTTCGGGATGGGTGCGACCAGCATCTCCTCGATATGCTTTTGAAACTTGGAGCCGAAGAACGACGATACGACGTTGGCGTAGGAATTCGTGATGACCGCCATCATGATGATTCCGGGCGCAATGTATTGCACATAGCGGAAACCTTCCATCTCGCCGATGCGCGGACCGATGAGGTTCCCGAAAATAAGAAAATATAGAGTCATGGTGATGGCCGCAGGCAGAATCGTTTGCACCCAAATCCGCAGAAACCGCACCACCTCTTTGATGACGATGGTCCGATAGGCGATGGCGTAGCGCCGCGCCGTGCCGCTAAGCATGGGCATTACTAGGGAACCTCTGCAAAAGTCCACGATCTGATCGGTAGGGGCAACCGAATACCAATCGAGGACGATAATGAGCAAACAAATGACACTGGGCACGGGTTTCGAGAAGTACAGCAAGACCACGCGTCGGGAGAAATTTCTCA
>JBIMKD010000192.1:0-7615 GCA_043673815.1 Chromatiales bacterium
ATGAAATGCCGGTCGTTTGCGGTTAAGCTTTGAACCGATCAGAAGTTCCTCTTATCGAGGTAGTCCTTGACGAAGGCCTTGAGATCTTCTGATTTGCATTCAAAGCCCATGGCCTTCGCCTTGTTCAAGGCTTCCTCCCCGGACATCCGTTCTTCAATGCCCAAGGCCATCATGCACAGGGCGCCTGCTCGCATCCCGGTCCCGCAATGCACTAGGATCGGTCTAGGTAGAGCGGTGAGTTGACTACAGAAATCGTCGACCCGGTCATCCGTCAATGATTTTACCGAGACCGGAAAATGCAAATATTCCATGCCGAGCCCTTCAACCTTGACACCTTCAGCCTCGGGTGACAGCACTTGGGCGGGCTCACCGGGCTCGCGTACATTCACAACGCCCTTAAAACCGTCCTTCAAGAAGTGTTCAAGCTCCTCTTCGGTGGGCTGCGGACCCACCGTTATATGCTCACTTACCTTTATCCGCTTTTCCATCCTGCTATCCTCCAAAAATTTAGCTACGTGCCCAGAAGGTCGGACACATGAGTCAATGACGCGCCGCAGGGACTTAATGCTGCCGAATGGGTATCTTCAGGTACGAGCGCCCGTTTGCCTCTGGTGGTGGTAGACGGCCTGCACGCATATTGATTTGTACGGACGCGAACAAGAGTTTCGGGGTGGCAAGCTGCTTGTCACGTTCGGTGCGGAACTTCACAAACTCGTCTTCGGTCGTGGCCGCGTTGATCTGGATATTTTTCTCGCGCTGCTCGGACACCGAGGTCTCCCAGCAATGCGATTGACGCGCGGGCGTCAGATAATCATGGCAGAGAAGAAGCCGGGTCTCTGGCGGCAGAGCGAAGAGCTTCTGGATCGAGCGATAGAGCGCGCGCGCGTCGCCACCAGGAAAATCGGCCCGCGCTGCCCCGTAATCGGTCATGAATAGGGTATCACCGATGAATGCGGTGTCGCCGATCACATAGGTCAGATCGGCCTTGGTGTGCCCGGGGGTATAGAGCACCCGAGCGCTCAGCGTCCCGATAGAGAACTGCTCGCCGTCCTTGAACAGGTGATCGAATTCTGAACCGTCCGCTTTGAACTCATCGCCCAGGTTCAAGAGAGTCTTCCAGGTCTTTTGCACCTCGACGATGTGCTTGCCGATACCGATCCGACCGCCAAGATGCTGCTTGACATAGGGCGCGGCACTGAGTCGGTCTGCATGGGCATGGGTCTCCAGGATCCATTCGACCTTGAGGTGGTGTTGGCGTATGTGGGCGATGACCTCGTCTGCGGCACGAGTGCTCGTGCGCGAGGCCTGATTATCATAGTCGAGCACGGGGTCAACCACCGCACAGCGGTCGCCGTCCGGCTCGCTGACGACGTAAGTAAGCGAGGAGCTCGGTTCGTGGATAAAAGGAGTCACTCTCGGGTTCATCTTCACACCTCGGTTCGCGTTAAATTAAGGATGTCGTCGACCCTCAACAGAGGATCACGCGGCAGACATGAGCTGCCGCGCTGCCACCTACACGGCTTTCTGGCAAAAGTACCAGTCGGTGTACTCATAGCCCTCCTCGAGCCGCTCCTCCGCAGCCGCTACGCTCGCCGGGGGTGGCACGATGGCTTTGTCACCGGGTTGCCAGCCTGCTGGAGTGGCCACTTTGTACTTATCGGAGGTCTGCAGGGCGGTGACAAGCCTCAGGATCTCTTCGATGGAGCGCCCGTTCGTCATGGGGTAGTAAACCATCGCCCGCAATACGCCCTTATCGTCAATGACAAACGTCGCTCGTACCGCGGACGTGTCGCTCGCACGGCTGGATCATGCCGTAGGCATGGGCAACCCGCATGGACAGATCCTCGATGATGGGGAAGGGGATCTCGACCCCAAACTTTTCTTTGATGTTGCGGATCCAGGCGATATGGGCGTATTTGCTGTCGATGGAGAGTCCCAGCAGCTCGCAGTTCAGTGCCTGGAAGGCCCCATAGCGCTTGGCAAAGCCCATGAACTCTGTGGTGCAGACAGGCGTGAAGTCGGCCGGATGTGAGAAGAGAACGAGCCACTTGCCTGCGTAATCGGAAAGCTTCCTCAGGCCATGGGTCGTGTTCGCCTCAAACTCCGGCGCGGGCTCATTGAGGCGTGGCAGCCGCGTCGCTTTGGCTGCCTGGATTGTTTCAACTACGTCGTTCATCTGATATCTCCTCTTTCACTCTGGTATGCGGTTAGTTTCTCGATGCAAGATGCACGGTTGACATGAAGGTGCATTGAAAATCGTGTGCCAACCTTTAATGGACGGCCTGTGTTCTTGTAACTCACTTGTTTGTAACATTATTGTTCTCTACTCAGTCAAGTCATTGACCAACCCTTTTAGTTTCACGAAGTTTCTATGAAACTATAGTTTGTTGTATTGAAACTTCATGAAACGCACCGAACACCGGATGGAACCCGAACCCACGGAGAAACTGGATCGCTGGCTCGCGGATATCGGCCCGGCCACGGGCTTGACCACCTTAAGCGATCTCATCCAGCACCCCGCGGTCCGGGGCGCACGAGGCCGAGCGGATCCGCCGGGCCTTACAAGAGACCGATAGAGATATCCACCGGGCCGCGAAGCTCATCGGGATGAGCCGGGCCACCTTCTGGCGCAAGCAGTTTCGGATCTAGCCGCTGCTGTCGAGCTCTTCCAGCAGGCTCACCAGATCATCGGCATGTTCCTCTTCCATCGCCAGGATCCCCTCCATCATCCGCCGGGTGGTGGGGTCGTCGTTTCCGAGATAGCCGATCATCCCGCGATAGCTGTCGATGGCGATCCGCTCGGCGACGAGGTCTTCCTTGATCATCTCGATAAGCGATCCACCCTCGACATATTCGGAATGACTGCGGGTCAGCAGCCCTTCGGGAGACAGGTTAGGCTCGCCACCGAGCTGCACGATGCGGCTAGCGATCTCATCCGCATGTTGCTGCTCCTCATTGGCGTGCTGCAGGAACTCTCCTGCCACTCCCTGGGCGTTGATGCCCGAGGCCATGAAGTAATGGCGTTTGTAACGCAGCACGCACACGATCTCGGTCGCGAGTGCCTCGTTGAGGAGCTTCAGCACTGTGCCCCGGTCGGCTTTATAGCCTTCCGTGACCGCCCCCTGCTCGATGTGCTGGCGGGCACGCTCGCGCAAGGTTTTGATATCGGTTAGAAACGGTTTGCTGACCACGGTCTCATCGCTCCTTAGGTTTTGCACGAGAGATTATCCACTGGGTGGTGATAAACGCCAAATTCCGCATGCTCGGCTCGACGCCAGCCGAGCGGCGGAGGTCAATGGGGCAACCCACGAGGGGTGCCCGCCCGTACCGGATCAATGCGCTTCCGGCTGCGACCAGAACACCTCGGCTTTCTTGAGGTTGGCTTCCGTGTCCTTGAGGAACTCCTCTTTGGCTGTTTGGTCCCCGAAGCAATACGTCTTCCCGTTTCTCGGAGTTCCACATGACCGAGCAGTCCGTGGGGATGTGCTTCTTCATTGCCATCCCTATGGCACAGTTCTTCTTGAACTCCGGCTCGGCGGCTTGAACGCCTAGCGCCGTCAGCCCGAGGATCACGGCAGAAAGTAGATGAGCTTTTTTCATAAACGCCTCCGTTTTGGTAGTTCAAAGTGTGGATGACAACGCGACGCCAACCACCTCATGCGCCGCTAGTGCCTACCCGGTTAAAGCTGACGCATGAAAGCCACGAGGTCCTTCTTATCCTGTCCGCTGAGTTTCAGCTCGAGCACCAGGTTGAAAAATTCCACCGTGTCGTCCAGCGTGAGCAGCCGCCCATCATGCAGGTAGGTCGGCGAGTCCTTGATCCCGCGCAAAGGGAAGGTCTTGATGGGGCCATCGGCCGAGGCCATCCGGCCATTGATCATCCGCGGCTCGTAGAAGCGCTCCACCCTCAGGTTGTGCATGAGGTTGTCCGTGTAATAGGGTGGGGCATGGCAGGTGGCACACTGCCCCTTGCCGAAGAAAACCTTCTCGCCGCGCATTTCCGCCTCGCTGGCCTTGGACGGGTCCAGCTTGCCGAAGACGTTGAGCTTGGGGGCCGGTGGAAAATCCAGCAGTTCCTGGAGCTCGGCCATGTCGTGTACCTGGCTGCCGCGCTCGAGGATATTGATACCCTTCTTGGTCCCGATCACCGGGTCCCCGTCAAAATACGCTCCGCGCTGCTCGAACTCGGTGAAGTCCTCGATGCTGCGCAAGGCGCGCTGGGAGCCGAACAGGCGTTGGATATTTACCCCACGGAGCGTCGGGGTGTCGATGCGGTGGCGAAACTCCTGGGGTCGGATGTCCCCGACGAGATGCGTCGCCGCGTTAGTGTGCCCGTTGGCGTGGCATTCGAAACACACTACACCCCGGCTCGGCTTCTCCGTACGCCGGTCCTCGGTCTGGTTGAACTGTTGCTGGGGGAAAGGCGTGACCAACAGTCGCAGTCCCTCAATCTGCTTCGGATTCAGAATGCCGTTGAACAACTCATAGTAGTTCATGATGGTCACGAGCTTGCCCTTCGAGACATCCCCGAGGTCAGGCCGCGTGGTCAGGAAGATCGGCGGCGGGAACTCGGGCAGGAAGCGCTCCGGTAAGTCAAAGTCCAGGTCGAAACGGGTGAGGTCTCGGTCTTCCTGTTTTTTGATCTCTTTAATGTGGAATTCCGGGAAGACCATGCCCCCCTCTGCATGGTTGGGATGAGGTAGAGGAAAGAATCCTTTCGGGAATACGTCTTGCTCCCGGATGTCCTCTGGGGTCATCGCCGCCAGCTTCTCCCAGGTCATGTCCTCCGGCAGTTTGACCCGCACGCCTTCCTGGAGCGCCTTACCGCCGGTCATGGTCACGCCTTCAGCGGGGCGATCGGACAGGTCATAGCGTTCCTCAAGCAAGGCCTCTTGCCGCCGCATGACCTCGGCCTTAGCCGCCTTCATGCGTGCCATGGTGCTGGCAAAGCTTTCCGTGATATTCACGGGCGCGTAGCTCGATGGTGTCTCTTCGGCAGACGCCGCGCCAAATAAGCAAAGGCTGGCGGCCGCCACACCGAAGAACGTTAGCCCTGGGATTCGGATGTTTCGCTTCTTTTGCAACATGGTCCACTCCTCCGCGCTATTACGGGTGCGCAATCAACATTAACACGCGACCACGGGTTTTATTCCATTCGAGTGGCGCCCTGATAGTATCTAATTCGACTGTTTGAGTACCAAGTTCTGTTAGGGCTCTGAACGCTATTTGGCAAGCCGCTGCTTAAGGTACGCGCGCCCCCGGGCCAGCCGCGACATGACCGTTCCCACCGGGCAGGCCAGGACTTCGGCGATTTCTCTGTAGCTGAATCCTTCGAGGTCGCGCAGCACGACCACATCGCGGTAGACGGCGGGCAACTGCTCAATCGCAACCCGCAGCGCTTCGAGCCGGACTAGCCTAAGATGTACCACGTGCGGCTCATGCGAGGGATCGCTGAGCCCGAGGCGCCGATTGCCGTCCAAGGCGGTAAACTGCGGTCCACTGCGTCGACGGCGGGCCTCGTTGCGCCAGAGATTGCGCATGATGATAAACAACCATGGCTTGAGATTATTCCCCTTTTGTGGCTGTCGATAGGCGAGCATTGCCCGAAGATAGGTCTCCTGCACCAGGTCCTCGGCTGCCGCCGAGTCGCGGGTCAAGGTCATGGCGAAGGCATAGAGGCCCTCAAGCTGCTGCAGGGCGGCCTCGTGAAAACTCTCACCCTTGACGTGATCCTGGTTCATATACTGGCGCAACGCTAAGAACCGGGGGCGGAGATCGGGCTACGATGCTTGTGGCTTTTTTTGGAAAAGGCTTAACCCTTGAGCCGTCCCCCGCGCTCGACTCGGTGCGCGAGCCGAGCGCGGCAGGCAGACGTTCAGCGGCGCTATCAATCGCCACCTAGGGTTATGCCCCCAACCTGCCGGACCAGAAGATCTGAGGCTGGGATGGGGCTGCTTGCACGTCCTGGCCGAAGCAGTAGATCCTGCCGTTTTCGGACACCCAGTGAATGGAACAATCCACCGCGGCCTGTTTAGCCGGTGCGTGGTCGGTGACAGATCCGGAATCCCTTTCCGTGGCTTGGGCGGTGGCCATCGCCATCGCAGCAGAGATTGCAGTGAGTAAGAGTGTTATTCGCATGGCTTTCTCCTATCAGGTGTTGTTAAGCTAAGGACGAGTTTACGAGCTCGGTCCGGATTCTGTTGGCAGTCAAAACCACCAACAGGTTGCCAGTGTAGGAGCGTGTATCTGATTTATCTAATTGTATTTATAAAGAATGGTCATTTATTATATTTATCACTTATGAGCGCCCAAGGGCCGGTTTATGAATCTCAATGAGCTTCGCTACCTGGTCGCGGTAGCTCAAGAGCGTAGTTTCCGTCGTGCGGCGGAACGCTGTTTCATCAGCCAGCCGGCCCTGTCGCTCGCCATCCAAAAGCTGGAGGATGAGCTAAGCGTGCGGCTTTTGGAGCGCAGTAAGACCGAGGTCACGGTGACGCCGATTGGCGAGCGCGTCATCGAACAGGCGCAGCGCGCGTTGGAGGAGATCGGAAGAATCAAGGACATCGCGCGACAGGGCCAAGATCAGCTCGTTGGTCCTTTGAGCCTGGGGGTAATCTATACAGTGGGACCGTACTTACTGCCTGCGTTGATCCCGGTACTGCGGCGGCGAGCGCCGGGGATGCCGCTGGCGGTGGAGGAGAACTTAACGGAGAACCTCGAGGTGCTGCTAAGGAATGGCAAGCTCGACGTGGCCCTGATTGCCTTGCCGTTCGATGCGCCGGGGATCATCACGCGACCGCTGTACGACGAGGCGTTTGAGGTGGTCCTGCCGGCAGAGCACCCGTGGGCGAGCAGGTCTTCCATTAAGGCAAAAGAGTTGAGCAAGGAGCGGGTGCTCTTGCTCACTGCAGGTCACTGCTTCAGCAACCAAGTGACCGAGGCCTGTCCGGAGCTCGCCGCACGGGGTGGCCAGATCCAGCAGGGCAACTCGCTGGAGACCATCCGTAACATGGTCGCCTCGGGCCTCGGCATCACGGTGCTTCCGTGCAGCGCCAACATGACCAAGTTCCGTAGCCCTCTCCTAAAAGCGGTGCCCTTTGCTACACCCTCACCGTCGCGCCGGATCGCGCTCGCCTGGCGCCGCAGCTTCTTTCGCGGAGAAGCCGTGGAAGCACTGGCGCAGGCGATCCGCGGCTTGAATATACCCTGCCTGACGATGCTGCCGGAAGGTTGACCTTCTTCCCGACGGTCCAAGTGGAAACATTGATCTGCGTGGCCAAACCTGGCATGTTCTTGCCGAGTGCACCCAGACTGCGCCAACTCCAGGCCTGCTTGGTGTGGAGCCCCCTATCGTAGTCGAGCACCGGATCGACGACCGCACAATAAGGGCCTTCGGGCTCTTGCACCGCAAAGGTGAGCGAACTCGTTGGCTTAGGCACGAAAGCGGTAACGACGGGATTTTTCATGATTAGCGTTCTAGTGGGAATCACTGGGGAGATACATCTTGGCCTTATCTAGGGTGTAGCTCCAAGGCAGGCCGGACACCTTCCAGCCGTTGACGACGCGCTTACCTTTATCGGGACCCGCTTCAGCCTTATCACCCTCAAAGCCGTCG
>JBIMKD010000193.1:0-19765 GCA_043673815.1 Chromatiales bacterium
GAAGAAATCCGACGTCGGGTCGAGCAATAAAATATCCTGGTTCTTGCCGAAGCTTTTTTTGTAAGCGTTGAGGCTACGGTAAAAGGAATAGAACTCTTCATTGCGTCCATACCCGCCGGCGTAAGTCTCGGCGGATTTGGCGTCTCCCTCGCCGCGGGTCTGTTCCGCTTCCCGGTACGCTTCCGCCAAGATCACCGTGCGATCACGGTCCGCGGCGGCGCGAATGCGCTCCGCCGCCTCGGCCCCTTCGGAGCGAAGCTGACGGGCGACCCGCGCGCGCTCGGCGCGCATGCGCTCATACACCGCGCTGCTCACGTCGTCAGGAAGGTTGATGCGCTTGGTGCGCACATCCACCACCTTCACCCCGAGCTCTTGCCCCTTCTCGCGCGCCGCTTTGGTGACGATGGCGGTGACATCGCCGCGCTTGCCCGCCACAGCCTCCTGCACGGTGCGCTTACTGAACTCCTGGCGGAGACTATCGTTTATTTGCTGGAACAGGAGGTCGCGAGTGAAGGCCTCATCACCCCGGGTGCGTTTAAAGAAGGTTTCCACTTCTTCGATCCTCCACTTAACGAACGCATCGACGATGAGGAATTTTTTCTCCTTGGTGATGAACCGCGCCGGCTCGGATTCCAGATACATCAAACGTCTCGGGAATTTAAGCACCGTATTCACCACCGGGATCATGAAATGCAATCCGGGCTCGTAATCCGAACGCTGTATTTCCTGGAACCTGAAAAGAATCGCATACTCCCGCTGATCCACGGTGAAAAGCGAGAACCACCCTATAATCGCAATCAACACCAGCGGTACTATAATCTTAGCGCCAAGCATTAACGTGTCCTGCGGATCCGCCGTTCATCCCGTTCCGGCAGCTCCCGCTCGGAGACCAAAGGCTCGGGCTCCGGGAGCGCGTTCGATTCCGTCACAACGGCAGGAGAATCTAAACGCTCTCGATGCTCGAATAGTTTATCGAGCGGTAAATAGACGAGGTTATTACCGCCTTCGGTATCCAATAACACCTTCGGGGCGTTCGAGAGTACCGATTCCATGGCATCGAGATACAAGCGCTCTCGGGTAATCTGGGGCGCTTTTTCGTATTCCACCAAGAGCTGTACGAAGCGGCTGGCGTCGCCTTCGGCCTCGGCGATCACCCTCGCCTTATAGGCGTGCGAATCCGCCAACACGCGGGCTGCGCTGCCGCGCGCCTTGGGGATGATGTCATTACGATAGGTCTCGGCTTCGTTGATCTGACGTTGTTCATCCTCGCGTGCTTTGATAGCGTCGTCAAAGGCGCTCTTGACCTCCTCGGGGGGTTTCGCCGCTTGCATGTTGACGCTGGTAATTAGTATCCCTGCCTGATAAATATCCAGTAGACTTTGGATATCGACTTGTATTTGGTTTGTTACCTCGCCGCGCCCCTCGGTGAGGACGAAATCCATGTTGTTCTTGCCGATGACCGCGCGTATCATGCTCTCCGTCGCCTGCTCGACCGTGCGATCGGGAGCGAGGACGTTAAACGAGTAATCCTTTACGTCCTTCACGCGGTAAAAAACCGTAAACTCGACATCCACGATGTTTTCATCTTTCGTGAGAATCGACGCGTGGTGAGCTATCGAACGGGTCTGCTCGACATTGACGAGCTCGACGCGCTCGATGGGTCTCGGCCAGCGGACATTCAAGCCCGGATCCAAGGTCGCGGCATAAGCGCCAAAGCGAAACACGATGCCCTGTTCCTGCTGCTTGACCACGTAGGTCATGTTCCAACCGATGACGATGACAAGGATGAGCGCAATGCCGGCCCAGGTGCCCCGACCCGGCGCGCCGCGGGCCGGACCACCGCCTCCGCCCCCGGTGGCACCACCGAACAGGCCTTTGAGCTTTGCTTGCAGCTTCCGGATCACCTCATCGAGATCGGGCGGGCCGCCCTGGCGTCCGCGATTACCCCACGGGTCGCGGTCCTTACCACCCCCCGGCTCATTCCAGGCCATCGTTAGTCACTCCGCGCGCTCATGTGGGTGGGTATCATACGGGCCTCGGCATGCCGCCGCAAGTTATCGGTGCCGGCTCACCATCCTCGCAACAGAGGGTTTCAAAGCGGCGCCGGCTCATTGCGATTTCAAGCAACCATCCCTCCTCGCGTGCGTGGCGTTCGCCGCGGACAACGCCTTCGGCGTAGAGCCGCGCGCGTAGTCTTGCCGCCGCAACCGGTAGTTGCAGCCATCCGCGCAAACAGTCTCCGGCTAAGTGCTGGCCGATGGCTTGCTGGAGGGTATCCAGACCTTCCCCGGTGAAAGCGGAGATCCACACACGCCGCATCGATCCATCGCCTTGGTGTCGACGCGCGGAAGCGCCGCTCTCGGCCCGGCAGCGATCGATCTTGTTAAATGCCTCGATCTGGGGCACGGTGTCCGCATGGAGATCGCGTATGATCTGCGCCACCTGCAGCCTCTGTTCATCTCTGAGCACGGTAGGCAGACTGGCATCGACCACATGGATGAGCAAGTCCGCATGCCGTAGCTCTTCCAAGGTGGCGCGAAACGCCGCCACCAGTTCATGCGGGAGGTCTTTGATGAAACCGACGCTGTCCCCGAGAACCACCGTGCCGGCTAAGGGCGCCTCTAAGCGCCGCAAGGTCGGATCCAGGGTCGCGAACAGGATATCCGCGGCGTAAACCGAAGCACCGGTCAGGCGGTTAAATAAGGTCGATTTACCGGCATTGGTGTATCCGACCAAGAGTACGGTCGGCACGGCGGCCTTGCGGCGCGCCCGGCCTTGCAACTCGCGTTGATGGCGCATCTCCTCAAGCTGGCGGGTAAGCCGCTTAATGCGCTGCCGCACCCAGCGCCGATCGGATTCCAATTGGGTTTCGCCGGGTCCACGCAGTCCGATACCGCCGCGCTGGCGTTCCAAGTGACTCCATCTTCGAACCAGGCGTGTCGAGAGGTGCTGAAGTTGTGCCAGTTCAACTTGCAGCTTGCCCTCAAAGGTTCGCGCGCGCTGGGCGAAGATATCGAGGATGAGATCGGTACGATCTACGACCCGGCAGCCCAAGAGGCGTTCTAGATTACGCTCTTGGGCGGCGCTCACTGCGCGGTTTACGATCACAACGTCCGCGCAGGTCGCCGCGACGAGGGCGCTCAACTCCTCGGCCTTACCGGCACCGAGAAGATATTTCGCATTGGGGGCGTCCCGCGCCACCAAGACGACGCCCGCGGACACAGCCCCTGCCGAGGTAACAAGATCTCTAAATTCGTCTAGTGTCTCGTCCTCCCGGCGAGTTCCGTAGTGGACTAGGACCGCACGCTCGCCTTTACCGGGGCGTTCGAACAACGGGATTGGTACAAACCTGTAAGGGACTGTTTATTCTTCCGGCGACTCTTCTTCCTCGCGCGGCAACCGCACCGGTTTCGACGGTACGATCGTGGAGATAGCGTGTTTATATACCATCTGGCTGACGGAATTTTTCAGCAACACGACAAACTGATCGAACGACTCGATCTGCCCCTGGAGCTTGATGCCATTGACCAGATAGATGGACACAGGAACATGTTCTTTACGCAACGTATTGAGGAACGGCTCTTGTAATGACTGGCCTTTACTCATTATCTACCCCTCCTGCTTCAATTTTTTCGTATTCTTTAAATCACGCCTTTCCTTCCCGGGAGTAAAGCGCCGTACAACCTCGCTTCTTCCCGATGCGCCGCCCGCGCGCAGGATCCTCCGAAGATGTAGTCTATCTGATTACGCAAGCAACGAAAAATTCCGTGCGCCCTTACTTAATGTGCACGCTTAATTTTCATCGACAGCTTATTGTTAAATTATGTAATGACTGATCGCATCATTTCCAGTGCTTGCGCCCGGTGTGATCGCCCCTTGTCACGAACCTAGGCCCGCGACGGCGTGCTGGCCGAGAAAGTTCACGACGTTGTGGCCCAGACGGGGATCATCGCTCGTGAACCAGCGAGCGTAGCGTTCCGCGCGTAACCACGTCAATTGGCGTTTTGCCAGCTGCCGCGTCGCGGTGACGGCGCGCTCGATCATCGTCTCATAGTCAAACTGTCCCTCCAGGTATTGCCACACCTGGCGGTAGCCCACCGACCGCATCGACGGCAACGCCGCGGTGAGATCCCCCCGCGAATACAGGCCCTCGACTTCATCTACGAGACCGCGATCGAGCATGTGCCGGAAACGGATCCGCAAACGCCGGTGCAAATCCATCCGATCTCCGGGTGTCACAACCAGCTTGAGCGCCCGGTATGGCAGCGGCTGCCGGGTATCTTTCCGTAGCAGCTCGGTGAGGGTCTTGCCGGACACCTCGCAAACTTCCAGAGCCCGTTGAATGCGCTGCACGTCATGCGGGTGTATGCGCGCGGCGGCGCGTGGGTCGAGTGTCGCAAGTTGCTCGTGCAAAGCATCCCAGCCTTGTTTGGACGCCTCTCGGGCGATCCGTGCGCGCACCTCCGTATCGGCGCTCGG
This sequence comes from Chromatiales bacterium, assembly GCA_043673815.1. Taxonomy (GTDB): domain Bacteria; phylum Pseudomonadota; class Gammaproteobacteria; order JACCXJ01; family JACCXJ01; genus USCg-Taylor. The sequence continues at coordinate 4,480 of JBIMKD010000193.1, forward strand.
GAGCGCCGATATACCCTCGTCGAGCGCCCGAAAATAAAGACCGGTTCCTCCGACCAGCAAGGGCACCCGGCCCGCCTTAAAGACCGTGTCCAGCTCGCGCAGCGCGTCGGCGCGAAACTCCGCCGCCGAATAAGTTTCCCCGGGGTCACGGATATCGATGAGGCTATGCGGTGTGCGGGCCAGAACTTCCGGGCTGGGCTTTGCGGTTCCGATGTCCATTCCGAGGTAGATCATTCCCGAATCTACGCTGATTAACCGGCATGGAAGCGCCCGGGCCAGATCGACGGCCAGCGCAGTCTTTCCTACGCCCGTGGGCCCCATGAGAAAAATCGCGGCCGGCACCGGCATCCCACTTACTCCGGATGTTCGTCGGGTTGACGCAGCCCGCCTGCAATCAAGGATGACAGTTCCTCAACGGTCAGTTGCCGCCACAGGCCGTGGGCCGCGCCGGGGTGCCCCAGACCCAGACTCTCGATCTCACGCAGCAAACCGTCCCAGTGGCCGAGGGTTCTCGAAGCGAGCGCCAAGGTTGCGCCATGCGTCGCTAAGGTGTCGCAAAGCGCACGTTCTAGGGCCGCTTCAGGATCGTCTGGCTTAGCCAGGATCGCCGCGATATCTCGGATCAATCGTTCGCCGTCGCAGCCGCGCAAAAGCGCTGGTATGCGCCGCACGATGATGGTACGGGGGCCTCCGCGATCAATTTCCAACCCCAAGCGCTTCAATAAGCGCGTGTGACCGAGGACCCGCTCAGCCTCGGCGGGCGACACGCCGACCGGTTGCGGGAGCAGCAAGGATTGGGAGCAAACCGGGTGGCCCGGGCGCGCCGATCGGATGCGCGAGGCAATCAAGCGCCGTAGCGCGCCCTCGGCATCGACGACCACTAATCCCAGCGCATTTTCCGCAAGCAGGTAGCGCTGCCTCAAGAGTGCAATGACGCGTCCGAGTGGCGCGCCGAGAGAATCCGGGCCGGCCTCGGGACTTTGAGCCTGCGCATAGGTGGGACGCGTCTGGTTAACGCAAGGCGCTAGCGCAAGCCTATGCGCCGCGCTGTCCCTTAGGCGAGAGCGCTCGCCGCCTGGACCCGTAAGCGCGTGCTTCACCGCGCTATAGACAAAGTCATGAATTAGCCGAGCTTGACCAAACCGGACCTCGTACTTGGCGGGATGCACATTGACATCGACCGCGCCCGCTTGCATCTCCAAGAAAACGATAAAGGCCGGTTCTACGCCGGGCGGTTGCGTATCTTCATACGCCCGGCGGATGGCATGGTTAACCGTGCGATCACGCAAGATTCGACCGTTTACATAAAGGTATTGAATACTCGGATCTCCCGCTTCCGGCAACGCCGCCCAACCCCAGGCGCGGATCCCGTCGCTTGTCAGATCGAAGGAAGCCGCACACCCCGTAAAGCGATCGCCGGCTAATTCTTGCACCCGAGACTCGCTTTTAGGTTCTGCCGAGCGAAGATTGAGCACGGCGCGGCCGTTATTGAGGAAGCGAAAAGCAACGGTACAGCGGCTTATCGCAATGCGCTTCAGCAACTCCTGTACGTGCAGGAATTCGGTGCGCTCGCGGCGTAGAAATTTTCGCCGTGCAGGGGTGTTGAACATGAGATCGCGGACGGTAACCGAAGTCCCCGGCGGATGGGCCGTCGGCCGAGGATCGCAAGAGCGCGCGGCGCCTTCCATCTCGAGGGCCCAGCCAATGTCCGAACCCGCGGTGCGCGACGCCAGCGTCAGCCTGGAGACAGCCCCGATACTCGGCAAGGCCTCGCCGCGAAATCCGAGGCTGGTAATTGCATAGAGGTCTTCCGCACGCTGGAGCTTGCTCGTGGCATGGCGGCGGAGCGCGAGCGCGAGATCCTCGGGTGCTATCCCGCAACCGTCGTCACGCACCCGGATAAGGCGTATTCCGCCGCCTTCGATCTCAACCTCAATGCGCTTCGCCCCGGCGTCGAGGCTATTTTCAATAAGCTCTTTGACCACCGACGCGGGACGCTCGATGATCTCCCCGGCGGCGATCTGATTGATGACATCATCCGCCAATAAACAAATCCGGCCAGGCGCGATCGGCATAGCCGATAGTATAGGTGAAGCCCTGCCTTAGGGGGATGCGTGTCGCGTGCGCTAGGCGCTTACAAAATAACATCGCCAAAAATTGTCGATATCTACTGCCCCACAGGGGCCACTTTTTCGGAGCGCAGTCTCCGAAAAAGCGTAGATTCTTACCGCCCAAATGTCGAACAAAACCACTACGACAAATGATAAGTCCCTTCTCCCTCCGGGAGAAGGTTAGGATGAGGGGATATAAAACAATAAGTTATCATTCTAATCCCCCTCTCCCGGAGGGAGAGGGAGTTTAACGAAATACCTAAATTTCAAATATTTTTTTGCTAGCATTCACGGTTTTTTGCCGCGCGGGAATGATCGCGCTAACGCAGGGCGCGCGGGGTCGATGCGCTCGCGTCGCTCAGTGCGTCCTTGTGCATGGCGAGCAGCGTCCCGGGCGGAGCCGCCTCCAGGAAATACGCCCGGATGCCATCCAAGATAGCTGCCGCCAGGGCCCCTTGATGGCGGGGATCCGTGAGTTTGCTTTCTTCGAGCGGATTGGTAATGAAGGCCGTCTCCACCAAAACGGAGGGGATATCGGGCGATTTCAAGACAGCGAAACCCGCCCGCTGAACGCCCTGATGGTGGATTTTGCCAAGCCGATTCAGGCGTTGTAGAACGCGGCCGCCGACGTTCACGCTGGCGTCGATGGCCGCGGTCTGGGATAGATCGAGCAACACCTTCCGCAACAACTCGTCTTTGTCGTCGAGACTGACCCCGCCGACCAGATCGGAGGCATTCTCCCGCTCCGCGAGCCAGCGCGCCGCTTCGCTGCTGGCGCCGTGCCTGGAAAGCACATAGACCGACGAGCCACTGGCCTGCGGATCGCGAAACGCATCGGCGTGGATCGACACAAATAGGTCGGCCTTATGCTGGCGCGCGCGCTTGATGCGATTCCGAAGGCTTATGAAATAATCCCCATCGCGAATGAGCACCGCGCGCATTCCGCGTTCACCGTTGACCCGGTGGGCAAGCTTGCGGGCAATGGCCAAAACCACCTGCTTTTCGCGCGCACCCCGCTTCCCTATCGCCCCCGGATCTTCGCCTCCGTGACCGGCATCGATGGCGATCACAACGTTCCTTAAGCGCAGCTGTTCGAAAGTCAGTGGGGGCATCTGCGGCGCTACCGCCTCGTGGCCCAGGAGGTCCACGACCAACCGGTGGCCGTAGGGCCGTTGGGGGGCAAGCGCGAATCCCTTAACCTCGGTTCGTTGCTTAAGGTCCAACACCACGCGCAGCTTCCGTCCGTGCGCAGCGTAGCGAATCGACTTCAAGAATCGATCCGCGGGATCCGATGGCGGCGGGGATTTCACGAAGCGCCCGCCTTCGATGTCTAGCACCACGCGGTGCGGACGGGTCATCGTAAAAAGGTGGTAGTTCACCGGGGCGCTTAAATCGAAGACCACCCGCGTATTATCAGGGGCCGCCCACATGCGTGGGCCGCTGATACTGGCCGCGTGGCAAGGGACGGCAATGCTTAAGAGAAGTGCAACTAGGCCGCGTGGCATTGGGAGCGACGCCGGGTTTATTGGTAGTTCTTAATTTTGGGGAGTTATAGCATAAATATCAAGTCTTATTTAGAAAAATACACTAATAGTTTGAATTTAATAAATATACTACCGATCGGTTTCAGGCAACTAGCGCCCATCCGCGCCTATCCCATTCAAGACCGCATTTCCCCATCCGCTGCAAGCCTGGATGGCTATTTCACGCTGCTCCCCGGCCAGCGCGATGCGCAAATGCAGGTCGGGCTGTAATAGTCCCACCGCACCGCGTTCCGGCCATTCGATAAGACATAGCGTCTTCCCGTCAACAAAGTCGCGTACCCCGATAGCCTCGAGCTCGTCTGAACCCGCCAGGCGATATAGATCCAAATGATGGATGGAGCGCCCGCCAATCGAATACGTCTCCACCAAGGTGTAGGTGGGGCTCTTGACCAAACCGCGATAGCCCAGAGCCTTCAATAGACCACGAACGAAGGTGGTCTTACCGGCGCCGAGATCACCGCTCAGGAACACCGTGCCCGCGCCGCGGCCAATCGCCCGCGCGAAGCGTGCGGCGAGCGCGTCCATCTCCGCTTCGGTGCCAATGCCACAGTTGAGGCTCACACGGGATCGTTCTAGGACATGTCTTGCCAGACGTCGCAGTCCGATTGTGTCGGATTCGCAAGGTATCGGAGATGGGGAAAGAGATCGCTCGCCAGCAACCCGCGTTGGCCCGCGGCGGCCGCCCGATCCCCCGCGCGCGCGTGTAAACAGGTGCCAAGCGCGGCCGCATCGAGGGAAGACAACCCCTGCCCCAGCAACCCCGCGATCACCCCGGTGAGCACATCGCCCATCCCCCCGCTTGCCATGCCCGGATTACCGTAAGGGCAGAGGCGGATGTCCCCGTTCGGACCACAGATAAGCGTACCGCATCCTTTGAGAATGGCGACCCCCCCGTAACGGCGCTGCAGCTCCGCAACCGCCCGAAAGCGATCGGCTTGAACCTCCGCCACCGTCGTCCCCAGCAAACGCGCTGCTTCTCCCGGATGCGGTGTGAGCGTCCAAGTACTCTTGGCGATGGGGTCCAGGGCGATGAGATTCAAGGCATCGGCGTCCGCCACCATAGGCAGCTCGCTCTCGATGACACGCGCGACGAGATTGACGGCCCACGATGAGCGGCCGAGACCGGGACCCAACGCGATGACCGTGGCTTGCTCCAAAAGCCCCTTGATCTCCGCCGGCGTTTCCACCGGGTGGCACATGATCTCCGGGCGCGCCGCGCACAACGTGGCGGCATGGGCCGCACGCGTGGCCAGGCTGACCAGTCCCGCGCCTACCCGCAACGCCGCTTCGGCCGCCATGCGGGCGGCTCCCGCATACCCGATCTCTCCGCCCACCACCACGACGTGGCCGAACCGTCCTTTATGGGCGTCGCGCGGCCGTTGTGGCATGAGGCGTCGCAACGGCCCTAATTCCAAGCGACGGGCGGAGCACGGCACGCGCTCAAAGACCGCGCCCGGCACGCTCAGGTCATCGTAATAGATCTCGCCGCAATGCTCGGGACCGGCGCACGTAAACATACCCTGTTTGAGACCGATGAAGCTGACGGTCGCTTCGGCGCGCACCGCCGCCCCCATCACCGCCCCCGTATCGGCATTGAGTCCGGAAGGGATGTCGATCGACAGGCGTGGGCACGGCGACTGATTGACGGAATCAATGGCTAAGCGAAATTCATCGCGAACCTCGCGATCGAGGCCGGTACCGAGCATCGCATCCACCAACACCTCATGGCCGCCCAGAGACGAAGCATCGAACGGCTGCGGCGCGAGGCCCGCCGCTAAGGCCGTCTCGGCCGCGGCGCGCGCATCGCCTTTGAGTGCCGTATCGCCGACCTGCTCGATAGCGGCCGTCAAGCCCGCGCGCCGCGCTTCGCGCGCCAACACATAGCCGTCGCCGCCGTTATTACCGGGGCCACAGAGAACGAGGATCCGGCTGGCCGCGGGCCAGCGGGTTCGCAAAACCTCGAAAGCCGCGGCGCCGGCACGGTTCATCAGCATCAAACTCCCAATCTCGGCGCCCTCGATTGCCTCGCGATCGAGCGCCCGTACGGACTCGGCGCGGTATAGTGCTAGGGGAAGCGATGAGCGTACGCGCACGGATTAAAGCTTGAACAGATGCTGGCGGTAATATGCCAGCTCGTCGATCGAGGCGAGGACATCTTCCAAGGCCCTATGATTGGAGTCTTTATCATAGGGTTTGAGCTCGGGCGCCCAGCGCCGCGCGAGCTCCTTGAGGGTGCTGACATCGAGATTACGGTAATGAAAAAAACGCTCGAGCTCAGGCATCAGCCGGTGCAAAAAGCGCCGATCCTGGCACACGCTGTTGCCGCACATAGGTGAGGCCGACGGCGCCACAAACTGCCGCACAAAGGCCAAGCTCATCCGCTCCGCGGCCGCGACCGTCCATGAGCTTTGCCGGACCCGTTCCGATAGTCCCGATTTTGCGTGCTGTTTTTTGTTCCAGTCATCCATGGCGCCGAGCACCTCCGGGGGCTGATAGATCGAAAGCACGGGACCTTCCCCCAAAATTTGCAACTGGCCATCGGTCACGACCGTCGCGATCTCGATAATGTGATCGGAAAGCGTATCGAGCCCTGTCATTTCCAGATCGATCCAGATGAGGTTGCCGGTCGATTGCGTCACGTACCGGGTGCTCACAGATCGCGGCGGCAGGCGATCGCGTGTGACAAGGTGGTACTATCGACGTATTCCAACTCACCCCCTACCGGGATGCCGTGGGCAATGCGCGTCGCGCGCAGCCCAACCGCGCGCGCGACCTCACCGATATAATGCGCTGTGGCCTCGCCTTCGGCCGTGGCGCCCGTCGCGACGATCACCTCCTTGACCTCGCCGCTGCTCAGCAGGTTCTTTAACTTATCGATCCCGATGGCCTCCGGACCCACGCCATCGAGCGGCGACAGGCGGCCCATGAGCACGAAATACTTGCCCTGAAATGCCGCCGCTTGTTCGATCCATTGCACATCGGCTGGGTTTTCGACTACGCACAGCACGCTCGGATCGCGCCTCTCGCTCGCGCAGATCGCGCACAGCGCCACCTCGCTGAGATTGCGGCACCTGTGGCAATGATTGACGCCGGCCATGGCCTCGAGCAGCGCGCGGGCCAGGCGTTGGGCTCCCTCGCGGTTGCGCTCCAATAGGTGAAACGCCATGCGCTGCGCGGATCGCGGACCTACCCCGGGAAGACAGCGCAGGGCGTGGATCAGTTCCTCGATGAGCGGACTGTAGCGTTTCAATTTCTAGGTTCGAGCGCGAGGGTGTTAACAACCGACTCCACGTATGAATTTACATAGGGAGCGTGAAACCCGGAGGTAGGCCCATACCGGCGGTGAGACCCGCCAGTTTGTCTTGACTCGCTTGCTCCACGCGCCGGTTCGCGTCGTTGACGGCGGCCGCCAGGAGATCCTCAAGCATCTCCTTTTCTTCTTTGAGCAAGGCCGGATCGAGCGTAACCCTGCGCACGTCATGGCGCCCGGTCATGACCACTTTCACCATGCCCCCGCCGGATTCACCGGTGATCTCGACGTTGGCGAGATCCTCTTGGGCGCGCTTGAAATCCTCCTGCATTTTCTGGGCTTGCTTTAGTAGGTTACCGAAACCGCCTTTCATCTGGAGCCTCCTTATAGTTAGTCCCGGCGATGCCACGGGGACCTTTGCAATGGGTTTTCCATGGGCGCGGGATCGCGCCCCTGGGCCGGATACACCGTGACGGCAGGTTCATCGGCGTAGCGTATCGCATCTGTCAGTTTGCCCTGATCGTCGCCGGATCGACCTCCGCGCCGAAGGCCTCTCGCAAGGCCTGGACATTGGGATCCTTTTCGAGCGCTAGTTGCACCTGCGCGCGCCGCTTGCGGGCCGCTTGCGCCTCGAGGTCGGCCGGGCTCGCCCGCCCGGCGAGATCAGCGACGGAGATTTTCAAACGGCTACCGCGCCCATAGTGGTTTTGCAACGCCTCGGCCAATCTCGATTCGATGTTGTCATTGACCAGATGGCGTGCCGCCGGAGGCGCGACTAAGTGCAGGTCGGGTCCCAGGTGATCGGCCGGTACGCACTGCATCGCGAGCTCTCTTACCAAGCCGGAGAGTGCAAGCTCATCGATTAATTGTTGCCAGGCGCCGGCGTCCGCGCTTGCTGTTGCCGGCGCTGCTACGATCCGTGTCTCCGCGGGCGCTGGAGTGAGTGTCTCGTTTCCGGCGCGCGGTTTCTCATTGCTCCCATCTTCGCGGGAGAAAGCGAGCATACGCAGCATCACCATCTCAAAACCCCGCCTCGGGTTGGGCGTGAACGCCAGGTCGCGCCGGCCGATGAGCGCCGTTTGGTAGAATAGCTGGCAATCCTCGGGCGTCAAGCACGTTGCCAGCACGCGGACCGCTTGGTCTTCGTCATCTGCGTTGACCTCGGCCTCCGGAAGCACCTGACTCACCGCAATGCGGTGCAATATTCCAAGCACCTCTGCTAAGGTCTGTTCAAAATCGGGCGTTAAGGCGGCCAACTGGTCAATCTGCCGCAGCAAGCCCTGGGCATCTTGGTTCGCGAGAGTCTGCACCAAGCTAACGACTTGCCGGCGATCGACGGTTCCTAACATCCGGCCGATGTCGTCCGCGAGCAGGCTTGCGCCGCAGTAAGCGATCGCCTGGTCCAGCAAGCTCAACGCATCGCGCACGCTGCCATCGGCCGCCTCGGCGATCATTCGGCGTGAAGCCGAGTCACTCGACACGTTCTCCTCCTTCAGAATGCGCTCCAACTGTTGCTCTACGATCTGCTGGGGGATGCGTTTGAGGTTGAATTGCAAGCAGCGGGAGAGGATCGTGACCGGGAGCTTTTTGGGCTCGGTGGTCGCCAGCAGAAACTTCACATGCGGCGGCGGCTCTTCAAGTGTCTTCAGTAAAGCGTTGAAGCTGTGGTTGGAAAACATATGAACTTCGTCCACGAGGTACACCTTGAAGCGTCCTCGCGTGGGAGCGTAGGGGACGTTTTCCAGCAATTCGCGGGTCTCGTCGACGCGCGTGCGCGAGGCGGCATCCACTTCGATTAAATCGATAAAGCGCCCCTCGTCGATCTCGGTACAGGAGGTGCAGGCGCCGCACGGCTGAGAGCTTACCCCCGCTTCGCAGTTGAGGGCCTTGGCCAAAATGCGCGCGACGGTGGTTTTGCCGATGCCGCGCGTCCCGGTGAAAAGGTAGGCGTGATGGATGCGGCCCGAATTCAGGGCGTTGGTCAACGCCCGCACGACATGATCCTGGCCGACCAGCTCCTCGAATCGCCGCGGCCGCCATTTGCGCGCGAGTACCCGGTAGCTCATATGCCTCTCACGGCGCCGCTAGCCTGCGTAATTCGGGCGCAACGCGTTGCCTGAACTGGGGCACCAGGCCTTTTCGGGTGGCGGCCCGTGCCAGCCACGCCCCAGCACCCGCTCCGCTGCTGCCGCTGCTCCCTCTCGGGCCTGACGGGGTTCACAACCTCGCGTCGCGGGGGTACCGGCACGCGCCGCCATGCTCTCACTATCATGCAGGCTGAAAAGTTCCGGATAGAGTAAGATTGGCGGAGAGGGTGGGATTCGAACCCACGGTACACCTTTTGGGTATACACACACTTTCCAGGCGTGCTCCTTCGACCGCTCGGACACCTCTCCGGATAAGCCCGTTTCAGCGGGCAAGCTTTTTTACAGGGCCCGCTATAGGAACGCATCGAGCGCCTGCCGCCCCGCTTGTTAAGCGCTCTGCCTCTCCGCTACCACGCGGGAAAGGGTAAACCAGAACCTTGGGCGGCGCAATTCGGTGCCTCGAGGAAGCTTAAGTCCCCATCCTACGGCTAACGATAAGACCATAACACCGTGGGTCAACCGGCGGGCGCGGGTCTAGCCGGGCGCACGTGAATATGAGACGCTAGGTGGCATCAGCTCTGATTTCCCGTGCGGAAGCGAGACTTGCTCACACGCACGCGCTTCGCATTCGCAGAGGCGGTCCGGCGGGCGGCCGCACGAAGCGTGAGCTAAATCACGTAATGTGGCGTTCGATCAATATTTTAATAGCCCGCCAGCCTAATATGTCCATCCCCTGGTGTCTCCGCACGGTGAGGTTTTGTGAACCAGGCGCCGATATTCTTCAAAACCATTGGTTAATCCCTTGAAGCTACGAGCGAAGATTCTCCTGACGCTGCTGCCTTTAGTAATCGCGCCGCTGGCCCTCCTAGCGGCAATTGCGGCCAAGGAGCTGGAGCAGGCGAGGGAGCATGCGATCGCGGCGCGCCTGCTCGGGCCTATCGAGGCGGTGGCGTCACGCTTCCAGTGGATTATGCGCGCGGTGCGCGAGGACCTCACGGCGCTGGCGCGTCTGCATAACGACGCCGCGGAGAGCGGGCCACAAACGCTGTATTCAGAAATCCAACGATCGTTTCGCCTCACTCAACAAACCCGAGCCGGCTACCTCGATCTCATGCACATCAGCGAAAAAGGCGAGGTGAAGGTGCGTTCTCATCAAACGCCCGGGAGCAAGCGGTATGCCTCCCAGCCGGCAATAGCCGCCATGCTGAGGCACGAGACGGACGAATTCAGTACGCTGATATCCGTCGATAGTAAAACAAAGCGGGCATTGTGGATTTCAAAACGCATTGCGATAAACGACCGTAATCGGCTCGTTGCGAGCCTGTCCCCGGGCTATTTCGTGGTAGTGGTCAGTCTGGATAGCCTGGGCGAAATCGCCGCGAATGAATCGCTGAGCGCGTCCTCGCGGCTACTCATCACCGACGGATCCGGCCATACCCTGTTGCAAATCCCACGGGCGAGCCCGACCATGTTAGACACTCTTCAGACGTCTGAGCTGCGACGCATAGCCTCGCAGCGGGAGAGGATCAGCGTCAAGGAAGAGGGGCAAGCGTGGTGGTTCACAGGCCATCAGTTGCACCGTGAATTGCTCGCGTTCATTGGCCTTCCCGAGGCGGCGCTCGAATCCACTCTACCGGCGTTCGCCCCGCGGGCGATGCTGCTTGGATTGGCGTCGATCGCGGTCTTTATCGTGCTTGGTTCGCTGGTGCTGCGAGCCTTCCTAACACGTCCAGTGGAGGCGCTCAAACAAGCGGCGGAACAGCTTGGCCAAGGAAGTCAACCGGTTGCGATTGATGTTCGCAGCAAGGATGAGCTCGGTGAGCTCGCGGATTTGATCAGCAACGTGGGCCGGGATTTGAAGCAATCGGGCGAGAAAATTCGTTACTTCGCGTATCACGATAGCCTCACGCGCTTGCCGAACCGGCGCTTGTTCAGCGAATACCTGAAACACGCCCTAGCCCACGCGCGCCGCCGCGAGCAATCGCTGGCGTTATTGTTTCTAGACCTCGATGACTTCAAACGCGTCAACGACATGCTTGGTCATCAAGCCGGCGATGTGGTGCTGCGCGAGCTTTCCGGGCGGTTGCTAAACTGCGTGCGCGCGGACGATTACGTCGGCCGGCAGTTCCCGAATCCGGCCGAGGGTCAGACCGTAGCGCGCTTAGGCGGAGACGAATTCACTATCTTGTTACCGAGCATCAGTCTTCCTATCGAGGCCGCGACGGTCGCCGAGCGCGTGCTCAAGGCCGTGGAAACACCATTTCTTCACGGCAATACCGAGTTACATGTCGGGGCCAGCATCGGGATCACCATTTATCCGAATGACGGCATGGACGCCGATACGCTGATCAAGAATGCCGACATGGCGATGTACCATGCCAAAGAGCTAGGGAAGAATACCTATCAATTCTACCGCGACGCCATGAACGTTGCGGCCGTCAAGCGCCATGCGCTGGAAAACGCATTACGGAAAGCCGTCGAGCGGAATGAGTTAAAATTGGTCTATCAACCGCAGGTGGAACTGAAGAGCGGACGGATTGTGGCCGCAGAGGCGCTGTTGCGATGGCATCATCCGCACGAAGGCTTGATCGGGCCGGAACGATTCATACCGTTAGCCGAAGAGACCGGGCTCATCGCTCCGATCGGAGAATGGATCATCCACCACGCTTGTCAGCAAGCCGGTGCTTGGCGGGCGGCCGGTCATCATGGATTGACCGTCGCCATCAACGTATCGGGCGTGCAATTCATCCGCCAAGATCTTGTGGCTCTGCTTCAATCCGCGTTACACGAATCGGGACTGCCTCCCGAAGCGGTCGAGATCGAGCTCACGGAGACCTCAATACTCCGCGCCGAACAGTCTATCTTCAAGACGCTGCCGGCGCTTAAGGAGTTGGGCATCCGAGTGACTCTCGACGACTTCGGCACCGGCCGTTCGTCACTAAATTACCTCAGGCAACTGCCTGTCGATAAGCTCAAGATTGATACCAGTTTCATTCGTCATATCACCGTGGATCCGAAAGACGCCGCCATCGTTTCCGCCATACTCGCCATGGCCGAGAATCTCAAAATCCCGGTGGTGGCCGAGGGCGTCGAAACCAACGCGCAGGTTGAATTCCTTCGGCGAAGAAACTGTTCCTATGTTCAGGGATATATCATCAGCCGGCCCGTATCCGGCGATGTCCTGCCGTCGATGCTTGTCCAGGCCGCGGTCAGGGCGTAATTCTTTATTAGCAAGCACGTGACGCCCCCCGCGCCCTTCGCCAGGGGCGCGCAATGATAGTAGTTCATCATCGAGCCGACACGATCTACGCCCGCCCCATGCTCCCGAGGTGCGTTCTCAAGACACCGACGACGATCCCCTCGATGACCAGGGAGTCGTCGCGCATATCGACCTCGACGGGGGTGAACTCTGGGTTCTCGGGGAGAAGCCGTACCTGATTACCACGGCGGCGGAAGCGTTTGACGGTAATCTCCTCTCCCAGACGGGCCACGACGATCTGCCCGCTCGCGGCCTCGGGTGTGGCATGAACGGCTAAGAGGTCGCCGTTCTGGATCCCGGCATCCCGCATGCTCAATCCTCGCACCCGTAGGAAGAAATCGGCCGCGGGATCGAAGATGTCCGGGTCTATGGCGCAGTGGCTTTCTATGTTCTCCTCGGCGACGAGGGGGACGCCCGCGGCAACCCGGCTCACAACCGGGATCCCGGCCGGCCCTTCGGTTAACACCTGTATGCCACGAGAGGCCCCTGGTAGAAGCCTGATCGCACCTTTGCGCTCGAGCGCTCTGAGGTGGTCCTCGGCCGCATTCGGAGAGCGAAAACCAAGCTTGCCTGCGATCTCGGCGCGCGTGGGTGGAAACCCTTTAGAGTCCATAAACCTGCGGATCATCTTAAGGATTTGGGCTTGACGTGACGTAAGTTTTTCCATAGTAAAATCGTCTGACTGTCTTTAAACACAGCCTATTTTAGCCGCTATCGGCAGGAAAGCAAGCCCATTCGCTCCTGGATATAAAAATATTTGCATATTGCTCCAGGGCAAACGCTCTTAAAACACGTCCTTCTATCCGCTAAGTTGTTATTTATACATGAGTTTGCAAATTGAATCCACAAGCTAAGCTTCCAACCGGCGCAGGGTCACGAATTCCTCCGCCAGCGTGGGGTGTATGCCCAAGGTGGCATCGAACACCGCCTTGGTGGCCCCGGCCTTGAGAGCGATGGCGATACCTTGGATCACTTCGGCGGCCTCGGGCCCCACCATATGGGCGCCGGCCACTCGATCGCTCGGCGCCGCGACGATGAGCTTCAGAAAAGCCCGCTCGTCACGTCCGGAAAGGGTGTATTTCAGGGGCGTAAACTGCGTCTTATAGACCTTGATTTGATCAAAACGCGCGCGGGCGCTCGCCTCCGTGAGGCCGACGGTGGCGAGCTCCGGCTGACTGAACACGGCCGTCGGAATATTGTCGTAATCGACCCCGTGCGCGGCGTTTCCGAAGAGACAACGGCTCACCGCCATGCCTTCGGCGATGGCTAGCGGCGTTAGTCGGACCCGATCAATGACATCGCCGATGGCATAGACCGATGAAACCGAGGATCGATACTCATCGTTTACCACGATTGCGCCGCTTTCGGTCCTGGCGATGCCCAGAGCGTCGAGACCAAGTCCGCTTACCTGCGGGACCCGTCCGATCGCATACATCACAAGCTCCGCTTCGAGGTCCTCGCCGTTGCCAAGAGACACACGCGAACCGCCCGGGATGCGCGTGAGTGCGTTTACTTCGGTATCAAACCTGAACGAAACTCCCTTGTTTTGCATCTGCTCTGCTAAGAAACCGCGCGCATCGTCATCGAAGCCCCGCAGAAACAGGGGCCCCCGATGCAGGAGCGTGGTATGCGCCCCCATTCCATTGAAAATGCCAGCGAATTCGACGGCAATGTAACCTCCGCCGACGATCACAATGCGCTTGGGAAAATGCGGGAGCGAGAAAGCTTCGTCGGAGGTAACCGCGAGCTCCTGCCCGGGCACGTCCGGGCGCTTCGGCCGGCTCCCGGTCGCGATGAGAATGAAACGCGCGCGGTAGCGCAACGCATCGACCGCGACGGTATGCGCATCCACCAATCGGGCGCGCCCGTGGATGATCGTCACGCCCGCTGCGCGCAACAGGCGTCCATAATGTTGCCGTAGCTTAGCGACTTGCGCGTCCTTATTGGCGATCAACCGGCCCCACTGGAAAGCCGGTTCTCGTACGCTCCAGCCATACGCGGGGGCTTCGCTCAGGTCGTCGCGATAGTGGGCTCCATAGACGAGGAATTTCTTAGGAACACAACCCAAATTAACGCATGTGCCTCCGAGTTGGCGTGACTCCGCGATCGCAACGCGCGCGCCGAGCTCGGCGGCGGTGCGCGCCGCGCGTACGCCCCCGGAACCGGCGCCGATGACAAACAAGTCAAGGTCGTAACCGGACATCCTGTGCGTGCCTACTCATGCGCATAACGCAGTGGTATCAAACGCCGCCCGAAGAGTACTGGACGCGCGTAGCTCCCGAGACCGGTCATGCCGTGCTCGCCCCCCGCAAGGGACGATCTAAGGTGTTCCCGCGCAAAATGCGGCAAGCACCTCGATGCAATTGGCCATCGCGCCCAGGTGCGCGATCTCATATCCGTGCGTGTTCTGCGTCGGAAATCCTAAGCAAGCCGCGCGTCCGATATGACCGAATTTCATGGCGAGCGATGCATCGCTACCGAATCCGCTGATGGCGGCTAGCTGCAGCGGCACGTTGCTCCTTGCCGCAGCTTGCCGCAGATCCCTATTGAGGCCTTCGTCGTAGAGTCCGTACCCATCTTGAGAGAGTAACACCGGGGCGATCCCATCTTCGATCGGGTACTCGGGTGCCAAGGGACAGATCTCAAGCGCGATGAGCGCATCGAGCGGCTGTCGTTGCGTGAAATAAAGCGCGCCCATCGCGCCGACCTCTTCCTTAGCAGAGGCCACAAGATAGATGTCGCGCCCGCAGTCCCGTAATTGCGCCGCCAGTACCAACAGAATTGCGATCGACGCCTTGTTGTCCAGCGTATAACTGGCGATATAGTCCTTGATCCGGAAAGGCCGTTTGCGGTGTTTGCCCACCACCATGCGCGTCCCGGGCCGAACGCCCGCCTCGCACAGTTCACGCGCACCGCATTTGGTTTCGACCCAGACATCTTGCCAGCGCAAGGGGGCCTCATCTTGTCTTGCCTTCTGCGGCGATTCGTGCGATACATGACGGGTGCCGAACGACAGCACCCCGCTCACAATAGCC